>JAJPIR010000151.1 GCA_021324675.1 Actinomycetota bacterium
ATCTCGATGAACACGTGGCGGCCGCCGCGGTCGACGAGGAATTCCACGGTTCCGGCGTTGACATAGCCGATGTGCCGGGCGAAGGCGACCGCGTCCGCGCAGATCTGTTCGCGCAGCTGGGGGTCCAGATTCGGCGCGGGCGCCACCTCCACGACTTTCTGGTGGCGCCGCTGCACTGAGCAGTCCCGTTCGTAGAGATGGATGACGTCACCCGTCGAATCGGCGAGGATCTGCACCTCGATATGCCGAGGATCGATCACCGCCTGCTCCAGGAACACAGTGGGATCGCCGAATGCCGATTCGGCTTCCCGGCTGGCCACCTCCAGTGCCATGCGCAGACCGCTGGGCTCGCTGACCCGGCGCATGCCGCGACCACCGCCCCCGGCAACAGCTTTGACGAACAGCGGGAACCCGATTTCCTCGGCCGCGGCCTCCAGTTGGTCGACCGCGGCGGAGGGGGCACTCGACGCAAGGACAGGCACGCCGGCCTCCCGCGCCGCCGCCACGGCCCGCGACTTGTTGCCTGCCAGCGCGAGCACATCCGGAGGTGGACCGACGAAGGTGATACCGGCTTGCCGGCAGGCTAGAGCCAGCTGCGGGTTCTCCGACAGGAAGCCGTAACCCGGGTAGATCGCATCAGCCCCGGCCCGCTGCGCCGCCTTGATGATTTCGGCCACCGAAAGGTACGCGCGCACCGGATGGCCCCGCTCCCCGATCTGGTACGCCTCGTTCGCCTTGAGACGGTGCTCGGAGTTGCGGTCCTCATAGGGGAACACTGCAACGGTCTGGCACCCAAGTTCGTACGCAGCCCGGAAGGCTCGGATCGCGATCTCGCCGCGGTTGGCGACCAGCACCTTGCGGAACATGTGCCAGCTCCTCTTCTATGGCCAGGTCGGGCCGGGCTGTCTTGGCGGCATCACTGAGCGCATCATCGCAGTTTGGTAACGGTTGTTGGGACTACTACGCATGTTCAATTCGCCACGAGGGGTGGGGCCCTGCCGTGCGGCGGCCCGGAGGGGTATCAAGGATGTGGCGAGAAAGGACACGGCCATGGGCTCAGCGCGGTACCACCGTAACCACCGTCGGGGCCTGGTACGGCGGGGCGTTGGTCCGGTGCCGGCGCTGGTGTTCGTGGCCGTCCTGGCCAGTGTCGCTGTGCTCACCATGGCAGTTCTTACCGTGGTAGTGCTCGCGCAGGGCGTGCTGTTCGGAGTCGGGGCGATCGTCGTCGTGCACCATCTGCGCCGCCGCTACCGCCGAGCGATGTACCGCCACCAGCCGGTGACGAGGCCAGCGCCGCCGCCGGTCCGGACTCAGCCAGGCGGGGACTGGCGGGCAACCCGCGCCCGGTTTGCTCAGCTACGCAGTGAGTACGGCCAGTTCGAATGTGATCCGCTGGCAGTCCTGCGCCTTCCAGCGCTCACTGACGTGACCGTGCCTTCCACCCGGCGGTTCGTCGATGCCTTCGCCGAGGCCCAGGCACTGGACACCGATACCGAACCTCCGGCCGACCACCGGGCTCGCTACGCCGCCGCCGTGGACCGCGCATGGCGTGCCTGGCAGGCTGCCCGGGACGCGGCCGAACGTATCCGGCTAGCCGGCATTCCCGAACACGAGCGAGCGACCGTGCAGCGGGCGATCAAACTGCTCACCATGGCGAAAAACTCCGATCACGATGCCGAGCGCATCGCCGCCTACGCCAAAGCCCGGGCGGAGTTGGCCAAACTGGACCGCAGCGGATCCGTGCGGTTGCCGCCGGCAGCGGCCGCGGCGCTGGATGCTGCCGCGCGCAGCCAGCTACCCCCGGGCCGCACTCTCGTCTAATCATCCCTCCCCGCGCCCTCCACCCGCGGGCCGTAGCTACACCTTGTCGAGGAACCCGGCGCGCTGCTCATCCAGCAGATCCGCAGCAAGCCGCGCCAGCTCGGGATGCGCGGCCAGTTCAGGATCGGCCTGGACCAGCTGCGCAGCGGCCTGCCGCGCCGCCATGATCAGCTCCTCGTCGCGTAGCAGCGACAGCAGTTTGAGTCCGGACCGGCGACCGGACTGCACCGCACCGAGCACATCGCCCTCCCGGCGCAGCTCCAGGTCCAGGCGGGCGAGCTGGAAGCCGTCTGCGGTGGCGGCGACCGCATCCAGCCGTTCACGGGCGGTCGAGCCGGGCGGGGAGTCGGTGACCAGCAGGCACAGTCCGGGATGCGAGCCGCGGCCCACCCGGCCGCGCAGCTGGTGCAGTTGGCTGATGCCGAACCGCTGCGCATCCATGATGACCATGACGGTGGCGTTGGGCACGTCGACGCCGACCTCGACGACGGTGGTCGCCACCAGCACATCAATCTCGCCTGTGGCAAAACGCCGCATCACGGCATCCTTGTCGTCTCCCTGCAGGCGGCCGTGCAGGATCCCCAACCGCAGCGACGCCAGCGGACCCTCCTGGAGCTGCGGGGCCAACTCGAGCACTGCCAGTGGCGGGCGCCCACCGTCCTCGCCGATCTCACCGTCTGCGCCGTCTCCGGTGTCCTCGCCAGCGGCGTCCTGCTCACCGATGCGCGGGCACACCACATAAGCCTGCCGGCCCGCGGCGACCTCCTCGGTGATCCGCTGCCATACCCGGTCCAGCCAGCCAGGCTTCTCCCCTACCGGCACCACGGTGGTGGCAATCGGGGATCGACCATGCGGCAGCTCCCGCAGGGACGAAACCTCGAGGTCGCCATAGACGGTCATCGCGACGGTGCGCGGGATCGGCGTCGCGGTCATCACCAGGACATGCGGACTGGTGCCATCAACCGCACGGGCACGCAGGGCGTCGCGCTGCTCGACGCCGAAGCGGTGCTGCTCGTCGACCACGACCAATCCCAGGTCGGCAAACGACACCCGCTCCTGGATCAAGGCGTGGGTGCCGACCACGATCCCGGCCGCACCGCTGGCCACATCCAGCAGCGCCTGCTTGCGAGCTCGAGCCGGCAATGAGCCGGTGAGCAGGGCTATCCGGGTGGCGTGCTCGGCCGATCCCAGCTCACCGGCCCGGCCGTGGTCGCCCATCATCTCGCTCAGTGATCGTGCGTGCTGCGCCGCAAGCACTTCGGTTGGTGCCAGCAGCACGGCTTGCCGGCCCGCATCGACAACCTGCAGCATCGCCCGCAGCGCGACCACGGTCTTGCCGGATCCGACCTCACCTTGCAACAGCCGGTTCATCGGATGCTCACCAGCCAGCTCAGCTGCCAGCAGCTCACCGACTTCTCGCTGCCCGGCGGTCAACGTAAAGGGCAGCGTGGCGTCGAACGCGGCAGCCAGCGCACCACGCCGGCGCGGGCAGGCCAGGGCTGGACGGCGCGCCGCCTCCTGGCGCCGCCGCGCCAGGGTCAGCTGCACCGCCATCGCCTCGTCCCACTTCAGGCGGCGCTGGGCAGCAGCGATCTCGGCACGGTTGTCGGAGCGGTGCACCGCCAGCAGCGCCGCACCCAGCTCCGGCAGCCGGTGCTGTGCACGCAGCTGCGCCGGCAGTGGATCCGGCGGATTATCCAGGAGGTCGCAGACCTGCCGCACGCACAGCTGGATGGTCCAGGACGGCAGGTCCTTGGTGGCGGGATAGACCGGTATCAACAGCCGGGCGAACTCGGCGAGCTTGTCGGCGTCACCGTCGAGCAGCTGGTATCTCGGGTGCGTGAGCTGCAAGGTGCGCTTCTTGCCGTACGTCGTCACCCTCCCGGCGAACAGCGCCTTGCGACCCGGTGTGAAGATCTTGGGCAACACCCGGTGCTGGTTGAAGAACGTCAGGTTCAAGGTGCGGGTGCCATCGAAGATCACCACGCTTTGGATGGTGCCGTCCTTGTGCTGCATCCGGCGTGACGAGCAACTGCGGATCTCGGCGACCACGGTGACGTCGTCCCCCTCCGCAAGGTCGGCGATGGGGGTGAGTTGTCCTTGATCGGCGTAGCGGCGCGGGTAGTGCCGCAGCAGGTCCCCGATGGTGTGCAGCCCGAACTCGCGGGCCAGCAGTGCCGCCGTCTTCGAGTCGATCACCCGGTCCAGCGCATCGTCAATGCTGGCCACTGCTCATTCCACTCCTACCAGTAACACACGGCCCGGCACGTCAGCGGCGTAAACCATCGTCTCGGCCTTGGGAAAGGCGGCGCATAGCTGCTCGGTCAGCAACTGCGGG
This sequence comes from Actinomycetota bacterium, assembly GCA_021324675.1. GTDB lineage: Bacteria > Actinomycetota > Actinomycetes > Mycobacteriales > Pseudonocardiaceae. The sequence continues at coordinate 4,163 of JAJPIR010000151.1, forward strand.
AAGCCGTCGGGGGCGTCCTGGCCCAGCAGTACGGTCACCAGCTCACCGCCTGCTGCCAGCAACCGCGACACCAGCTCGCGGGTGGCGGCCAGTGCATCACGGTTGATCAGGACGACCTGCTTGCCCAGTATGCCGAGGAATCCGCCCGGCTCGCGCGGGGTGACGGCCAGTTCCCCGCAGCGGAGCGCAGCCGCGGTGTCGGCCATGGCAAGCCGGTCCTGCGCCGGGAGCCGTGCGCCGTCGTGCACCGCCACCGCCGCGAGCACGTGCACTGCAGTGGCAGCGGCCGCGACCACCACGTCCTGGCCGGTGTCCCGGGCCTGTGCAGCGGCAGTCTGGGCAGCGCTCATCGCGCCGGGCTCGGCCAGGACCGTGACGTGCCGCGCGCGAGTCGCGGCAAAGATTGTCAGCAAGTCAGCAGGGCTGCTCGTTGCCGGCGCGGTGACGGCTCCTTCGCGGCGGCACAGTTGTGCCATGCCGGTTCCGGTGACCAGAACGAGCACGGCATGGCCAGCGCGGTAGCAATCCTGGTGCAAGTCCTGCTGCGCTGCCCGGGCCGGGACTTGATCGGCAAAACGCACGACGCTGATGCGGTGCGGCCGCCCAGCCTGCGTGCCGGCGGCAATCGCAGCGCTGGGGTCTGCGCAATGCACATGCACGTTCCACAACGCGTCGGACCCCTCCCAGGCCAGGCTGCTACCGACCACGGCTACGCAGTCGCCGAGCGTCGCCAGTTCGGCGCGCAACCATCTCACCCTGGCGTCGTCGGTTCCGTCCAGCAGGTACATCACCTCGTACGGGAAAGCTGTCGCACCACAACGTGGAGCGGGCGCTGTTCCCTGCGGTGCCCGCATCGGGCCGCGGCGCCTGTAGGCAGGGGTAGCGACGCGGCCGGCGGAATGCTCGAACACCACCGCCAGCAGCGCCTCCAGCAACAAGGTCAACCCACGACCGCCTGCGTCGACCACACCGGCGGCGGCCAACGCAGCGAGCTGGCGAGGCGTGTCAGCAAGCGCGCCGACCGCAGCGGCGGTAGCCGCTGATGCCACCTTGCCGAGTTCGTCGGAGCCTACCGCCGCGGCCGCTTGCGCCGCCGCGTGCAGAACGGTCAGCACCGTCCCGGGTACGGGTTCAGACACCGCTGCTTGGGCCAGTTCATCGGCCCGGCACAGTCCCGCCCGCAGCGCAGCACCATCCCAGGCCAGTGCCCATGCTCCCACAAGGGGTTCGGCTAGACCGCGAAGGACCTGGGACAGGATCACCCCGGAATTGCCCCTGGCTCCCCGCAACGCGCCTCGGGCCAACATCGCTACTGTGCTGCCCGGCGGGATCTCCCGGCCGTCAGGATGGCTCCGGAGCAGTGCTTCCAAGCCGGCTTGCATGGTGGCCAGCAGGTTGGAACCGGTGTCCTGGTCAGGCACCGGGAAGACGTTCAGCGCGTCGATCTCGTCACGGTGCGCTGCCAGCGCGTCACAGCACGTTGTCGCCCATCGACGGACCGCCGCCCCGTCCAGCGAGTGCAACACCGCGGCTTCTCACCGCCTTCATCGGGGCTTTGCCGAAGATTACCCAATCAGCAACCTTGATGGCCGCGTTGTGTCCCCCGTGCGCAACGTCATGCGCGGTCGGGTTACCCTTAGTGGACCGCTCGAGTGCGGGCGGCCGACCCTCGCGACAAACCCAGGGAGTATGTGACGTGGCTGCCGTGTGCGATATCTGCGGCAAGGGACCGGGCTTCGGCATGTCGGTCTCACACTCGCACCGGCGGACTCATCGCCGGTGGAACCCGAACATCCAGACCGTGCGGGCTGAAGTCAGTCCGGGGCAACGGCGGCGTTTGAATGTCTGCACTTCATGCCTCAAAGCCGGCAAGGTCGCCCGGGCCTGACTCTCGCCGTCCAACTGTCCTGGCGGCTCTCAGGGGTGCCCCGCTGGGCTCCGGCCAGGTTAGGGCAAGGCCCAGTCGATCGGATCCGCGCCGAGATCCACGAGCATGGCGTTGGCCCGGCTAAAGGGTCTGGATCCGAAAAATCCGCGATCAGCCGACATCGGTGACGGGTGCGCGGATTCGATGCAGGGAACATCGGCCAGCATGGGACGTAGCGTGCGAGCGTCCCGACCCCACAAGATCGCCACCAAAGGTTGCGCCGGACGCGCCACCAGAGCTCGGATCGCCTGCTCGGTGACTTCTTCCCATCCCTTGCCACGGTGTGAGCCCGGGCGTCCGGGTTCCACGGTCAGCACCCTGTTGAGCAACAGCACACCACGCTGCGCCCAGGGACTGAGATCTCCGCTGGATGGGGTTGGAAGCCTCAGGTCGTCGCTGTACTCGCGGAAGATATTGGCCAGGCTCCGCGGCAGCGGCCGGACACCTGGTTCGACTGAAAACGACAGCCCCACCGCATGGCCAGGCGTCGGGTAGGGGTCCTGGCCGACGATGAGCACGCGCACAGCGTCGAATGGCTGGGTGAAGGCTCGCAGGATGTTGCCCCCAGCGGGCAAGTAGCGTCGCCCTGCAGCGATTTCGGCCCGGAGGAACTCGCCCGCTGCGGCGACCCGATCCGCCACCGGCGCCAGCGCATCAGCCCAACCAGTTTCCACGATGTCTTGAACCGCTGTGGCCACCGCGGCAGCCTAGCGGGCGCCACGGTGGCCGCCGCTCATGACTCAAAATGTTGCCAGCCGGGCGACCCTTCGTAGGGTCGGTTGTCGATGGTGACGCCGCTGCCCGGCCGCACCAAGCCCAGCCGGGTCCAACCTGCGGGCAGCGTGACCGCGGGCGGAAAGCATCCCAGGAGGGCATGATCTTCACCCCCGGTGAGCACCCAGTGCCGCGCGTCGGCACCCAACGCAGCAGCCACGTCGACCAGTTCAGGAGAGACTGGCAACGCCGCCGACTCGATGTTGACGGCGACACCCGATGCCTCCGCAAGGTGCCCGGCGTCAGCCACTAACCCATCCGAGATATCGATCATCGCGGTAACTCCTGCCGCGGCAGCCTGCGGACCAGCGGGGTACGGAGGCTGCGGCACCTGATGGGCGCCCACGACCGCCGGCGGAGATCGCCAACCCCGCCGCAGGACGGCGAGGCCGGCAGCAGACCAGCCCAGCCGGCCGCATACCGCCAGCACGTCGCCGGCTCGGGCGCCGCTGCGGGTAATCGGCGCCCGGCCTTGCAGGTCTCCCAGCGCGGTCACCGAGATAACGATCTCGGCGGAGCCGACCACGTCACCCCCGACAATGCCGGCACCGGCCCGCTCAGCCTCCTCCCACATGCCGGAAGTCAGCTCATCAACGGTGGACACCGGAGTCTGCCCGGGTACCGCCAACCCGGCAACGAGCGCGGTAGGCACTGCGCCCATAGCCACGACATCGGCCACGTTGACTGCTACCGCCTTGCGTCCAACCTGGTACGGGGTGGCCCAGTCCAGCCGGAAATGCACTGCCTCGACGAGTAGATCGGTGGTCACCACAACCCGGCGGTCGGCCGCGAGGAGCACTGCAGCGTCATCCCCGGGGCCAAGCAAGGTCCCGGGTGGCAACATTCGTCCCGCGTTGATCCGGGCAATCAGGCCGAACTCCCCCAGTTCGGCGACCGAAGGCGGATCATGTTGCGGTGGTGGCGGGGCACTGCCGGTGGCTCCACACACCCCTCATCCCCCCGATCAGGCGGTAGGTTTCGTTCAATCCCTCTTTCGGTCCCACATGCTGTCGTCACATGACTCCGACTCCCCCATGACCTATACATAAATGTCGATTAGATGGAAGGTCAGGCCGTGGTTCAGGCATACATCCTCATCCAGACCGAGGTAGGCAAGGCTGCCGCGGTGGCCGCGGAGGTGTCGAGCCTGCCCGGGGTGGCGAGCGCGGAGGACGTCACCGGACCGTACGACGTCATCGTGCGGGCAGAGGCCAGCGACGTTGATCAGCTCGGTCAACTCGTGGTGGCCAGGGTGCAAAATGTGCAGGGCATCACCCGCACCCTGACGTGCCCTGTTGTCCACCTGTCCTGACGATTGGTCAGCCCATTGTCAGACAGCACCGCCCGGCCTGCCGGCACTCCGCGTTGGCCGCTGGCGATCGCACTGGCCCTCGTGGTGGCGCTGGTGGTCGGGGTTCTCATCGCCGCCTCGCTGGTGCGTAACCAGCCGCTGGAGCCGCTGAACCTGGCTGCGGTACCGGCGCCGGCAGCCCATTCAGCAGACTGCAGCCGGCTGCTCGCCGCGCTGCCCGATCAGCTCGACGGCGGGGCACTCGGTGCCCTGGACCGCCGGCAACTGCGGGTTCCGGCTCCACCTGGAACGACCGCCTGGGGCGAGCCCCCGGTGGTGTTGCGCTGCGGGCTCGATCGCCCCGCTGATCTCACCGCTTCGTCCCGGTTGCTCGGTATCTCGGGAGTGCAATTCCTCGAAATACCCGGCGGTGGCATGAGCACCTGGGTGGCCGTCGATCGGCCGGTGTATGTCGCGGTGGCATTGCCACCAACAACTGGCAGCGGCCCGCTGCAGCAGCTCGCCACCGTGATCGCGCACACTTTGCCACCGCAGGGATTAGATCTCCCCGGCTGATTTCGGCTAAAGCCGGTACAATCCGTCCAACACCCGTTCCAGCAACGCGAGATCTGGGGCATCTCCCCAGTTCATCGGGTTGCGGTGGACATGCACCAAGCCAGTGTCGATCATGTCGGCAAGCAACACTCGGGCCACTCCCAGTGGCAACGAAAGCAGTGCCGCCACCTCCGCAACCGAGCGGATTTCGGTGCACAGCTGGGCTATCGCGGCGTGCTCAGCAGAACAGATCGACGTCAAGTCTCGACCTTTGTCACTGGTCGACACAAGTGTCTCGAGAGCAAGATCCTGAACCGGCCGGGTGCGGCCCTGAGTCCAGCTGTATGGCCGGACGACGAACCGGAAGTCGTCCGGCCCATCCTCGCCGTCGACTGCCCACTCATCGTCTGTTTCGACGGCTTCAGCATGAGGGGTCTGGGGTTCACCAGCAGGCCCCGGATCAGACTCAGCAACAGGCGCAGTATCCGCGGTATCAAGTGTGGGCTGGAATACCTCGCCTGCTTCAGGACTGCCGCCGACGTCATCGTCAGGTTGCGCGTGGCGTGCGCGGTACTCCTGGCGGCCTGGACCCGGCGCCTCACCAGCCTCGTCGATCAAGGCGGCGTCTCGCTTACGGGCGGGAGTGTTGGCACCGCTGCTTCGGAGTGACCGGAACAATTGCGATACCTCCGTCCCGACGTAGCCAACGACATCAACGGCCGCCAGCGCACGACCACCGGTCGCTCGGGTGGCTCCTACTGCCTAACTACTTTGTCCTGACGAGGTCGCTGGGGTTCACCCTTTTGATGCAGTGCCGCGCCGGTCCGGTGCATATCCGCCGCGGACCCTGCGGCGGCTCAGCGCAACCCGGTACCGCGGGCCATCGCGGTGTCGATCAATATTGAGAGCAAAGCTGGGTAATCCACACCCGTTACCGCCCACATCCTCGGAAACATGGAGATTGGTGTGAAACCCGGCATCGTGTTGATCTCATTGACGGTCAGCGAACCATCGGCCCCTACGAAAAAATCTACTCGGGCAAGCCCCTGGCAACCCAGTGAACGGAACGCGGCAACGGCCATCGTCTGCAACTCGGCCGTAACATCGTCATCCAATTTGGCCGGTATGTCGAATTCGCAGGCATCATCGAGATACTTGGCGGAGAAGTCATACCAGCCCGCCGAATTAGCGGCGACCATACGAATCTCCGCGGGCAATGAAGCCTCGACACGACCGTCGGGGAACTCCAGCACCCCGCATTCCACCTCCCGGCCTATCACCGCCGCCTCGACCAGCACCTTGGGATCGGTCCTGCGCGCCGTGGCAATCGCCGAGGGCAAGTCGGACCAGTCCTCGACTTTGGTGATACCAACCGATGAGCCTGCTCTAGCCGGTTTGACGAAAACCGGCAGGCCCAGCCGGTCCCGTTGTTGCGCCGTCAAGGTGGGGACGGTGGCGGCCGTGGCGCCAGTAGCGTCTGGGCTGCGCAGGACGACCGTGTCGGTAACCGGAAATCCGTCGGCACGCAGCACCCTGCGAGCGAACTCCTTGTCCATCGCCGTCGCGCTGGCTAACACGCCGGAACCGACATAGGGCAGGTCGGCCAGCTCCAGCAGGCCCTGGATCGTGCCGTCCTCACCGAAGGCTCCATGCAACACCGGGAACACGACATCTACCCCGGAAAGCACTTCACCGGGCGCTTCGCCAGCGATGCGCACCAATTCCTTCCGGGTCGGGTCACCAGGCAAGGTCAGCGCCGCACCGCTGGCGTCGACGATAGGCAGCACCCGGTCCCGGATAGCCAGATCAGCCGGCGTGCCGTTGCCGAGCACCCAAGTGCCATCAACGCTGATGCCTACGGGGATAACCTCGAACCGAGTCCGGTCCAGGTGGCTGAGCACACTTCCCGCCGACACGCAAGAGATCGCGTGTTCGCTGCTGCGGCCACCAAAAAGGACCGCGACCCGCAGCTTGCGATCCGTCATGGCGGCACCCTACTCCCCGTCACCCAGCGAGCCGCGCCCCCGTCGCGCATTCCCCGATATGGGAACCTGCGTTTCCGGTACGGGCGACATATCGGACTCTCCGCATCCAGGACAGCCCGGCCTGTCTCCATACGAAGGAGGGTCACCAATCGACTCCGGCCTGCTCGACCGCGACGTGGCACAGCTTCGGTGGCTCCAGGCGGTAGCGGTTCATCACCGTAAGGCCCGGCGAGTAGACGTGAACACTCACCGCAGGGACCGACCCTGTGTTGGTCACCTGGTGCAGGTAATGCGGACCGAAGACGCGGCAGCGCCCCGTCTCCAAGGACCGGGTGACCTCCACCAGCGGCCAGCCAGGCTTCGCCGCGACCACGCGCTCGGTCAGCGTGCCCGCCGCGATCGCGAAGGCACCCGACGCCGAACCGTGATCGTGCAGATCGGTGCCCTGGCCAGGCAGCCAGGACAGTAGCCACACTTCGCGGTGCGAGTTCCGGTCTAGCAGCCGGTACCAGCGGGTATCGGTGCGGTAATCGACCAGCGGCCGCCACCGTTCGGGGTGCGCGGCCAGTGCCATCGCCAGGCTGGTCGGGCTGCCTGGACGGACCATGTCAGGGGCAGGGACGGTGAGATAGGGGACGGCATGCACGGCAGGCTCCTCGCGAGATCGGTGAACCGACCGCGCTGAGAGATCACCGCCCGTGCAGGGCAGCCGTCAGGGATACGCGGTCAGCAGGACAGGGCTCACCGCGCGGGACAGAGCGCGCTCGCCACCCGGCGCAGATCCACCGGGGACCGCCGGACAACGACGACAGTGCCGCTCACGAGGGAAGATCAAACCAGCCGGTATGGTCGCCCGTCAAGGGCAGACGCTACCTAAGTCATTCCGGCTTGTGGGCCCGGCCGAGAAGTTCAGCGGCCATCTGCCGGGGTGACTGGCCGTCGTAGCAGACCCGCCGCACGCCGTCAGTGATGGGTACCTCAACGCCACAGCGCGTGGCCAGTTCCTGGATCGACATGCAGGACTTCACCCCCTCGGCGACCTGGCCATGGGTGGACTGCTGGGCTTGCTCCAGGGTGTCCCCTACACCGAGCCGGTAGCCGAAAGAGCGGTTGCGCGACAGCGGCGAGGAGCAGGTGGCGACCAGATCGCCGAGGCCGGCCAGCCCGGCAAAGGTCATCGGGTCAGCACCCAGCGCGGCGCCGAGCCGTCCCATCTCGGCCAATCCCCGAGTGATCAATGTGGCCAGGGTGTTGTCCCCGTAACCCAACCCCGCGGCCACCCCGCAGGCCAGCGCGATGACGTTCTTGCAGGCACCGCCCAGTTCGCAGCCGATGACGTCGGTATTGGTATAGGGCCGGAAGTAAGGGGTTCCGCATGCGCGCTGCACGGCAATCGCGCGGTCGTGGTCAGTACACGCCACGACACTCGCGGTGGGCTGCTCGGCCGCGATTTCCCGCGCCAGATTGGGGCCCGAAATCACCACGACTTGATCGGAAGGGACCGCGGTGACTTCTATCACCACCTCACTCATCCGCTTGAGGCTGGTCAGTTCGACGCCCTTGGCCAGGCTGATCAGCGTCGCTTCCGGTGGCATCGATTTGTGCCAATCGCTGAGGTTGTCGCGCAGGGTCTGGCTGGGCACGGCAAACACGACGGTGTCCGCGCCGTCGAGCGCCTCCTTTGCGCACGCGGTGGCCTGGAGGGACGCCGGCAGGGTCACCCCCGGGAGGTAATCCGGATTACCGTGGTCCCGGAGGACCGCGTCAGCCACCTCGGCCCGGCGAGCCCAGAGCACCACATCCCGACCGGCATCAGCGAGCACCTTGGCAAAGGTGGTGCCCCAAGAGCCCGCGCCCATCACGGCGATTCGCTGCACTGCCACAGTCATGACGGATGCTCCCGATGCCGTTCGGCGTGCCTGGGATTGAAGAGCCCGGCCGGAGCAGGCTGGTTGCGTACCTCCGCAAGCAGCGTGCGGATCCCCTCCATCACCCGGTCAGTAGCCTTCCTCAGCAAGGGCCCGTCCACCGGCCGTCGCCGGAACTCGGACAGGTCCACAGGTGCGCCGGCTCGGACGATAATGTCCGTCCGCGGGAGCGGCCGAAATCGCCTGCCATAGTGGTCATAGACCTGGTGTGTGCCCCAATGCACCACCGGGACCACCGGGACATCGTCGTGCAGTGCCAGCCGGGCCACCCCGGTGTGCGCCACCATCGGCCAGTGATCCGGATCGCGGGTGATCGTGCCCTCGGGGTAGATCAACACCGCCTTGCCTTCAGCGAGCGCCCGTTGGGCATGCTGCAGGCTGTCGCCCGCCGCGGCGCTGCCGCGGCGCACCGGGATCTGCCCTGCTGCGGTCATCACCCGGCCGAGCACAGGTAGCCCGAACAGGTCTTGCTTGGCGAGAAACCGCGGGATCCGGCCCCTGCGGTGCACGAACACGCTGGTGTACAGGGGGTCGAGGTAGGAGATGTGGTTACACGCCACGAGTACCGGTCCGGTCTCGGGAATATGTTCGAGGCCCTCGAACCGCCGCCGGCCCAGGAGATGGGTGAGCGGATAGAACACGACCTTGCACAACTCGATGGAAAGCCCGGCCTCATCCCGCGCCACGCCATCCTCCTCGTGCTGCTGTTGGTGCTTGCCCAGCTTGACGCCCAAGTTCGGTCGTGGGGGCCCGCTTTTTTGACTACACATTTGACTACACCCTCAGGCGAGTCTTCCCTGCTCCCGGAGTGCAGGTCCAGTCGCCGCGGGTGGGGGACCATGTGAAAGTGCCCGTCGACTTGCTGCTGCCCATCAAACCGCTCGCCAGAGCCAAGACTCGGTTGCGAGGCGCAGCCGATCATGGCGCCGGTGACCCGACTGCGCACGCCCGGCTGGTCGTCGCACTGGCCCGAGACACCATCGCCGCCGCAGCCGGTGCGTCGCTGGTACGCCGGACCGTGGCCATCTGCACTGACCGGCTGGTCTGCCGCATTCTGGCAGACGACGGCATCGAAGCCATTGCCGGCGAACCCGGAGGTGGCATCAACAGCGCTCTCCAGTACGGCGAGACCTTGCTGCGCGCCGCCGATCCCACCACCGCGGTTGCGGCTATGCCCGCTGACCTGCCGGCGCTGCGCCCCTCGGAGCTCGACTGCGCGGTCCGCGACGCGCTGGCCACCGGTGGCCGCGCGTTCTGCGCCGATCAGGCGCGTACCGGGACCACCTTGCTGCTGGCCCCGCCCGGCCACCCGCTGGATCCGCGCTTCGGAACCGGTTCAGCAGCGGCGCATCAGGCCAGTGGCGCACGGCCGCTGACCGGACGCTGGCCTGGCCTGCGCTGCGACGTCGATACCGCAGCTGATCTGGCGCGAGCCCACGAGTTGGGTCTGGGTCGGTTCACGCACGACGCCTTGCACGTGCATGCGGCGAATATTTCACCCCGCAGGAAATTTACTGTTCATCCCTGCGACATAGCCTGATACGGGACAATGACGGGGTGAGCCAGCACCTCACCCCGCTAACCAACCGCGCCACACCGATGACAGAAAGTACTGCTGTCGGCGTCCCGCCCGCTCCGCCGGCGGCGACCCCGGTACCGGCTATCACCGACCTGCCCGACGACCGGTACCTCAACCGCGAGTTGTCCTGGCTGGACTTCAATGCCCGCGTACTGGCACTCGCCGAGGACACCAGCCAGCCCCTGCTGGAACGGGCCAAGTTCCTGGCCATCTTCGCGTCGAACCAGGACGAGTTCTACATGGTCCGCGTCGCCGGGCTCAAGCGCCGCGAAGAAGCTGGGCTGGCCGTGCGCAGCGCGGATGGCCTGACTCCGCAGGATCAGCTCGCCGAGATCGCGATGCGCAGCCGCGAACTCACCGCACGCCAGGCACGCATCTGCTCGGACTTGGTGCTACCAGAGCTGGACAAGCACGGGATCAGCTTCGTCACCTGGTCCGACCTCGATGACCAGCAGAGATTGCGGCTGTCGGGATACTTCTCCGAAAAGATCTTCCCGGTGCTCACGCCGTTGGCAGTGGATCCGGCGCACCCGTTTCCCTACATCTCCGGCCTGTCATTGAATCTTGCCGTGATGGTCCGCGATCCGGACGGCCATATCGAACGCTTCGCCCGGGTCAAGGTGCCCAACAACGTGCCACGGCTGGTGCGGGTGGACAGCGATCCGGACGGCCGCGGGTCACCTCACGCCACGTTACTGCCGCTGGAGGAGCTGATCGGAGCCCATCTCGGTGAGATGTTCGCCGGCATGGAAGTGGCCGATTGGCACCTGTTTCGAGTCACCCGCAACGCCGACGTCGAAGTCGAAGAGGACCGCGACGAGGACCTGCTCAAGGCCATGGAGCGCGAGCTCGCACGGCGCCGATTTGGCCCGCCGGTGCGCCTTGAGGTAGCGGACACGATGACTGACCACGTCCTGGAACTGCTGCTGCGCGAGCTCGATGTCGATCCGCACGACGTCGTCGAGGTGCCCGGCCTGCTCGACCTGTCCTGCCTCTGGCAGGTCTACGCGCTGCCGGCCCCGGAGCTGAAGGACGAGCCATTCGTTCCCGCTACGCACCCAGCGTTCGGCGAGGGAGAGAGTCCCAAAGATATCTTCGCTACGCTGCGCGAGGGTGACGTGCTGGTGCACCATCCTTACGACTCGTTTTCCACCAGCGTGCAACGGTTCATCGAACAGGCGGCCGTGGACCCGCAGGTACTCGCGATCAAGCAGACTCTCTACCGGACCTCTGGGGACTCCCCGATCGTCGATGCGCTGATCGACGCAGCCGAGGCCGGCAAGCAGGTCGTCGCGCTGGTGGAGGTCAAAGCGCGGTTCGACGAGCAGGCCAACATCAGGTGGGCCCGGGAGCTCGAGCGCGCTGGAGTCCATGTGGTCTACGGCCTGATGGGGCTCAAAACACACTGCAAGACCTCGCTGGTGGTGCGCCAGGAGGGTTCGACGATCCGGCGCTACTGCCATATCGGCACCGGCAACTACAACCCCAAGACCGCGCGGCTCTACGAGGACATCGGCCTGTTCACGGCTAAACCGGCGGTCGGGGCGGACCTCACCGACCTGTTCAATTCGCTGACCGGATACGCGCGGCAGACGTCCTATCGCAGCTTGCTAGTCGCGCCCTATGGCATCCGGCGCGGCATTGTCGAGCGGATTGAAGGCGAGATCGCGCACGCCCGTGCGGGCCGCACGGCTGGCATCCGGATCAAGGTCAACGCACTGGTCGACGAGCAGGTGATCGATGCGTTGTACCGGGCGTCGATGGCCGGCGTGAGGGTTGACATCGTAGTCCGCGGCATCTGCGCGTTGATCCCGGGACGTCCTGGACTATCGGAGAATATCCACGTCCGTTCTATTCTTGGCCGGTTTTTGGAACACTCGCGAGTTTTTCATTTCGTGGGCGCGGGCGAACACTGGATTGGCAGCGCGGATATGATGCACCGCAATTTAGACCGCCGGGTGGAGGTACTGGTGCGGATAACCGATCGCACCGTGACCGATGAGCTCGATGCGATACTCGCCTCCGCGCTAGACCCAGCCACCAGGTGCTGGGTATTGTCCGCGGACGGCTCATGGAGCCCGTCACCTTCGGACGGCTGCACCGTCCGCGACCATCAGGTGCAGGAAATCCGTCATCACAGTAGGAGTGAATGACTAGTGCTGGCTCCGATTGCCGCTGGCGCAGTGATCTGGCAGCGCTCGTCTTCAGGCGACTTCGAGATAGTGGTGATACACCGCCCGCGCTACGACGACTGGTCGCTACCCAAGGGCAAGCCCCGAGCAGGGGAACTGCTGCCAGTAACCGCGGTCCGCGAGGTTGCCGAGGAAACTGGCCAGGGCATCACCCTGGGGCCCCGGTTGGGCACGACACATTATCCTGTGCCCGCGGGAGAAAAGGCGGTGCACTACTGGTTGGCAGCCGCTACCGGCGGCACCTTTTCTCCCGGCGATGAGGTGGACGAGTTGCGCTGGCTGCCCGTTCCCAAAGCGCTTGATCTACTCAGCCATCCACACGATCGGGCACTGCTGGACGGTATCGACGGACTGACGGAGATTACCGCCACGGTACTGCTTGTGCGGCACGGTGACGCGGGTGAACGCAAGGAATGGTCGGGCGATGATGCTTTGCGTCCGCTGACCGCTGCCGGTCGCAGGCAAGCCGGAGTGCTGCGCGCGCTGCTGCCATTGTTCGGCGCCCAGCAGGTCTATTCTGCACCACCCTTGCGTTGCCAGCAGACCGTCGAGGGGCTCGCCGCAGATCTCGCAGTGCCTATCATCACTGAACCGCTGCTGTCTGAGGATGGCTACCAGACCGATCCCGCAGCAAGCTTGCAACGGCTGCTCGACATCGCCACCGAGGCCGATGGACCGGCCGTGGTGTGCAGCCAGGGTAAGGTGATTCCCGACCTGGTCGGCAAGCTCGCGGAAGCCGCTGACCTCGGCCCGCTCGATGTGCGGACCGCAAAGGGCAGCTACTGGGCGCTGTTTTTCAACAACAGTTCACCCGCGACTCTTGCCGCGCTGCGCACCGACTATTATGACGACGCAGTCGGCTGACTGCGAATAATTCGCCTTCGCCCGCCATAGCTGCCGTTATCTCGAAGGTGGCCTTCCGGCGGGCATTGCCGTGGTCGGCAGCCAGGATGGACGGCGCGCCTCGAATTCGTTGATCTCCTGCATATCCTGCAAGGTCAATGCAATATCGTCGAGACCCTCGAGCAGGCGCCAGCGGGTGTAGCTGTCGATCGTGAAAAGCACCGTCAGATCACCAGCTTGCACGGTTTGCTCAGAAAGATCGACAGTGACCTTCGTGCCTGGCTGGGTCTCCAGCACTTTCCAGAGAGATTCGACGTCATCCTGCGTGCACTGGGCCGCAAGCAGGCCTTGCTTGCCGGCGTTACCCCGGAAAATTTCCCCGAAACGGGGGGAGATCACGACGCGGAACCCGTAGTCCAGTAGTGCCCACACCGCGTGCTCCCGCGACGAACCGGTACCGAAATCCGGACCGGCGACCAGCACGCTGCCGTGACGGTAGGCTTCGTGGTTAAGCACGAAATCTTCGTGCGCACGCCACGCGGCGAACAGCCCGTCATCGAATCCCGTGCGTGACACCCGCTTCAGGTACACCGCTGGAATGATTTGATCGGTGTCCACATCAGACCGGCGCAACGGTACTCCGATACCTGTATGCCGCCTGAACGCTTCCATGATGGTACTCCTCAACGATTGTCCGGATCCCCATATGGCTCCATATTGGGGGTGGCGTGCCGGGTTATGAGAGGTCGGAGGGGGACGAGAGGGTGCCGCGGATAGCGGTGGCCGCGGCGACTAGTGGCGAGACCAGATGGGTGCGCCCACCTTTGCCTTGGCGGCCTTCGAAGTTGCGGTTAGATGTCGAGGCGCAGCGCTCCCCGGCGGCAAGTTGATCAGGATTCATCCCCAGGCACATTGAACAACCTGCAGAGCGCCACTGTGCACCAGCCGCCGTGAATACCTCGTGCAGGCCTTCCGCCTCAGCTTGGGCGCGTACCCGCATAGAGCCAGGCACGACGAGCATGCGCACGCCGTCCCGGACCCGGCGGCCGGCCAGCACCGCTGCGGCAGCTCGTAGGTCTTCGATCCGGCCATTGGTGCAGGATCCGAGGAACACCGCGTCCACCGCGATGTCGCGCAGCGGCATACCGGGTTTCAGGTCCATGTAAGACAGTGCCTTTTGCGCTGCCAGTCGCTCACCTTCGTCGGTGATCTGGTTTGGGTCCGGCACTCGCTCGGACAGCGGCAGGCCCTGGCCGGGGTTGGTACCCCAGGTAACGTACGGGGTGAGGGCGTCAGCATCGATGTGCACTTCGGCATCGAACACAGCATCGGCGTCGGTGTGCAGCGACTGCCAGTACTGCATCGCGGCATCCCACTGCGTACCGGTCGGGGCGTGCGGCCGGCCGGCCAGGTAGTCGAACGTGGTGGTGTCCGGTGCGATCATGCCGGCGCGGGCTCCCGCCTCGATCGACATGTTGCAGATGGTCATGCGGGCTTCCATGGACAGCTGCTCGATGACGTTGCCGCGGTATTCCAGCACGTAGCCGGCGCCGCCCCCGGTCCCGATCCGGGCGATCACCGCCAGGATGACGTCTTTGCCGGTCACACCGGCTGGCAGCGATCCGTCGCGGCTGCGCACGTTGACCGCCATGGTCTTGAAGGGACGCAGCGGCAGGGTTTGGGTAGCCAGCACGTGTTCTACCTCCGACGTGCCGATGCCGAAGGCCAGCGCACCGAAGGCGCCGTGGGTGGAGGTATGGGAGTCACCGCAGACAACCGTCATTCCCGGTTGGGTCAACCCTAATTGCGGGCCTACCACATGGACGATGCCCTGCTCGACGTCGCCCATCGGGTGCAACCGCACACCGAATTCCGCGCAGTTGCGCCGCAGCGTCTCCACCTGAGTGCGCGACACCTCGTCAGCGATAGGCAATTCGATGTCGGCGGTGGGAACGTTGTGATCCTCGGTGGCGATCGTCAGATCGGGGCGGCGAACCGGCCGGCCGGCCAGCCGCAGACCGTCGAAGGCCTGCGGGCTGGTGACTTCATGGACCAAATGCAGGTCGATGTACAGCAGGTCGGGCGCCTCACCTCCCGCCCCGGTATGGTCAGTTTCGCCCCGGGGCACCACGTGGGCATCCCAAACTTTCGCGGCTAGTGTGCGTCCCATCGCTGGCGCTTCCTCTACCGTCTGCTCCCACATGCTGGACATCTCACATGTCGGGAAGTTAATATCGCTACGTGGAACAGCATAGCGGTATCGGTGTGCTGGACAAGGCCGTCATGGTGCTGCGCACGGTTGCCGCAAGCCCGTGCGGGCTCGCCGAGCTGTGTGTCCGAACGGGGCTGCCGAGGGCCACCGCCCACCGCCTAGCGGTGGGGCTGGAGGTGCACCGCCTGCTGCGCCGGGACACTGACGGGCGGTGGAGTCCCGGTCCGGCACTCCGCGAGCTGGGCGAGGGCGCGCTTGATCCCCTCCTCGACGCCGCCGCCATGGTGCTGCCCCGGCTGCGGGACGTCACCGGGGAAAGCGTCCAGCTTTACCGGCGGGAAGGGTTGGTGCGGGTTTGCGTGGCCGCAGCCGAGCCGCCCAGCGGTTTGCGCGACACCGTCCCGGTCGGAGCCCGGCTGCCGATGACTGCTGGATCGGGCGCGAAAGTACTGTCCGCCTGGGCTGATCCGGCCACCCAACGTGCCGTGCTCGGTGAGGCGGTTTTCGGCGAGCGAACCCTCGCAGAGGTGCGCCGGCGGGGGTGGGCGCAAAGCGTGGCCGAACGCGAGTCCGGCGTGGCCAGCGTGTCGGCCCCGGTTCGTGATGCCTCAGGCGCAGTCATTGCCGCGGTGTCGGTATCCGGTCCGGTGGAACGGATCGGCCGGCGGCCGGGCATCCGATGGGCGGCCGACCTGCTCGCCGCCGCAGAAGCCCTCCACAATCGGCTCTGAGCAAGCCTGTTCGTTGCTCAACGAGCCTGCGTTCGTTACCCGGTCTGTGGGTAAGCAGCTCCGGATGAATCCCCTGGGCGTGGCCAGCGGCCACATGCTGCTGGCACTTGGCCTCCTGTTCGCCGCCAGCACCGAACTCGCAGTTCCAGCTCAGGCTGCGCCATGCTGGTCGGCCGACCCGGACTGTTCCGACCATGGGATGCCGCCTGGCCACGATGATCGGCCGAACCCGCGGCCCGGTCCGGGGTCGCCAGGAGTAGCAGTAAAGCGGGTTGATTTGGTCTGGCTGTGCGCCGGAGCCGAAGATAAGCAAGCGCGCCCAGATTTCACCGACGCGATCGGTCGCGGATGGTGCACCAAGGCAAAAGATGGCACATCACTTTTTCAACTGGCGACTAAAAAAATTAACGATCCCGACCCGCTCGGCTTCTCTTTTGGTATCCACATTGAAATTAACCGCACCAGTGGGACCGGGCCGGTCACGGTCGGACCTTTCTGGGCCTACGATAGAGATGGTCCGAAATCTGGTGAGATCCTCGGAAACACGCCCGTCATGGTCAAGTTCGCCGAAGGCGAGACAGCAAAAATAGCTGCTTTCGAGTTTTGGGTGAAATGTAAGGACCCGGACGGCGATGGGCTGCTAGGCGATGATTTACCGAACAGTGTAACCACGGGTCTGGTATTCGGTGGCAGCCTGGGCAACGAAGGTAACAGCCACGAGGGAGACAAGCCTTGGTTTCCTTTCAAGCAGCCAGACCCAGCCGAGGTCAACGTGACCACAGAACATGACAGCCCCACAAAGGTATCGAACAACGAATTCTCGGTCTTATGTGTGTAGCTTAACAAGGCGAGTACCGGAAGTGGATATGTCCCGCGCTACCCCAAGGTGGTGACGCGGTGCGTAGTGATGAAAATTCCGCCGTCCGGTCGGCCGCCGGCAATCTCGCAGGCTCGCAAGCAACAATGGGTCCACATGTTGAGCTGGATTTCTTTGGCCAAGCGGACGTAGTTGTACGCCACATGCGCCAGCCAGTCACCAGCCCGGGCCCAGGACTCGATCTCAAAGAGCAGCGCATCGTCGTCGCAGCTGGTACGGAACTCGATCTGACCGGCTTCCAGGTGCCCGCGCAGGGTCGCCAGACGTAGCGATTGTGCATCGGTCCAGACCACGCGGACCGGGCCATCCCAGGGTCCTGGCATGCGAACGACGTACTCGTCGCCGAGTTGCGGAGGCCCTTGGGAGCCACTCAACTGGCGAAAAAAAGCCACCTCTGAGGGCACCACCGCATTGAGGTCGGCGACGAAGCGACGCATGAGTTGCTTGGGCGTGCATCGGGTACCCCGGATCCGCACCCGGTAGCGGCGGTGCAGCAGTGGCCCCACACCGTCAGTGACGTGCTGGATGGCGTCGTCGGCCACCGCTGGGGGGAGCTCAGGGGGGTAATCGACGGTGGCACCCTCGCCCTCCCATCGATGCAGCACGGTAGTGCGCCACAAGTAGCGCCAGCTCACCAACACCATGCCGACCGGCCAGCGCAGCAGTAGGTCGGCGACGCGCCTCAAGCCACCGCGAGCCCGCGTCGCCTGCCAGGGTCCTAACTCCACGCTGACGCGGTTACCCGGCAACAAGCGGGTGAAACAAGCGCAGGCCCCGAGTCTCCCCGAGTCTCCGTGGCACGCCGGGGAAATCAGCGTCCGGAGCGGCCTACAGCGGCATAAATACACTGCTCTGGGGGTACTTGGTCGCGGTGACCATGGGGACAGCGCTGAACCGGCTGCGGCCGGTCAGCACGGCATTGCACGCAACTTCTTTGGGTTTAGTCGGTTTGTGCCTCGCGCTGTGGATTCGGGCCAAGACCGTTGATCAAGAGGAGCGGGGTAATGCGGAGCGGCGCGCGCTTTTTGTCGGGCTCTGGCCACTGATGGTGTGGCTCATCGGGGACACGGTGCGGGAGTTTGAGAAACAGTAACCCCACCCGGCGGACCAGGTCGGCTTAGGGAGCGAACCGGTGCCGGAAGCGCTGATCGGGCATAAGAACATCGCTGCCGCAGTGGAGGGCCTGCGCCACCTGAGCGTCAACTACGACGAAGCCCACGCCCCGGTTGCGCAGCAGCCAGGGACCTGGCATATCGACAATTCGCGGGTCCCTATCGGCCATGAACCAGCCGGACCACCAGTGCGCGGCGGGGCCTGGGAAATCGCGTGCCGGCTGGTTCGGGACTACGAGTTCGCCGACCCGGCCATCGTGCGAGCTGTCTACCGGCCTACGGACGAGCTACTTGGCCGCGACATGCTGCTTGAGGCTCGCTTCCTGGTGTGGCGGTTCTACCTGGGGGTACGGGTCACGGAGGTCGTGGATGAGACTCGAGACGCCGAGCGGGTGTGGGGCTGGGGATACCAGACTCTCGAAGGTCACCTGGAACAGGGCAAGCTGGTGTACGAAGTGATCAAAGATGTGCAATCCGGCCGGGTGGACCTGCGGATCCGGGCCTACTCCCGCCGCGCCCCTGTCCCGAACCCGATCCTGCGGTTAGGCTTCGCAGTCTTCGGCCGGCGAACTCAACTCCGCTTTTACGCTGCGGTCGGGCAGCGGCTGCGCAACACGGTGCAGGCCATCTTGCACGGTGCGTCACCGCCGACGCCGGCGGTGACCAGTGATGGCTTGGTGGTCGCGCCCTCTGGACTGTACCGACATCCGCTTGAGCGGTTTACTGTGCATTCTCACCAACCCGGCGGATCAACATGGTAATACACTATTAGCTCACACATACAGCTATGCGCGATTGCAATTCTGCCTATTGCAATTTCCGCATCTCACTCATTTACCGCACTGCCGTGTTGAGACGATCGCCGGGCCGCCGAGTCCAGGGCAACGGAGCTGTCGAGCCCGGAACCAGCAGCCGTGGTGATGCAGGCGATGATGACCTATGTAGCCCCGACGGGATTTGAACCCGCGCTACCGCCTTGAGAGGGCGGCGTCCTAGGCCGCTAGACGACGGGGCCGCGAGAACGCGATGATGGCATTCGCTGGGGTACCAGGACTCGAACCTAGACTAACTGAACCAGAATCAGTCGTGCTGCCAATTACACCATACCCCACTGGTTGTCCGTATC
>JAJPIR010000068.1 GCA_021324675.1 Actinomycetota bacterium
CCAACCAACCCCCGGGTCACCCCTACCAGACACACCAAGCCAGAACACGCGGGTGGAGCCAAAACCAATGACGACAAGTGGGGCCAGATCAGTTGACGAGACTCAGACGCGGATCGCGACTCTTCCACAGCGGCGAAAGAAGGGACTCGCACACCGCAGAAGCACCAACACCCAGGTCAACGGCCTGGGCGTTCGTCGGTGGAGATACTTACCGCTTACTCGCACTCCGCGCAAGCCGCTGGCCTGCTGCTTTGCCACACTGCGGCGTTCGCCAGCCCCGATGCGTGCCCCGAAACCGAGCACGAAGCCTCCGTGGAGCCTGCGTGAGCGCCTCGATGAGCGGAGATCACCGAGCTGATCATCGTCTATCGCAACGGCGCCACCCTCGCCTCCCTCGCTGCCGCCCACGGTGTGAGCCTTAGCAGCAGCGTCAAACGCCTCCTACGCACCGCTGGTATCCGCCGCGTGCTATCCACCCGAGGATCCGAGAAGGCCAGACCGACCGCCACGTATCAATAGCCCGCTCATGCCCGGCATTTACCGTGCGCTCAGCGGCATGTGCGAGTGTTCTGTGATTCCCGTACTAGCGGTGGCTGCGCTGTGGGCAGGTGACATCGGCCGAACCATTAATGCTGGTTACCAAGCAATGGAGATCGTCGACAGGCCCCACTGCCCGGATCTCTCCGGAGGCGAGAGCATTGCTCACAGCTTCGGAGGGGTTTTAGCACGGTTCTGCTGTGACGGACCTTCGGCGAGGTGCGCGCATTGCCAGCCGAGTGACCAGTCCTCGCACGGAGGTTCCCCTCCCTCCCCGCAAGCCGACGCCCGAGTACGTCTCCCGAATCGCAAACAACGGGTTACCCATCGACCCTTGATTGCGCGTCCATGCGCAGTTCGGAACGCGCACAGCGGAAGTTTGCGAAGTTGCACGCCGGTATTCTCGATCGAGCGGGCCTATGACTAGTTCGAACGGCGTAGCAACCCTGAACGTGCTGCGGGACCAGGTACAGGCCGGCATCATCGTCACCGACTTCGCGATCGCACGCCTGCAGTCCGGCGGCGTCCACTCCGCGACAACGCTGCTGTACGACTGCGTGGACACCACTGCGACCATCGGTGGCAGGGTTCCGCTGCGCATCAGCCGCGCCCGCCGCGAAGTCGTGCCCTGGCGCACCGAGTCCTTATCTCACCGAACTGGACGACCAAACCTACGACGCATTTCTAGAGAGATAACGCATCCTCACGTGGCCGCGCGCATCGGGTACGTCGCTCGACCAGCCGACGATACAGGGTTGCCTCACCTGACATGATTGATGGTTCGCCGATGGCAGCGCGGACCCCGGACGGTGGTCATCACCGGGCGCAGAAGATGGGACGGAACGTGGAGGGGCCGTGCCGATTAGCCGCGATGAATACCGATACGAGGCGGTAGGGCGGGCGGCAGCCCGGTGGGCAGAGGAGCTGGTTGAACTCGATCGTCGGAACACCTTGCTATATTTCCGGACCACCAGGACCACAACTCTCGACCTCGGTAACGCCGATCCTGACGCGTTCGCGGCGCTGTTAGCAGGTCGGAAGAAGCGGCTCACCGAGCTGTTCCGCGATTCGAGCACCCTCGCCGACGCGGTGAAGCGAGTACGCACTGTGCGACGGCGGGTGCGCGAGCTCGATGAGGAGCAGGGTGTACAGGCCGGCTATCTGGCGCACGGGTTCGTCGAGTGGGATGTACCGCCTTCTGGTCAGGCATCAATGGCTGTGCCACTTCGAGCACCCTTGTTGCTCTACCCAATCTCCGTTCACGCGCGCACCGCGGCACAAGTCGACTTCGATCTAGAGATTATCAGCGACGTCGAGCTGAACGAGGTCCTGATCTTCGCGCTGCACCACTTCCTCGGCACTGGCTCCGACGTACCTTCGAATGGCGTCGCACTGAACGAACTCACTGACCCAAACGAGAGGCTGCACGCGGGGTTTGAGCTGGTCGACGGTCTGGCCCGGCGCCACGGAGCTGGATTGCGCTGGGAGCCGGGTGCAGTGGTTGGAGCATTTAGCTACGACAAGCTCCCCATGGTGCGCGACCTGCAGGGCTCTCAAAAGCTGCTCGCCTCGCACGATTTGATCGCCGCATTGGCCGGCGATGAACAAGCCCAACGAGATGTCATCGCTGCGGCCGATGCACCGCCACCGGACACGACACCAGACACCATCCCACCCGCTGAAGAGTTCTTGGTGCACCCGGCCGATGCCTCCCAGCAGGGTGTCATCACGGCGGCCCTTGCGGGTCAGAGCTTAGTGATCAAGGGACCACCTGGTACTGGTAAGAGCCAGACGATCGCCAATCTCATCGCCGGGATGGCAGCGAGAGGCAAAAAGGTTCTCTTCGTCGCCGAGAAGCGAGCAGCGATCGAGGCTGTTACCGATCGGCTTGCCCAGGTGGGTCTCAACGGGCTGGTGCTCGATCTTCACAATCGCAGGCTCAACCGCAAGCAGCTTGCCGAGCAACTGGCAGAGACCTTGAGGCGGGCAGCTCAGGAGCCGCCGCAAGATTTGCGTGATCTTCACCGCGTTCTGGTTGACCGACGCCAGCGCGCGGTAGCACACCGAGACGAACTATGGGCAAACCGGGACCCGTGGGATACAAACATTTTCGAGCTTCAAGCAGCGCTGCTTTTACTGCCAGTCGAGTGCCGCAGCGAGATCAGATTTACTGGGAACGTAGTGCAGGCGTTGTCTGCCGACACAGTCAGAAACGTTGAGGATGACATCGAACAGTTAGTCGCATCAGGTGGACTACGCATCATTCGCGATGAATCACCGTGGGCTCGTTCCCAAATACGGACGGAGAGCGAAGTCCGCGATGCTTTAAATCGCTTGGCCATGCTCACGGACGAAACCTTCGACCGAACGCGATCCCGACTGAACGACCTGCTCACGCGCAGTAACCTGCGACGGCCGGAAACGCTGGATCAATGGCGGTCTCTTCTCGACTTGATCGCAGGGGTTACCCGTACCCAGGAAATATGGGGACCAGAGATATTTGGTGATGTACTCGACAAGCTCCACACCGCCACCGGAAACCGCGCCTGGCGGAAGACTAATGGCGTGCAGCTGGGGTTCTGGGAGCGCCGTCGACTGCACAAGCAGGCGCGGTCTATGCGTGTCGGCGGCATTCGAAATCTTGCTGAAATGCACGCCGAGCTCGGGATGGCGTGCGAGCAGCGCGAACAATGGAACAAGTTTGCTGTCGAGCCGGGCTTACCCGCCTCCGTGCCTGACGTGCCTGAGGTCATGGCTGACTATGACAATCTCATCACCGAACTTGCAGCGATCGCCGCTGCCGCGGCGCTGGACAATCTGGACCGGCGCTCTGACAGTGATGTGTCCGGGGAGCTGCGTCGCCTTCAGGAGGACCGGGAGACGTTGATCCGCATGCCTGACTTCAATGAGCGGATCGACCGCCTGCGCGGCCTCGGTCAGGGGATGTTGCTTGAAGAGATAGCCCGCCGTAATGCCAGGCCCAGCGAGGCTGTGGAGATCTTTCGCTGGGCGTGGTTGTGTTCGATCATAGAGGATCTCAAGATCGCGTCTTCTCATTACGGGAACTTTGTTGGGGAAGCGCACTCACTGGTCATCGATGAATTTTGCAAAGCGGATGCGAAACACATTTCCAGCACATCCCAGCGTGTCCGACGCCTGGTGGCAGAACATCTTTATCAAGTTAGGCGTGAGTATCCGGAACAGAGTCAGATTGTTCGCAAGCAGGCGGACCTCAAGCGTGGGCACCTACCTTGGCGCAAGCTGGTGGAGCAGGCGCCCGACGTCCTACTGGCGGCCCGCCCGTGTTGGGCGATGTCCCCGCTCGTTGTCAGTCGCGTGCTTCCCGCCGAGGGTCTCTTCGACGTCGTGATTTTCGATGAGGCGAGTCAGGTGCAGCCGGCCGACGCCATTACCTCCATCATGCGCGCGACGCAGGTCGTCGTCGCTGGTGACAACCGCCAGCTCCCACCTACGGCGTTTTTCAAGTCGGTGCTCGCAGGCGAGGAAGACGAAGAGCGCGAAGAAGATCTCGGGGACTTCGAGTCCATCCTCGACCGTCTGTCGAACCTGCTCGACGAGCGGATGCTCACCTGGCATTATCGAAGTGCCGATGAGCGCTTGATCGCCTTCTCCAATGTCAATATCTACGGTTCGAAGCTCGTTACATTCCCCAGCGCCCTTGTCGAACCGCCTATCGAACACCTGCTCGTAAACGGCACGGCTCGCCCGGGACAAGGAGGTTCCTCGGTCGAGGAAGTTGCTGCGGTCGTTGACGTAGTGCTCCAGCACGCAGCGGTTCGCCCGGAAGAGAGCCTCGGCGTCATTGCTATGAGCGACAAGCACGCAAAGCGGATCGAAGCAAAGATCAACGAGACGTTGCGTGATCGCCGCGATCTCGACGAGTTCTTCGCCGACACCGACGATCCCACCCGCCGGTTCTTCGTGAAGAACCTCGAACGTGTTCAAGGCGATGAGCGCGATGCCATCGTCCTCAGCGTTGGATACGCCAAGTCCACGGACGGGCGGTTGTCGCATAACTTTGGCCCTATTAACTACGAGGGCGGCGAGCGCCGACTCAACGTGGCGGTCACCAGAGCGAAGAAACGGATGACGGTAGTCAGCTCGTTTTCCCACTTTGATGTGGACCCGTCACGCACGTCGTCACGCGGCGCCGAATTACTACGAAGCTACCTGGAGTACGCGGCGAGCGGCGGCAACGTCGCTGCAAGCACACCCGGCTCATCATCGGGCGCATCCGTTGCTCTCAATCCATTCGAGGAGCATATGCTGGCAGCAATGCGAAGGGCCGATCTGCCGGTTTGGTCACAGTTCGGCGTGTCCGGCTATCGCATCGACTTCGCACTCGCTCATCCTGACCAGCCCGGCCGCATGGTGTTGGCAGTAGAAGCCGATGGCTATGCCTATCATTCTTCTGCTACGGCACGGGATCGCGACCGGCTTCGGCAGGAACACCTCGAAAGGCTGGGGTGGCGCTTCCACCGCGTCTGGTCGACCGAATGGTTCCGTAATCCCGAAGAGCAATTGGATCGTATTCGAACCGCGTGGAAGGAGGCCGTTGCCGCGGTCGACCAAGGGGATTCTGCGCCAAAAATTAGTGCACCGATTGTGGCCGTCCAACCCGCCGTAGTGCCAGCCCGAACCGCGCCGCGGCCTACTCTAACTTCGGGTCTTCCCATCACAAATTATACTGTGCCGGACCTAGCCCGCCTTGTCCGATGGATTCTTAGTGACGGACTGCTTCGTGATGATGACGAAATTATCGCAGAGGGCATGAGGGAGCTGGGGTTCAAAAATCGTGGCAGGCGGATCGTCGAGGCGTTCACCCAAGCGATCGCGCTTGAGCGACGAAACAGGTGAGGAGCGAGTATGCATCCGCTCGACGCGCGGACACGGCAGCGGATCGTCAGGATCCTCTGTGACATTGATGGTGACTTTGAGCGGAAGGGGCGTGAGCTGGAGGAGTTCTTCCGGTCAGCCGGCCTGACGAATGTTCCTAGCTATGACGGTTCGGCTCGGATGCAGTGGGCAACTGAGGTTCTGGAAGAGCACGCGGAAGATGTCACAGCGACGGCGAAGGTGCTCTGCCGATTGTGCGATCCGGTAGAATACGACGAAGGCGTGCCTGCTGCCGAGGCAGTTCGGCATGCGGTTAACGAGGTTCTCGAACCTGAAGGTTTAGTGGTCTCACTTGTGGGTGGCCGACCAGTGGTCGCTGAACTCGCCGCGGACGGCTCGGCGACCCGATTTACGGCGCCGAGCGATTTAGAACGGCGACTGTCACGTTTGGTGGGAGATCAGAAAGCCCGTGATCTCCTGCTCGCTCGCGCGGCAGAGACAGAGATCTGCGAGAGCAACGGCGCGTATGTCTTTGCTGTGATAGGAATCGGTAGCTTCGTCGAGGGATTGCTCTATTCGGTGCTGATTGAACGGGACATCGATCTCCGGGATCGCGGGGTCCTCCGCGCCAACGGCAAGTGGACCCCATTGAGCATGGTTGGCCTCAAGGAGTTAGTTGACATCGCCCACCACAAGGGATGGGTGCAGGTAGACGCCAAGGACTTCCTCAACACTGTTCGCGACTACCGGAACTTCGTGCATCCGCGCCAGCAGCTCGAACGCGAGCTCACACCCGATCGGGACACGGTGATGATGTGCTGGGGCCCAGTCCATGCCGTACTCAATGATCTCGAGACGGTTTTCTTGGACGTGACGAAGTCGTAGGGCAACAATTGCTTAATGCTATGGCCTCCGTGCTGCAGCAGGCCCTGGCCGATGCATTACCTGCGGCACGCTGGCCGACGTCTTGGGAGGATCACGACTCTCTTCCGCTGCGGCTAAGAGAAGGGACTCGCACACTGGCAGAGCGAGAATGCCCAGGCCACTGACCTGGACATTCCTCTGTGGAGCTGACGGGACTCGAACCCGTGACCCCCGCACTGCCAGTGCGGTGCGCTACCAGCTGCGCTACAGCCCCGAAGGGATCACCACGGACGCACCGTGGTGCGTAGGCCACCGTACACGAGGCCGGCGGTGATCCCCGACGCAGGATCAGCTCAGCGGTTCGCCCCGCTGAGCGCCTGGTCTAACCACAGGCCGGTGCTGATGTCGGAGACGATCTTTCCGTTCACCAGCACGGTCGGGGTGCCGAACAGGTGGTCAGACCGCAATCCGCTGATGTAGTTGCTGGCGTTGTCGGTGGCCGTGGCGATGCGCTGCTGGTTGGCGCCGTTCTGCACGCAGCTGGTGAACCCATTGCCAGCACCCAGGGCCGTGCCGAGCTGCTGGAGCTGGGCGGCCGTCCAGGAAGGACCACCCTCCACCGGCTGGCTGGTGAACAAGCTGTCGTGGAAACGAGGGAAGACACCCGCGTTCGCTGCACAGAGCGTCGCCCCAGCCGCCAGCGTGGAATACCCGGGCGGGACAGAACGCGAATCGAGAATGGCAACGGGGTGGTACACCACCTTGGCTTTACCGTCTGCGGCCGCTTGGGCAAGCTGCGGGTGGTAGGTGTGCTCGAACTGGCCGCAATGCGGGCACAAGAAGTCCTCGTAGATGTCGATCGTCACCGGCGCCTGGGGGCTGCCGGTCACAATCGAGTCGCCCTGTACGGCCACCGGGTATTGCGGTCCAGCCGCGGCGACAGGGATCGCCGGCCCGAGGTTTTGCGGCTGATTGCGATGCTGGAAGAACAGTGCCCCCCCGACGACAACTATGAGCGCCACGATGATGGCTACCCCGGCAATGACCATGCGGCTTCCGCCGCCACTGCGGGCAGCCGCAACCGCCTGGGCGCCTTCCCGCGCACGCTTGTCCTGAGTCCGTTCTGCGCTCACCAAGTTCCTCCCTGCCTATCCCGCCGGGTAACCGGCTCCACCCCAGCCTGTGTCCGGATCCGCGCGCAGCCATCCATCGACACTCAGCGCCGTCCGGGGACGCACCAGCAGCCACAACGCCAGCAGCTCAAAACCGATATCGCGAGCCAGCTCCTGCGGGTACCGCGTGCTGCCAGGGGCAACTGCACCGCCCCCACCGAAGCACCCACAGTCAATGGACAGTCCACGGGCCCACGCCTGCACCATCCCCGCCATGAGCACCACGAGCAGCAGCCCACTGGCCAGCGCAACCCACCGGGTGAACGCGCCCGCCACCAGCAGGGTGCCCAGGACCAGCTCCAGCAGGGGCAATCCAGTGGCAACAGGACCAATCAGGTTTTGCGGCAGCAACTCGTAGGCGGTCACCGCGACCCGGGTCTGCGCCGGGTCAATGATCTTCACCGCACCGGAGACCAAAAAAACCGCAGCCAGCCCCAGCCGGACCACAGTGCCGACACCGTCGGCAACGGGACGAGATAGCCGAAGCACCCGGGCAGCGTAGTCGATTCGCCAGAGCCTGAGTGAAGCCGGTCAGTGTAGCTTGACGGGCACTGAGGTCGTGACTTACCTCGTTGGCGCCCTCATCCGAGCCGGCAGGGGCTGGCGCTCCTTGCGCGGCAACGTCTCGGGCGCGCGCAACCAGACCATCGCGGCGAGCAGGGCAATACCGCCGGTCAGGCAGAACGCCGCTGGGTAAGACAGGTGATCGACGAGCAGGCCGGTGGCGATCGGGCCGAAGATCGAGCCGACATCGGCGGTCATCTGCACCGCCGCGAGCACCGGGCCGCTCCTGGCCTGCGACCCCACCACATCCGCGACCGTGGCACCCTGGGCCGGTGTGATCAACCCGGTCCCGGCGCCGGCGATCAGCGCCGCAGCCAGAAACTCCGGCACACCGTGGGTGAAGCCGAGCCACATCGTCGCGCTACCGGTGACGATGAGGCCCGCCAGCATGGGTAGCCGGCGCCCGAGCGCATCCACTAGCCGGCCGGAGAACATCAGCACCGATACCGTGCCGGCGGCGAAGACCGACAGTGCCACGCCGGCCAGTGACCCTGGACGGTGCAGCACCTCCACCACGAACAGCGGCACCAGGGAGACGCGCACGCCGTAGACCGCCCAACCGTTAGCGAGATTGGACGCCAGCGCGGCGCGGTAGGCCGGGTGCCGCCAGGCTTCGCGCACGGTGACCGCCGGAACAGCGGCGGCTGGCGCCGCGCTGATCACCGGTGACCGCCGCAACAACAGCCACGCCACCGCGGCGGCGAGAAACAGCGCCATTGCGTAGACCACGAACGGCGCGCGCAGCGAGATCGCGACCAGCCCGCCGCCGAACAGCGGACCGCAGACGCTGCCCAGCAGGAAGCTGCTGGACCACAGGCTGGTAGATCGCCCGCGCAGGCTTGCTGGAGTGAGCCGGATCAACAGCGCGACCGCAGAGACGGTGAACATGGTCGATCCGATACCGCCCAGCGAGCGCAGTACCAGCAGCTGCCAGTAATCAGCAGCGAAGGCACAGGCCCCGGTGGATAAACCGACCACGGTGATGCCCCCGATGTACACCGGCCGTTCACCCAGTGCTGAGACCAACCTGCCGCTGACGGGGGCGAACGACAGCCGCATGAACGCGAAGGCACTGATAACGATGGACGCTGCCGTCACGCTGACGTTGAAGCTGCGAGCAAAGGCGGGCAAGGCCGGCGCGACAATGCCGTAACCGACGGCGATGACGAAACTGACCACGACCAGCAGCCAGACTTCGCGAGGCAGCCGCATACCAGGCGGCCGCGCCGGTAATGCTGCCGGTTGAAACTGTGCGCCCACCGGCCACCACCTTGTCGATCTCGTTAGCAATGCTCTCGGCATCGCTAAGCTCAACCGGCGATGGCCGCCAGGACATTCCCGCGGTTCAGGCCACGCTTCTCGGCCCGGGAATGGATCTGGGCGCTACGGGCTCGGCAGCAGTGGGGTACAGCAGCACCCGGATGGTGGCGTTCTCAGCGGTGAAGTCAACTCCAGTGACGTTCACGTCAATATAACCATCATCTCCGACAGCAGCGTTGACCTGGACGAACTGGCCATTGACCCGGTGCAGACCGGATAGGGTCCCGGCAACGAGCCGAGCGACAGACTGCACGCTGAGCGGGTTACCTGTTGCAGAGGGTATGAGTGCCTCGGGTGCCGCTGTCGGATGGTTCATACGGATTCTCCTTCGGTTGGCCGGGCAAGCTACTAGTCACCGAGGCAGCGCTAAGGTGCACGACTATTTCCTCACAACGCGGGCGAAAATGAAATATGTTCAGCGCCGACCGGTCTTTTTCATACGGCATACGGCACCCATTCTCAGTAACCGTTAATAAACGTGCCAGCAGCTGTCAAGAAGCGATTTCATAGTGCTACCTGGACCGTGAATAGTGGCAACTGGGCTAGGCGGGTACACCCGGTCACTGGCAGCAGGGTGCGATCAGGAGGCGGCCGAAGTCAGGCCGAATGTGGTGTCGATGTCGCTGGCGAGCCGGTCGACATTGCTCGCGAACGGCGGTCTGGTCGCCCCTGCCCGTGCCGCCGCCTCCAAGCCGTGCAGGTTGTTGAGCAGGTGGCTGCCCTGCTGCGGGGTTATCCAGGGGGCCTGCTGCAACGCCTTGTTCAGATCATCGTCGGCGCGCTGGAGCGCGAGCCCGGCGCCCGCGTCACCCCCAGCCGCCAGCGACGCGGCGTTGTCCTCGAAGTGCACCGACAGCACCCGCAACTGCGAGGACGTCTGGCGGGCCTGTTCCCGCACCGCCGCCACCCGATCTTCCGGCGTGGGCGCAAGGATCCGCCCCACGAACCCGCCCAGCAGCCCGCCGAGCAGGAAGGCTACGACGGTGAAGATCAGCAATTGCCGCCGGCGCTGAGCTTGCGGAGTGTAGATGGCCACGGTTATCCCCGCCCGACGATGACGGCGGCAGCACCGGCGCCGACGGTGGCCTCGATCGCCTCCGGATCAGCCAGCTCCTGGATCCGGCCCTGCTGGACGACCCAGGTAGTGGGCTGCACCGTGACCGGCCCAACATGCCGGACATGCCGGGAGACCACCGATCCGATCGTCGAGCGCAGCGGCTCGCCAGTCTCGTTCACCAGTATGGCCTCCCCCTGCACGTCGAGGGCTGGGTCGCCGAACCGGTCGAACAGCAGTACCCGGCCATCCTGGCGGCTCAGCCAGAACCGGCCGACTGGGTCGACCTCGGCCGACCCACCGGCGGCCCGAGCCACCTCGACGATCGCCTCGCGGCTCAGCGGCGGCCGACCGGGCACGACACCGGAGCCGAGCACGAGAGCACCCACGGCCACCGCGCGGATCGCGCCGCGCTCCCCGATCTGGCTCACCTGGACTTGCAGCGACGTCGGGGACGCGCCAGCGGCCAGCGCTTCAGCTTCCACTTCCGCGACCAGCGCGTCGACCTCAGCCGGAGTGGCCTGAGCCACCGTGCGTTCCCGCTCGGCGCGAACCAAGGACAGCGCGTCACCCATCGAGGAGATCACCTCGGCATGCCGGGGTATCTGGCAATCCAGCCCCAGGATGCCCGCCAGTGGCCGGCCAAGCACGCTGGCACCGCCACCGACGGCGATCAGCGTGGGCTTGTCAAGGCGGTGCTGGGTGGCCACCGCGGTGACGAGGTCGGCCAACGCCTCGGTGGAGGCTTGCATCATTCGCTGGGCGAGTTCGGCACCGGACAGCCTCAGCGCCTGGCCAGCGATGTCCATCGCCGTGCGCGCCGAGCCAGGGTGACCGGCGGCATAGTCGCCCGCGGGCACCAGGCCGAGCGCATTGGCGGCGCAGGTGTTGGTCAGCGCGGCGACCGTGCCGTCGGCCAGCCGCAGCACCAGGTAGTCGGCGGGATCGCCGGGCCGCGGAGCAAGTGTGTCGGGACGCGCGCCAGCCAGCCGCTCCGGCGCGAGGTAACACGAGTAGGTCAGCCCCGCGATGTGCGCGCTGCGCGGCCCGACCCCGTAGGCCCGCCTGCGGCGAACCCGCAGCATCGATCCCCCAGCAACCCCGGCCACCTGCACATCTAGCGCGCGGACCGCGGTGGCCTGCCCGGCGACCCGGACGTAGGACAGCGCGGGGCGGCCCGCGGTGATCGCCGCAACGTTGGTGGACGTTCCACCCACCTCGATGATCACCCCGTCGCCGATGCGCAAGGTGCGCAGTGCTCCGGCGACCGAGGCTGCCGGCCCGGAGTACAGCGTGCGCGCCGGCGCGGCGCGAAAGCCGGCCAGATCGGTGGCGCCGCCGTCACCGCGCATCACCATGACCGGGCAGGTCACGCCCGCAGCGGCAACCCCTGCCTCCACCACCTCGGCGGTGCGCAGCGCGATCGGCAGGATTGAGGCGTTGAGTGCGGCGGTGACCGTGCGCAGCTCGAGGCCGTACAGGCCGGTCAGCCCCGACGAGGTCGTCACCGGCAACCCCAGTTCGGCCGCGATTGCCGCCACGGCGTCCTCGCAGGTTGAATCGTCCGGCGCGAAAGCCTCGGCCACGCAGATCGCCTCAGCGCCGGCATCGGCCAGCCGCGTCAACGCCTGCCGGGCGACGGCGGCGTCGAAGCCTGCGGACAGATCCATGAACTCGTGGGCGACCGCCTTGCTGATCATGGTTCGGTTTCGTGCCTTGCGCAGGTATGGCGTCCGAGCCATGCCGAGCACACCGACCGGCACGGTGTCACCCTCCAGCAACGCGTTCACCGCCTGCGTTGTGGAGTGGGTGACCAGCTCGATGTTGCTTGCGCCCACGTCGGCGACCAGCTTCGCCACCACGTCCACCACGCCGGCGGACACACCGTCGCGGTGATCATGCGTGGTAGGCACCACGGCACGCCCGGCGAGCTCACCCGTCACCGAATCGATCGCAACTGCTTTGGTGAACGTGCCCCCGACGTCGGCGCCTACCCGGACGCCCATCGAACCTCCCGCGTGCGGCGGGGCCGCACCATCAACAACCACGTAGCGCCCAGCACGTACACGGCCACCAGCACCGCCTGGCTGGCCAGCGTCTGGACGCTGGGCCAGTAGCCCAGCGCCTGGGACAGGAAGATGGGCGCGTGCGGCAGCCCGTCGATCGGCGTGAGCCCAACCAGGTCCGCTGTCTGCAGGCTGCGCACCGCGTTACCCAGGAACGCCACCGACGTCGCCATGAGCAGCAGCACGGCACAGACCAGGAAGGTCTTGATGGGCAGCCGCCGGCCTAACCGGAAGATCAGGTAGGACACCACGGCCAAGGCGACCAACCCGGCTGCTAGCCCGACGATAATCCACCAACCCAGTCCCTCACCGAATTCGACCAGCGCCTGGTAGAGCAGGGCGGTCTCCAGCCCTTCCCGGTACATCGCCGTGAACCCCACCAACACCAGCGCGGTCGTCGACCCGATCGACACGGCGTTGAACAGCCTGCTGCGCAGGAACTCCATCCACCGGCGGTGCTCCAACCGGGCGATCAGCCAGAAGGAGATGTAGAGCAGCACCGCGACGGCGGCTGTGGCGAC
>JAJPIR010000072.1 GCA_021324675.1 Actinomycetota bacterium
CGAAGCCAATCAACCCAGGATCACCTTGCCGACAAGCCATCTCGTACCCGCGTCTGGCCGCCGCCACTGCCAAGTCGATATTCCCGGCCAGCCCCTTTGCCACATCGCCGGCCAGAATGCAGGACTGCACCAGTGCCCTAAAGGCGCGGGGTCGGTCAGCCGATGCCGCCGTCAGTGCATGGTTTTGCAGCTCGGTAAGCAGCGTGCCCAGCTCCCGCCCGGCCAGCCAGTACTGGCCCTGGTCACGATGCTCGTTTGCCCGCTCGGCCCAAACCAGCAGCTCATTGAGGGGACGTGGGGTGAGGTCGGGCACCTCATCAGGACCGTAGTCGTTGAGCGCCAGACTGATACCCGGCAGCGCAGCTCGACCCTCCAGAGTCGCCCGATCCGGCGCTAGATACGGCTGCCCAGTCAGATCCGCCACCGAGCACCCCAGCGCCTCGGCAAGGTCCTCGATCAGGCCACGCCGGTTGAACCCACGCTGGCCCCGTTCCAACGCCGACAGATACTGCTTACTGATCCCGGCCAGCCCGGCCACCACGTCCAAGCTCAGCCCGCGACGGCGTCGGATCATCCGAGCGCGCGCGCCAATCGCCGACGCTTCCGCAGCGTCCAGCAAAGCCCTACTCCATCGCCGAGATCAGTTCCTTCGCCGATGCCCCGGGGAGCTACCCCGGGGCATCGGCGAAGGGGTACCTCGACAGGCTACGCGGCATGCCCACCCCGTCACGACGGACCGTCGCCGCCAGCTCGGCGTAGATACGCTCGACCAACGCCCAAGTGTCCACCAGATAGTGGGGTAGATACCCCCATCCCCCGCGTTCGCGAGCTGTCCTGGTGGGGAAAGCCTCGTCGCTCCTGACCTGCGGGCGTATTTTTGCCGGGTCGGTGGGGGCTTCGCACCTTGACAGCGGCCCCAGCTCGATCCGTAACAAATGCGCCTCACCAGCAGGGCAAAAACAAGGATTGACTGGTGTGCTCTCCAATTGACAAGCACCCTGCTTCCAGGCCACGTAATAACACGTACCCAGATCGGTGAGACATTTTTGCCGTCCGGTGCCTGTCATCGTGATTTGCGGTGCCGACGGCGCCGTTTTCGGTCGCGCTGGCGTCTCGATATGCGCTGAGCACCGCGCTGACCAGCGGCCTGGGGCGCCACTTCGGGTCCGGATGAGGCCATGTGGTCGGGGGCAACGGGCAAGACCGCCCGAGTGAACCGGCCGGGCTCGTCCACGGGCACACAGGGTCGGTCCCCGGTGGGCGTAAAGATGAACAGGCGATCTTTCGGCCGCTGGGTGATCACGCCGAGGTCCCCGGTCACGGAATCACGGAACAATATCTGCTCCGAGGCCGGCGGGGTCGGTTGTTCTGTCGTCATCCTCACCGGTGACGGACCGTCCTGCATAGCCCGGCACCGTAACCGTGCGGCCGGTTCACCTCTGGGAACGGGCCCGTAGCGGTGTGCGGCGATCAGGTGGCTGCCGTCCGGCGACCGCTTTCAAAGCTTTTTGGTGTCGACGCGGGGCTGGACCTGCACTGGACTGGATCGCACACTAAGCCGATCCACGGAGATCAGGATGGATGTCTAGGCGGCTACTTGGGCCCTTGAGCAGTAGAAAACGGCATGGTTGGCACCCGGTGTCACCCCGGGTAAAGATGACACCCGACAACTGCACATCGGTCTGCCCACTCCCGGCTTGTCAGTGTTGCGCCATCCTCGCCGGCCTCGAGGCCGTTCGTCCCTCGCTGCGCTGCGGGCGCTGCGCCTGGGCCCCGGCTGCGGGTGCTGCGCATCAAAACACGCCGGAAACGACCAGAAAAACGATCAAAAGACCGCGCGCCGGCAGAGTTGCTCGATCAAGCCCGCGATGCTACAGGCCCAGTCCCGTAACAAGCATCGAGCTACACCCAGATCTAGCCGCCGCCGAGCATCTACATAGCCTGGACTACTACCCCACCCTCCCCGTCGGAGACAGTCGTGGCGGTCTCCCCCACCGGGCGCCCTACGACAGGGATCATCGCCACCTGCGCCGTGTCCGCCATTTCCCCCCGGCACGGATCGATCAACTCACTCCCGGCGGGCGGATCGTCACCGATCTGCGCGGAGAGCTGGCCAGTAGCCTGGCCGTACTAGACAAAATCGCACCAGACACGGTGCAAGGCCGCCTGCTCGATCAGGCTGGCCACTTCATATGGCTGCGCCCCAGTTCACAAGACCCACTGCCTACCACCGATCGTTTCAATGTCGTCATCGACCTTGACGAGGCAGAAACCATCGGCACCGATCTAGACCCACACATCCTCAACGAGTGAAGTAGGCCGCCGGCGAGGTGCCCGGAATACGGGTCCTTTTCCGTCGGCCCCTTCCCGAACCCGCCGAATGAGTTTCCCCATAACGGGCTCTCCAGTGATCACTTTTCGGGTAATAGGTTCCCGAATGACGCTCAGGACGGTTTCGGTCTCCTGCATTACGCAGCCCTCCCCGCCTGATTATCGTGATCACCTGTGCCCCTTCGCCCTTATTCCGGCTTTCCCGGACTTCGTGGCCGGTCGTGACTCCGGCGGCTACCATGGGCACTCCTCACCCTGGGGCTCGCGCCCGGTAGGTGATCCCGCGGTACGTCTTCGCTGTACGTCTCGAGCACGACGTAGGCCGCCCACTCATCCCCTTGACCCTCCTCGCTGGAGGGCACTGCGCGCCACGGAGGTTGCCCGGTCCCACGGTTCATGCCCGAGCATGGCGCGCCACCGGTTACAGGCATCATTCCGGCGGATGCGCACTTTCATCGTTGGGGATTAGGCTTTAGGCAATCCAGCTTTAGCCATATCGTGCGGATCTTGCGGTACCCCGCCCTGGACGCCTCCAGACGGCCACCGCGTCCCTGACATGCTCTGTTCCCCGTCGGGCTTTCGCCGTTGGGTAAGTCAGGCGATCCAAGAACCTCCCTCCGAGTTCCTCCCGGCTGCACCGGGGATACAACGAAGCGCCTCACGGCGCACACCGGGCCTGCGTGTCCTGCTCAGCATCGCTGAACCCCATCTGGGACCCATCACGCACACTCACCATCAGACCCACCAAGCTGTTGGCTGCGTGCCGAGGACTGCTGGGCCGAAGTCACCACCGGCGCCGTCACCACTGTCACCTACGGCGGACCACGCAACATCTGGACCACCATCGAACACATCACCGCCGAAAGGCAACGCATCGGCCGACCCGGCCGGGGACGCTAAGGACGACCAGCAACGGTGGTCCGCTTGCTTCATTTGCTAGCACCATACTAGCTTGAGTACAGCACGCTGCTAGCTCTATGCTACCGCGTAACCATCATTTTGCCAGCTCGCTAAGTGCACGGGCGGTGCTGATGGCGTGTCTGCACAGTGCTAGATGCCTACCTGTGGTGTGCTTCTGGCTGGCTCTATGCCAGTGCAACCGGAGCACTAAACGAGCACGAGAAAGGCAGGCGTCAATGCTGCCGCAAGCACTAGCTGTCATCCAAGGCAAGGGCGGGGTCGGCAAGACGTCTTGCACCGCCGCACTGAGCGGGTTGTTCGCCGCAGCCGGCCGTCGAGTCCTTGCCGTCGATATTGACCCGCAGGCGAACCTCGGCCGGGACCTTGGTTACTACGACGAGGTCGACGCCCGTGGCGATGGTGGTAGGGCGCTCCTCGGAGCGCTGCACGGCTATCCGGTTGAACCGATCCACAATGTGCGGCCCAACCTCGACTGCGTTTCCGCCGGAGACGCAACCGAGGAACTAACGCACATGCTCACGTCGCGGGAAATGCGCCGGCCGGGGTCCGCTCAAACCGCGATCGCGGACGCACTCACCCCGCTTGCCCGAGATTACGACCTGATCTTGATTGACTGTCCACCGAGCAGCCCACTGCTGCAGAAGGCCACTCTGTCGGCCGTGCAGTACGTGCTCATTCCGACCCGCGCGGACGACGCTAGCATCGACGGGCTGCTCAAGGTCGACAGCCTGTTCGCCGAAGTGAAGGGCGCTGGTGTTAACCCGAGTCTGCACCTGCTCGGTGCCTTCTTGTTCGGCGTGGGCGCACAGTCCAAGCGGATCTCCGACGACGCCCGGCAGGCCATTGCTGACTGCCTCGGCGGCGATAAGCACGTGCTCCACACACAGATCCGTTACGCGGAGGGGGCAGCGCAGGACTGCCGCCGATTGGGGCTGCTGCCGCACGAGTTGGAGGCGAAGCTGCCCGAGGCGAACCGGGCCCGGTTTGCGGCACTTCGGGCCCGCCGCGCGGGCGGTGGCCGGCATCGCGCCGATGGCGACACCAGGATCTCCGGTTCCGCGGCGGGGCTTGCGCAGGACTACTCGAAGCTAGCACAGGAAGTGGTCGCCCGGATCCGCGTACACCGGCAGGCGCAGGTGAGCGCGTGATGGCTACCCGACGTCGCGCCTCTGCGCTCAGCGCCACACCGCCCGACCGCACGGCCGGCCTCGACGACCTCGGGCCACTCCCGCCTGCGCCGGCGCCACTGCCGGTACTTGCACCCGTGGCCGAGGACGACCCTGACACCGCGCCGACGCAGCCGAAAGCGAAAGTTAAGCGTAGCGTCCGAGTGATCGCGGCCCGCATTCCA
The DNA here is from genome assembly GCA_021324675.1 of Actinomycetota bacterium. Lineage (GTDB taxonomy): Bacteria > Actinomycetota > Actinomycetes > Mycobacteriales > Pseudonocardiaceae. Next base: position 4,604 of record JAJPIR010000072.1, read on the forward strand.
GCGTCGCTGTTCGAGCAGCTCAACCTGGTACGAGGCCGCACTGGAGACACACACGAGATGTGGTTTCTCAAAGCTCTCGATGCAGTATGGGACGAGCTCGGCGAGCACTACCAGCCCCAGCAGGAGTCGTCCCGAGTGCCGATCCCGCAGCGGCGCGCTCGACGGCCTTCTCGCGACCCGCTCGCTCAATACCCGCTACGGCTCACTGAGGAACAAGCAGAAGTACTCGAAAAACGCGCGAGGGAACTGCGTCCGACGTCGATGGCCGAATTTGTGACCACGATCGTCCAGCTACGGCTAGCACAGCTCGAAGACGACGACGGTGCCAGGAGCGGTCCCGGCGCAGAGATCTGATTCTCTGCTACAACGCTCGGATGGTCAGCTGCGCCAGGTTAGAAACGTAACACAATAAACGGAGATTTTTCGGATCGGCATTTTGGTTCTGCTCGTCACTTCCGACCGCGGATGTTCGTTTGACGGCGACCGCACTGCGAATCCGGCCAAGGTCGATGTTCGCGAGTTCCGACCACGGTTGGGCTTTCCTCTGTCCTGGCCGCTCTGGCTGTCGAGGAGGAGCTGGTCAACGTGGAGCGCCCGCAGGCGGCCTGTCGGTAAGGCCGCTACCAGGAAGTACAAACCACAAGAGTTTCCGCTGGTCGGCTCGTCGCGGATCGTTGTGAGCGGCGGGACTGCACCGGGTTCGGGTATTCGAACGGATCTGGAGACCGCCGCCGTCTCCCTGGCTGCTCGGCCGCTGCTGCTGCGACGGGTTCCCACCGACAAAGCCAGGCAGTGCAACAGGGCGGTGGTGCAACGGTCGAAGCGGACAAGCTTCGGCGCGCCTCCCATGTTTCTGCGGCCGGGAACGATAGAAACTCCGGTTATGGAGCGAAAAAAGACAGGGCGGCCGTCAAAAGGCCAACGTCGCGAGGTCCGAGCCCGGGTGCCCGTGTCCCTGTTCGACGCACTCCACGAGGAGGCGAGACGGCGCGGGATGACGATCAACGACATTGTGGGCGAGCAGCTCGCAGCGTTGGTCGGCGTTCCTTACAGCCCCCAGGAGGCGCTATCGCTTAGCGCATAAAGAGAGAACGCCCCGACAGAAGTCGGGGCGTTCCACCTGGTTTTTCTAATCGAATAACGGCAGCAACCCGATTCGTCCGGACCAGGCTTTGACGGGTCAGTCCGGTTGAGTGGGTTTCTGACGCCCGAACACGCTGGAGCCACCATAACAGGGGAGCCCCGGCGCGGTCCCGTATGGCCTGACGACACGCGGGCAAGGGATCTGGCGCCATACATCTCACCTTCTGCAGCCGCGCCGTCTCAGGCGCTGAGCGCCACCCCGGCGCCTACCGCCGTCGGCGTGGCGGGACGTGTCCTGCTGACGGCCATAGCCGGCGAGGGAGGTGCACCATCAGGTGGATCACCGCTGTGTGTGACGTGTTGGGTGCGGGTGGGGCGGCCGCGGGCGACGGTGTTGCGGGCGGTGGTGTGTGGGCCGTGCTGGGCAGCGCATGGTGGGTCGCCGGCTGCTGAGGAGATCGGGCCGGTGCCGGCGGTCACGACGGCGTCGGCCGATCCGCGCGATCAGCGGCATTGGTTGGCATCGTTGCGGCGGCAGGAGTGGGTGCGGGATATCCGTGCCGATGGCCGGGCCAACGTGTTGGCGGTGGCGCGGTTGGTGGCGCTGTCTGCCAGCTGGCAGACCTTGGAATCGCGCCCGACGTGGGGGCGGCTGGTTGCTCGCTCGGGGCTCAGTGAGCGGACGGTGGCCCGGTGGTTGCAGGAGTTGCGGGTACGGGGGTGGCTGGCGCATCTGGAGCGTGGCTCCACTCCGGCGCATCGCCCGTCGGTGCTGGCGCATCTCGACGGTAATCGGGCCGCCGTCTACGGGTTGCGCATTCCTTTGACGCCGCAGGAGGCGCTGCACCGGGCCGCCGAGCACCTGATCGCCCAGCTCGGTGATGCCCTCACCGACCCAGCCCCCGACTCGGGCCCGGACGCTCACCGTGTGGCAGAGCCCAGCGCTTCCTCAGCCCGGATCCCCGCCAAGCCTGACTCGTCCCCTGTCGCGACCGGCAGCGCTGACATCGGCCCTTCCGACCACGGTGATCAGCGGAAACTCCGGAGACCGGGGAAGATAACTGGCAGCCCTTCTTGGTCTGGTTTTTCTGAAAAAGACAGTTGGGTTGGTGGTTTTTCGCGCGCGAGAAAGCCTGTGGACAACTCTGTGCACAACCCGTCAGACCTGGAACAACCTCCATGGACCGCCCTGCGGGCGGGCTTAGACGACAGGGACGGGCCGGATTGGGCGACCACCGTGCCGACCAGCCGATTTGCCATGCTCATCGCCGCTGACTGGCTGCGCCGCCGGTTGCCCGTCTTCGCTGGCTGTAGCCGAAAACTCCTCCGCCACCTCTGCAAGCCCTACTGGCAAGCGGGTTGGTGCAACCGCGACCTCGTGCATGCGATGGACCACCGGCCCGGCCTGTTCGGCCAACCAGCCGGGGTGCTGATCAGCCCCGAGCGCATCGCCGCCCCTAAGGCGTTCATCACCTCCCGCCTGACCGCGTGGCGCACCCCCGACGGCACGATCCTGCCCGGTCACTGGACGGCCCGGGTCACCGAGGCCGCCGCTGCCCGCACCGCCCGGCGATTCGTCGCCCAGCGCCACGGCCGAGCCGGCGCCGCGCTACTGCGGCCCGGCGAGCATGCCCTCACCGCCCAACGGATCATCGACTACGGCCGCACCGCCCGGCCCCCAGCCAGCCCCAGCACCCGCGCCGCCGCCAAAGCCACGCTCGCCACCGCGCTCGCCACCCGGCCCGCTCGCCGACGGGGGACGGGCTGCATCCCGAAACTCCCAGTGACCGCATGACCATGCACCACGCCACGCATATTCGGGCGTTCCGGGCGGCCGCCGGGGTGATAACGCCCGGCTGCCGCGTTGGGGCTGGTCAGCGGGGGTGCGGGGGTGCCGGTAAGAATAATTATGACACGGTAGCGCGCCCCGGCAACCGGAACAGTGACGGTGCGTGATGACCTACGGCGCAGCCTGCTAACCCGGTCGGCTACCAAACCAATTTTATCTACCGATCGCAACGAATTGTGACGTTACATTGCCAAGGAGTGCATAGCCGACCAAGGTGGAAGTCTGTGCACGGCGGGATCTGTGTTGGGTCGCTCAGAGGTAAACTGCCCCGAATCGTAGCCAGAGTGGTGACGGTGCTTAGAGCGGTGCTTACCTATGTAGCACGCGGGCAATGGCTCCCCCGCGAGGGTCGTCTTTGTGGTCTAATTGTGGTAGGTTGGGCTCGGCGTGTTTGTTGACTGGGGTATAGGTTGGGTGCGGGCAACCGTCCTCGTCTTGTATTGATCATTTATTCAGCTGCTAAGGTCTACGGTTTGGGCCCGCCTGGTTCATTGTATTAGTTATTGGTTTTGATGCGAGGTGGCGCTGGATCAGCTCTGCCCAGAGCGCGGCGACCGTTTTAGCTTCTCCTAGGCTGTCAAGTTTTGAGGGCCAGTCCACGTATTGCCGCCCGTTGTCGTCGACGGCGAGATGGGGCAGTTTAATGCCCTCATCAGGTGAGCGGTGAAGAGGTTGAAAAATAACGTATATGCGCCATCCTCTGTCCGGGTGATATTCTATGGAAAAACCGTAGTCGGCAAGTCCGTCTTGTGTTCGGTAATCCATGACTGCCATGGCTCCTCCCCTCTCATAAAGACTCATTATTTTTAGCCGAGTACTCTGGAACATGCTGGTTTCTCATAACCCTCCATGGCGGCTGTGGTCGTGAGTTGTGGGCGCCCCTTAGGTGACGTTGGGTTCCAATGGACAGGCGGCGGCTAGCCGTGTTCGGGTTCTGCGCACCGCTGGTGTGCGGCAGGTCGGCGACGGGTGATCAAGGTATATCGATAATGGTGGCGGCTACCGCGGTCGTTTGACATTCACAGCCACGTCAAGGATGCGTGCTCCACCAGCCAACCTGCTTTGACCTGCCGAAACACTGATTTTTGGGGGTACAAACTTCTCACGCTGCGGCGATCACTTCACAAACGAGCACTGGCCTGATGAGGTCGATCATGAATATCGGTACGGTGGGGCCTGGAGGGCCTAGTAAGGACAGTGGCCGAAAGAGAAGAGATGGCCATGCCAGCTGAACCCAAACCCGCGAGCAAGGCGTACCAAGATCAGCTGTGCGAGCGCATGAGCGAACTTGGCTTACAACGCCACCAGATCATCGAACAGATTGTGGCTGACCTGATGCGCTGCGGCTGCCGGCCGCGGGAGGCCTGGAGATTGGCATGGCAATTTACCCAGGAGGAAGTCGCCAAGCGGTTCAACGAACACAAAAACGACCCCGGCATGCCCATGCGCAGCAGTCGCATCTGCGAGTACGAAAAGTGGCCCCATAAAGGCGTCCGACCGACAGTGCGCACACTAGGAATCCTGGCAGAAATCTATAAAACGACTTGGGATCGGCTCGTCGATATTCACGATCTGCAGGTGATGCCCGCCGCCGACCTGCAAAAGTTCCACGACTTCATTAAGGAGTGCAACTCCAGCTCGCCGAGTTTCAAAGCATCGGCACAGCAGCAGCTTCGGCGATCGAGTGATCCTTCTGGCGGTTGGCGATCTGGCAACGGCTTGCCCGGCGAGGTGACGCATTTTACCGGGCGCGAGGCAGCGATGGCCGAGCTGCGTGGTGTTACCGAAAGCGACCGCCGGCGCAAAGTGGTCACCGTTTATGCCATCGATGGCATGGCTGGGGTGGGCAAAACAGCTTTTGTTCGGCATGCCGCCCAGGAATTCGCTAAGCGCTATCCGGAGGGGGCCATCTGGGTCGACCTGTATGGCCACACGCCGGGTATGCAGCCACGCGAACCCTCGGGGGCGTTGGAACAGATGCTGCTCCGACTTGGCATGCCCCCAGAAGCGATCAAAGCCGATCCGGTCGAACGCCGAGATCAGTGGCGCCACCAGATCCACGATCGACGCATGTTGATCGTCCTGGACAACGCCCGCACCAGCGACCAAGTACAGCCACTGCTGCCCGAGGCGCCCGGTTGCCTGGTGTTGATTACCAGCAGGCGCAAGCTCACCAGCCTGACCGACGCCTACCCGCTCTCGCTGGACGTGTTGACCGAAGACGAGGCAGAAGAGTTATTCATCAAGCTGGTCGGCGAGCAACGCTGCGGTGATCGAGACGCTGTTCGGGAAATTTTGGCTGCCTGTGGTCGGTTGCCCTTGGCGATCAGGCTCATCGCTGGATTGTTACGTCACCATCCCGGCGAACTGCTCGCCGACATCGCGGCAGATTTCTCCGACCAAACGGCCGCGCTGGATAAGTTGGTAGCCGAACATGTGTCGGTGCGCGCTGCCTTCGAATGGTCCTACCGGCTTTTAACCGAGGAACAGTCTCGGGCGTTTCGGTTGCTGGGTTGGCATCCTGGCCCCGAAATCACTCCACTGGCGATCGCCGCACTGACCAACATCGCGCCAGCCCGGGGCAGGCACCTATTACGTGAACTGGTCGACCACAACTTGATAGAGCAACGCTCAACAGCCACCGGGAGCCCCGGCGGTCCGCGCTACCGGATGCACGACCTCGTGCGTCTCTACGCTCAAGAACGAGCCGCCGCGCAAGAGCCACCGACCGAGCGGGAGGCAGCGATAAAGCGCCTGGCCCGTCGCTACTTAGCGATCACCCAGGGAGCTGATCGGTTGCTGCGGCCCTATGCGGAAAGTGACCCCGGAAACGACTTAGCTCGGGAAAGTATCGTGGCGTTTGCGGACACCGCCCAGGCACGTGCCTGGCTCGCTGCAGAACGCGACAATCTGCTCGGATGCGTGCAAGCAATGAATCCCAGTACCGAAGGCGCGAGCCTATCTGCGTTGCTGGCTGTGCACTTTCGTGACTTCGGGTTCTGGTCGCATGCCCAGCAGCTTGGCCAGCAAGCCTTGACCTTCGCCCGACACCTCGATGACCAACGCCTGGAAGCCGAGGCGCTGCGCGGGCTCGGCGAGGTCAGGCGACTAGTCGGCGAAGGTACCCAGGCCCGTGAGTATTACACCCAGGTCCTGACGTTAGCTCGCCGTCTTGGCGACCAACGCATCGAAGCCGAGGTGCTGCGCGGGCTGGGCCAAGTCGGACGAATGGTCGGTGAATACCACCAAGCGCGCCAATACCACACCGAGGCGTTGACGCTGGCTCGCCGTCTTGGCGACCAACGCATCGAAGCCGAGGTGCTGCGCGGGCTGGGCCAAGTCGGACGA
>JAJPIR010000088.1 GCA_021324675.1 Actinomycetota bacterium
CAGCACGAGGGCACGCGCACTTTGGCGCATACGCTCGATATGACGGTCCATCCGGAACACGCGGACGCTGCCGTCGGCCCACTTGTACGCCTTGAATCCCTCAAAACAGGTGCTCGAGTAGTGCAGCACATGCGCTGCCGGGTGCAGTGAGATCGGGCCTACCGGCTGAATCTCGAACGGGCTCCAGGCGCCATTACGAAACGTGGCGACGGCCATGGTCGGCGCAAGGACAGTGCCAAACGCGGGACGGGTGGCCGGGGACGCTTGCGGAGACTGGGTCATGGGGTGAGCTCAAATGACGGTCTGGGTGCATGGAATGCTACCCCCATTCTCTGCAATGACCATCTCATTCGGCAATTTTTGCGTGGCGCAAATGAAAAAGGCATTGCAGAGGCGCGCGCAACGGACGCCTGGAGCCAGACAGACAGACCCCGTCAATGCCCCGTCCTGAATCGTGTCCATATCCGCGTTCTCAAACGCACGTAGTCCTCACTCTTGGCACGCTCGGGAATGAGCCGCCCGGCGAGCGCCCCGGCCGGGAATATGGCGGCGTTGGTCAACTCGGGCCGCAACATCGGCTGCGCGGCCGCGTTACCGGTAGCAAAGCGAATGGCGTTGCTGTTCTCGGCCGCGATCGCCGGATCCATGAGGAAGTTGATCAGACGATGGGCATTGTCCGGGTGAGGCGCATCGTTGGGAATGGCGGCGGTATCAAACCAGATGACAGCGCCCTCGCGTGGAATGCTGAAGCGAATCTGCTCCCCATTGCCGGCGATCCGCACGCGCTCCTGCGCCTGCATGGCATCTCCGTTGCTCGCAATGATGATACACAACTCGCCGGTTGCGAGATCGTCCACCAGTGAGCCATTGCTGATTTTGCGGATGTAGGGACGCGCAGCCATCAGCGCCGCGGCGGCACGCTCGAGCTTTCCCGGGTCCTCACTGTCGGGAGGCTCGCCCAGCCACGCGAGCACACTGGGGACGATGACATTGGGCGATTCGTACAGCCCGATCCCACAGTCGGTGAAATGGGCGGCCACCTTGGGATCGAACAGCAACGCCCAGCTATCCACCGGCGCCTCGGGAAAACGCACGCGAACCTTGGCTTCATCATATGCAATGCCGGTGATCCCCCAGGTGTAGTCGACGGCATGCGCATTGCCCGGATCATGAGCGGCGAGCCGCCGCATCACCTCCGGGTCGAGGTTCTTCATATTGGGAAGCCGTGATCTGTCCAGCGCTCGAAACACGCCCGCGGCAATCATGCTCTCCAGGGAGGCTCCCGATGGAAAGACCACGTCGAAGCCCGAATGCCCGGCCAACAACCTCGCTTCCAGGGTGTTGTTGGAATCGAAGGTGGTGTAGTGCACCTGCACGCCGTAGCGCGCCTCGAACTTCTTCAACACCTCCGGATCGAGATAATCGAACCAGTTGTAGACGTTGACGACGTTTTCTTCCGGCGCAACAGCATGCCCGCAGGCGCTCAAGGCCAGCAGGCAGACGATGCAGAGCCAGTAGCCGGATCGAAAGCTCACGGGGGTAGGATACCATCCCTCCCCCGTGAGCCCGAACGATCAGTACATCCAGAGGTCGCTCAGATCAACGGCATTGCCGACCGAATCCGCGCTAAGGCCGCCAAAGAGCCAGAAATTTCCGTTGGTATCGGTCCAACCGCGGGCGGCCAAACGGCTGCCCGGTTGGTTGGTCGCAGCGGCGACACCCAACGACCCGTAATTGCCGGTATTCGGCCCGGCCGTATTCGAGCCCCCGATCCAGGCCCATTGCTGGCTGGCAGTGTCATAGACCCACAGGTCGTTGAGGTAACTGTCCGCCGCGCCGGAGCCGAAACCAAAGCCACCAAACATCCACAATTTTCCTGAAGTATCGACCCACGCCACTGCACCGCCACGCGCACCAGGTTGATTGCCGGCGGCGAAAGTACCCTTCGTGCCGTAAGTACCCGGAGCGGTACTCTTGGTAGTGGTGCCGCTCATCCAGGTCCAATACGTCGTCGTGGGATCATAGACCCACAAATCGTTGAAATAGTCACTGCCATTGCTGGCGAGAGCGTCGGGCGTGGCGCCACCAAAGAGCCAGATCTTGCCCGTAGCATCCGTCCAGGTCATGGCGCCATAACGCGCGCCCGGAATGTTGCCGGAAGCGCCCGTGCCCTGCGTGCCGGAGGTCCCGGCGCTCCCGGCCGTGTTGGAGCCGGCCACCCAGGCCCACTCGCCCGCTGTTCCCAGCTTGGGATCAAACACCCAGACGTCGTTGTATGTTGCCCCGGAATCGCTGCCCCCGAACATCCAGAGGCGTCCGCCGCTGTCGGTCCAGGTCGAGGACCCGAGGCGCGCGTGCGGCCAGTTCGTCGTGTTGAACGAGCCCAGGGTGCCATACGAGCCGGCCTGGCCTCCGACTGTCGGACCGCCCACGAGCGTCCAGGTCCTGGAGAGCATGTTGAATTTCCACAAATCGCTCAAGACGACAGGATTATTCCCAGCCGAATCGATTCCGAAGCCGCCGAACAACCAGACATTTCCGGTTCCGTCCGTCCAGACCATGCCCGCCTGGCGCCCGCCCGGGGATTCTGTAGCGCCGGAGTAATTGCCGGGCGGATTGAGTGCCGTGTCCCCAGTCACGTAGGTCCACTGGTTGGTACCGGGACTATATTCCCAGACATCGTCATAGGTTCCGGCCGAAGTGGCGTTCGCGAACTCACCGCCGAACATCCAGAAATTCCCGGCGCTGTCCTTCCAGGTCATCTGGCTGTCGCGAGCGCCGGGTACCACGGTGCTGTTCACAGCGCCGGGGGTGTCGGAACCGGCCACCCAGGTCCATTCAAACGCAGTACAGGTCACCTGCACGGAGGTCATGTTGTTTTGCGCCGGCATCGTACCGGTACCGTTCGTGACCGTACACTTCGCTGCGACAGGTTGTGTCTGTACTGTCACGGTGTATGGGCTACCAAAGACGACACCGGTGGGCATCGAGAACGTGGTCGCATTCGCTGCCACCGACACATGATCGGTGCCATCGGTCAGGACCAGCCCGGAATCCGCCAGGCCCGTAATGGTTCCACCCAGCGTGTAGGCGCGGAGCGCACACGTCACCTGCACGCTCGTCACGTTGGCCGCAGGCATATTGCCGGAGCCTCCGCTGACTGTGCACATCCAGCCATTCGGCTGAGTCGACACGGTCACTGAGTAAGGTGTGGCAGCCGCGAGCGCTGTTGGAAGCACGAAACTGGTGGCATTCGCCGCAACGGTCACCTTGTCCGTATTGTTGCTATTGGCCAGCACCAATCCCGTCACGGTCAGTCCGCTGATGCTGCCACCGAGTGTGTAGGTGACCGGAGAGCACGTGACGGCCACATTGTTGACGTTGTTCGCCGCCATCGTGCCGGTGCCACCAGACACGGAGCACGTCAAACCCATCGGCTGTACCGATACAGTCACTGCATAGGAAGCGCCGAAAGCAACCGAGGTCGGGAACGTAAAGCTGCCCGCGTTAGCCGCCACCGTCACGGTATCAGCCCCATTGGCGAGCACCAGGCCGCTGGCAGTCAAGCCCGCGACGGTGCCACCCAGGGTGTAGGACTGGTCGGTGCAGGTCACCGCGATGTTAGTGACGGCGGAATTGCCGACCGTGCCCGAGCCGTTGGCTACCGAGCAACTCATCCCCGCAGGTTGGACAGCGACCGTGACAGCATAGCTGGACGTACTCGCCACCGGAGTGGGCATGGTGAAGCTGGTCGCATTTGTCGCCGGCGTGATCCGATCCGTCCCGTTGGCGAGCACCAGTCCGGTGCTGGTGAATCCACTGATGGTGCCACCCACCGGATACGACTGGGTCGAGCACGTCACGACGACGTTACTGATGTCCGCCGTCCCCATCGTTCCGCTGCCGTTTGCAACACTACACGTATAACCCGCGGGAGCGGCCTGGACTGTCACTGCGTAGGGAGTCCCCGTTGCAATCAACGTGGTGAAGGTAAATTGGGTCGTGCCCGAATTCAGAGTCACGGACGCGCCGTTGTTCGCCAGGACCAGCCCGTCGGCTTTGAGCCCGCTGATGGTGCCGCCGACCGAGTGGTTTTGCGCCGTGCAGGTCACGGCGATATTGGTCACATTCGAGGAGCCGATGGTGCCCGAGCCGGAGGCGACCGAGCACAGCAGGCCCGCCGGCGCCGACTGCACCGTCACATCATAGGCCGTGCCGGTCGCAAGGCCGCCCGTGAAGGTGAAAGTGCTGTCTCCGGAGCCCACCGGCAGCGTGGTGCCGTTGTTGGAAAGAACCAGGCCGCTGCCGGTCACTCCGCTGACGGTGCCACCGACGGTGTAAGTCGTGCTCGTCGGCGGCGGAGTGGAACCGCTGGAATTGCCCGAGCCGGAATTGTTGCAAGCCGCGAGTACCAGGGCGCCGGCCACGGCCGCCGCCCAGCGAAAGATGGTTAACATGGAAAACTACCCTGTATGCGTTGACTTATAAATTGTAGGAACAAGCTTAATCCGCCGCGACACGTCCGGTTCCGCCGACATGTCTCCGTCTTCAGACTGAATTGTAATAGTGCGATACTCCGGGTGCCCCGCGCGACCTTGGTCTCCGGGGCATCCAAGGAGAATAAGTCAGCTTCGAAGTTATCATCGCAACACGCCGAACACGAAAAGGGAGCACGCAGTGCCAACCGAAGGGGCAGAGATTGCAGCGCGGGCCACAATTCTCAAAACCCGCCTGACGGCGGGTCAACGGCATGGATTCTGGGCTGCCTGGACCGGTTGGACGTTGGATGGTATGGATGCCTTCATCTATGCCCTGGTTCTGAGCCCCGCCCTCACCGAGCTGCTACCGAAGTCGGGATTGGCCGCGGCGCCGGCCAATGTCGCTTTCACCGGCTCGGTTCTATTTGCTTTATTCCTGGTCGGTTGGGGCCTGGCCTTCCTGTGGGGCCCGGTCGCGGACCGATTCGGACGGACCCGTACGCTGGCCGCCTCCGTGCTGGTGTATTCGGTGTTCACCGGGGCTGCGGCCCTGGCGCAGAACGTGTGGGAGCTGGCCATTTTCCGGCTGCTGGCCGGAGTCGGCATCGGCGGTGAGTGGGCCCTCGCCGGCACCTACGTCGCCGAGGCATGGCCCGAGGATCGGCGCAAAATGGGCGCCGGATATCTGCAAACCGGCTACTACGTCGGCTTCTTTCTGGCAGCGGTGCTGAACTTCACTGTCGGCGCCCGTTTCGGTTGGCGCGCCATGTTCCTGTGCGGACTCGCGCCGGTTTTTCTGTCCCTGTACATCGTATTCAAAATCAAAGAGCCCGAGCGCTGGCAGCGGGCCGCTGCGACCGTTTCCGCCATCAGTCCATTGCGCGGAATTTTCTCCGGACCTAACTTACGGCGCACCCTCGTCAACTCCACACTGTTGACCGTCTCCATCGTGGGCCTGTGGGCCGGCTCTGTGTACGAGCCGACCGCCATCATCACCCTCGCGAAGCATGCCGGCCTGTCTCAACCCGAGGCGGTTCGCATGGCCTCGATGGGCACCGGCCTGCTCTCGATCGGCACCATCCTGGGTTGCCTGGCAGCGCCGCTTCTGTGTGAGCGCCTGGGCCGGCGCGCGGGGCTGGCGGTGTTTTTTGTTGGCATGGCGGTGTTCATCTGGCTGAGCTTCGCCTGGGCGTTCTACCTCCCGGACGGCCTGCACACTTTCATCGCGCTGCTCTTCTTTCTCGGCTTCTTCGGTGGCAACTTCGCCGTCTACAGCCTGTGGCTGCCGGAACAGTACGGTACCTCGGTCCGGGCGACCGCCTTCGCCTTCACGACGTCCTTCGGTCGCCTGATCGGCGCGGGGGTCAACTTTCTGCTCGGCTGGGCTGTCCAGCAGCACGGCTCGCTGGGTCTGCCGGTGGCCTGCACGGCATTCGCGTTCCTTCTGGGCCTGGCCGTCGTCCCGTTCGCGGTCGAAACCAAGGGCAACAAGCTACCCGCCTAGGCGGCCCAGTTCCTGCGGGCCCGCCGCCAACTGGCGGACACTTTCGGTGCGTTTTTGCAATTCCGCGTCCGGGCGCCACGTGGGCTCGGCCGCAGCGGGGATACGCAGGCACCCGTAAACCAACAAGGCTCCACAGACCAGCGCACGAGCGGTCCGACGATTATGTTGCGCACTCAAGTGATCCCCCAGGACTGTCCACGAACGTACGAGGCACTCGAGCCGTCCGACAGTTAGATTCCGGCCGATTACGGGCAAGGGCTCCCGCCCGATCGCCGCCAGGATCTCACAGGCCTCGCAATTTCGACATGTGTCGGCCAACAGACAGTCAGGACCTTTGGTGCCAGGCACGTCGGGTGCGAACGACGTTTCCGCACAGATAGATAACCTGGTGAAAGCCAACGACGGTGCAAGGGTGTAGCTGTGCAGCGACAGAAGCGTATGATGCATTTCCGTCGACAGCGCATCACGCGTTCCACTCAAGGCCACGGTCACGTACATTAATTTTTTTAAAATGACTTTCAATTGCAATGTTCAGAGGGCAAAAAGAGGCTTTTGACAGGCTTACTACAACGATGAGGCCGCGTGCTGAGGAGCCTGCCTGACCAATGCTCGCCTACTGCGGCCGCCCAGCAGCGGCATCTTTCTGTGATCCTTTCCCTTACATAGAACCCCGCTATGCGCGGGAAACGATCACAGAAAGCTGCTCGCTGCCGGTCGCCCTCGCTACGTCGATCATTGGTCAGACAGGCTCCTGCGGACCCAAGGAATGGGCGCGAGAGAAG
>JAJPIR010000134.1 GCA_021324675.1 Actinomycetota bacterium
GACCCGGGTCAGGCTGTGCTCGAGGTCGTGCAGCACCCAGCCTTCCCACAGCTTGCGCACCAGCCCGGTCTCCTGGGTGCCGCACCAGTAATCCACGACGTAAGCCAGCCGACCATCAATGGTTCCGATGGGCACCGGCAGCCCAGTGACCTCGGCCAGCGGGTCGTCAGTGCAGCCCGCGAGTTGCCAGCGGACCAGCTCGCGCAACCACGACCATTGTTCGCGGAGAAAGCGAACACCTTCCGGCGACAACGTCAACAGCAGTTGCTCGCCTTGGCGGTCGCATATGACCATGGTGTTGCTCAGCCTCCAACCCCGCAAATGATCGTCGGGAGGCTATCGCGTCAGGCACCCGCGGACGGGCCATCTGCGCGGCGCGTCGCTCTCAATCCGATATCGCGACGGTAATGCCCGCCAGGCAGGTGAACCTGATCGACACGCTCGTAAGCCTGCTTGCGCGCGGCCGCCAGATCAACCCCAGTGCCCAGCACCGAGAGCACCCGGCCGCCAGCCGACACGACGGCGCCGTCATGCCGGCGCCGGGTGCCCGCATGCAGCACACCCGGAGCGCTGGATCCAGTGATCACATCTCCGATCCGCGGCGGGCCCGGGTACCCTTCGGCGGCCACCACAACGACCACGGCGGCCCCCGGATCCCAATCCAAGGGCGGCTGCTGGTCCAGTGTCGCCGTGGCAGTGGCCATCAGCAGCCCGGCCAGCGGTGTGCGCAGCAGGGATAGCACAACCTGCGTCTCCGGGTCGCCGAAGCGGCAGTTGAATTCGATTACCTGCGGGCCCGCGGCGGTCAGCGCCAGGCCGGCATACAGCAGCCCGGAAAACGGGACGCCCCGCCGGGCCAGCTCATTCACCACCGGCTGCACAACCTGCGCCACGACATCGGCGGCCAGTGACTCGGGCGCCCAGGGCAGCGGGGCGTAGGCGCCCATACCGCCGGTGTTCGGGCCGACGTCTCCGTCACCGACTCGCTTGTAATCCTGAGCTGGTAGTAGCGGCACCACCTTGCAGCGGAGGTCGACCAGGCAGAACAGGGAGAACTCTGGCCCGTCGAGGAACGACTCCAGCAACACCGGATGGCCACCGTCGAGCAATGTCAGCGCATGTGCCCTGGCCACCTCCAGATCCTCGGTGACCACCACTCCCTTACCGGCGGCTAGCCGGTCGTCCTTGACCACCCACGGCGATCCGAAGTGATTCAAAGCCGCATCCAACCGGCCAGGGTTATCCACCAGTTCGCTGCGCGCGGTGGGCACGCCGGCGACGGCCATCACGTCCTTGGCGAACGCCTTGGAGCCTTCGATCCGCGCCGCACCAGCGGATGGACCGAAGCAGGCGATACCGGCCGCGCGTACTGCGTCAGCTACCCCTGCTACCAATGGCGCTTCGGGACCGATCACGACTAGATCGGCGGCCCAGGTCGTGGCCAGTTTCGTCACGGAGGCTGGATCGGTGACATCCACGCCGGCCTGCTCGGCCACGGCTGCGGTGCCGGCGTTACCCGGCGCGCAAGCCTGCGCGCTGACAACTGGATCGCTGGCCAGCGCCATCACCAGCGCGTGCTCGCGGGCACCGGCGCCGATCACGAGGATTCGCACGGACCGAAGGGTACGGTGCGTCAGCGGGGGAACGCTGATGGCCTGGAAAAAGGTCAACTCACTGACGGTAACAGTCGATACACTACCGGGGGCACTGGGTTAACCGTCTGGTTTGACGATACCGATTGATTAAACACAGCGCGGGATGGGGCACCACATGAGCACTCCAGCTCAGCGTGTCTCGCGGGCGGAGCTGGCCCGCGCGTGGTGGCACGCGGTGAGCCCAACCGCGCAGGTGCCGGCGCCGCAGGAAATCGTCGAAGAGTGCCTCCAGCACAATGTCAACCGCGTCGTCGACGCGCTCCAGCAAGAGCCGTTCGACCCTGAACCGGTCGCTGAAGCCGCCGCCGCGCTGGTGGCACGGGGCGTGGCCGATGATCACAGCCTGGCTCGTAGCGTGGAATTGCTCGGCCGGGTACTCCCGACCTTTCCTGAGCTCAGCACCATTGACGGGTTGACAGGCAGGATCGCGTCCGTGCTCGGCGCAGTGGTGTTCGGGTACACCACTGCGGCGCGCCGTCACCGTTTCGATGAGCGCAACGCCTGGTTCCGGGAAGTGTTCGACTCCGCTCCGGTGGGCATGGTGATCAGCCGGTTGGACGGCACCATTGCCGAGACCAACGGTGCCCTGACCGAACTTCTGCACTACCGACCTGCTGATCTTGCCGGGCGGAAGCTAAGCGAGATTTTCCATTCCGATGACGCCGCCCTCCTGCAGGGTGGATACCAGGCACTCATCGACGGCAAGCGGGGGCGCCTGCAGCGCCGGGTCAAGGTGATCACCGGGCGCGGGGACACCACGTGGGTCACGCTGACCGTGTCAGTGCTTCGCGACGGGGCGGGAAATCAGACCCATCACGTCACGATGGTGGAAGACATCGCCGAGCGCCAGCTGCTCGAGCAGCGAGTCCGCCACCAGTCGTTGCATGATCTGCTGACCGGCTTGCCTAACCGGCTGCACTTCGCCATCCACCTCGAGGAGCAGCTCGAGCGTGATCGCGACGCCTCATTCATGATCTGCAACATCGACTTGGACTGCTTCGGGATCGTCAACGACGGGCTCGGTATCAGCATTGGCGATCTCTTACTGCGATCCGTCGCTGCTCGGCTAGAGTCGCTGGTTGCCGGAGAGCGGGCCTTCGTCGCGCGTTTCGACGCCGACGAGTTCACCATCCTCATCGAGGAATCACCGGCCACACCCAACGCAGCTACTCTCGCGGCGCGGATCAACGCCGAGCTATCCGAACCCGTCTACCTCGCCGGCCGGGGACTGGCCGTGTCGGCCTGCATCGGCATCGTGCGCCGCACCGCTGGCGAGACTGAGGCGAAAGAGCTGATCCGGGCAGCCGAGGCAACGCTGCACCGGGTGAAGCGGACCGGCCGCGGGCAGTGGGGACTGTACGACCCGTCTGCTGACGCCGAAGATCGAGTTCGGTACGCGCTGGCCACCGAAATGCCCGCCGCTTGGGAAAACGGTGAGATCGCCCTGTCCTACCAGCCGCTGGTGCGGCTCGATCCGGCGGCGGACGATGCCGGGCAAATTGTGGCGCTGGCGGCGCTGCTGGGCTGGGACCATACGGAGCACGGCACAGTGCCACACCACGAATGTCTGGCGTTGGCAGAGCAAACCGGTCTGGTCCTCACCATCGGGCCGTGGATGCTTCGGCAAGCCTGCGAGCAGCTGCGAGTCCGGCGAGACGAACGCGGCGCGGGCACCCCACCCGTCCGCGTCGATCTGACCACATACTTGACGCAAGATCCGGATCTGGTGGAGCTCGTGCAGTCCACCCTGTCGGCAACCCAGCTAGAGCCGGCGGACATCCAGCTCGGAATGCCCGTCGAGGTGATCGTGGCCGGGCACGGCGACGCGGTGGACAACGTGAACACCTTGGCCGACATCGGGGTGGCCACCATCCTCACTCATTACGGCCACGCAGTGGGCAACCTCATGCTGCTGGAGTCGCTGCCGGTGGCAGGAGTGGAGCTGGCGGATCCGCTCGTGCAGATCGCCGCTGGGAGCCCGGACTCGGTGCTGCGTCCCAGCGTTGGTCAGCCTGGTGCCCCTGATCCGCCGTACAGGCACCGCAGTGGTCGTAAGCGGCATCGATTCCGTGGAGCAGGCGTGCTGGTGGCGCGAAATCGGTGTCGATTCCGGGCGAGGCGCGGCCCTAGCGCGCTAGTGCCTGCCCCAGCAGGTACGTCGATTCCAACCGCACCGGGCCGCCGTCGGGTGATGCCTGCCGCTCGATAGCGGAGGCCATCTCTTGTGCCCGATCCCCGGCCGCCTGCTTGGCGGCTCGGTACGCCGCGGAATGCGCTTCGTAGAAGGCGCTCATCTGCTGGGGGGAATCGAAATGCCAGGGCACTGCTCGGCGCTCGATGGTGATGGCGGTGAACTCGGAGGCCAGCCGTTGCTCAAGGATCTCCGGGTCTCCCCAGCTCAGAGTGTCGGCTGCGGCCGGGTCCGGTGGCACGAACCGTCTGATGAGGCGGGCCCGCTGGGCGACGTAGCCGTCCGCAGTCCACACGGTCAGGCCGATGCGCCCGCCTGGTTTGAGCACCCGGCGCAGCTGCGCCAATGCCACCTCCGGTCGCGGGGCAAAGATGACGCCGAACGCAGACAGGACGACGTCGACGGTGTTGTCGGGTAGCGGCAGATCCTCGACATCGCCCTCGATCCAGCCGACCGCTGGGCCCGTGCGTTCGCGCCCCAGTTGCACCATCCGCGGGGCGATGTCGACTGCGGTGACTTTGGCCCCGCGCGCCGCGGCCCGGATCGCCACGTTCCCGGTGCCGGCGGCGACATCGAGCACGTGCTCGCCCGGTCGGGGTGCGGCCGCGTCGACCAGCGCGTCTGCTGCTGGCTCCAATCGTTTGGCCAGGCCGGAGTAGTCCGCCGACCCCCACAGCTCCGCGGCAGCTTTCTTGCCCTCAGTCATGCCGCGCTGCGCAGTATCGCTACCTCGCGGGCCAGGTCCTGGCACGTCGAGTCCTGCCGAGCCGCCGCAGCCTCTTGCAACGGCGCAAGCCCGGCTATTACCGATACCGAACGGAGACCCCTCGCCAGCTTGATCGCCTGCTGCGCCGCGCGGAGTCCTGACGCGATCTCACCGCTGCGCAACAGCGCGGCCGCCAGCAAGCCCGAGTTGTTCACCGTGCAGCCCACGGTGTGTCTTGCCCCGCCCATGGCTGCGGACAGCGCCCGCCCGGCTTGGTCGAAGCGGCCCAGTGCGAAATGCACCCGGCCCTCGATATGGGATAAAGAGGTGGCGAAGTGCTTCCATGGCCGAGGTTGGTCACTTGCCGCATGGTAAGAATCCTCAGCACGGCGAAGTGCAGCAATAGCTTCCCGCGGCGCATCAAGCAGTCCCAGTGCCCAGGCGGAGTCATACTCCGGTCTACAGCGAGCGAGTGCGCTGCTCGCGGCTGCCGCGCCGAGCTGGAACAGCTTGAGAGCCTCGTTAGGCTGGCCGGTATCGAGCTCAAGCCTCCCTAAACTGTCCAGCGCGAACACGGCACGCAGCAGATCGCCCGCTTCCCCAGCGCAGTCCATGCTGCGGACGTGGTGCTCCCGGGCGAGGTCACGTAACCCAGCGCTGGCAGCGGCAGCTGCGGCCGTCCGATGCACGTCGCTCAGCGTGATGAGCAATTGTTTTCTGACCGGCCCACTCATAGTGGCGCTGAGCAGCGCCTCGGTGGCTCGAGCATGCGCAGCAAGTGCACTGATTATCGGAATACCGCCGCAATCGCCAGCAAGCTGACCGAACCGCTCGGTGGTTGCCACTACGTGAGCGATATCTGTCGACCCGACGCGGCGTGGCACCGGAGTCGGCGCGTCCCTGATGCGAATCGGCTCTGCGGCACCGAACACCGGCTCACCCTTCAGGACGCTCACGGCATGCTGGAGCAAGTTGGCGTCACTGAGGTCGCCAGTGTGTGGATCCTGCCGCGCCACAGGAGCTGGATCTGGTTCATACGCCAGCCCCAGCCACCCCCGGGGTACTCCCAGCCCGTCGGCAATGCGCTCCAGCAAGACGACCGACTGCACCTGGCGGCCAGAGATGATCTCGGAGACCTCTGACTGCTTCTGTCCAGTGGCGTGGGCGATACTCGCCTGGCTGACCCCTGCGTCCCGCAAAATGCAGTAGACGGCGGCAATGTCGCGGCAGGCCAATGCGCGGCGCGACGCCGGGTCGGT
The DNA here is from genome assembly GCA_021324675.1 of Actinomycetota bacterium. Classification (GTDB taxonomy): domain Bacteria; phylum Actinomycetota; class Actinomycetes; order Mycobacteriales; family Pseudonocardiaceae. Next base: position 5,812 of record JAJPIR010000134.1, read on the forward strand.
CAGCGAGTGGGCAAAAATGGCCAAGACGTTCTCCGAATGCCTGTCAAGGGTCAGGTGCCACACCATGAGGGGTCCTGCGCAGCGTAGCTACGCAAGTACTTTCGGATGGTCAGGCAACGACACTGGAGGTACCCATGCTCGACATCACCAGCACCCAGCCGGTCGCTACCTTCTGCGGGGAGTGTAACTGCGGCTGTCCGCAGTTGTTCGTCGACGAATCTGCTCCTCTTGAGAAGCGGATCGTGCTCACCGATGACTTCGGCTCCCAGGTTCGGATGAGCACTGCGCAGTTCGGTGACCTGCTTGCTCAAGCCAAGAGCGGGGCGCTGGACACCGTCGTCTGATCCGCACGATCCTGACGTCGCCGAGTTCGGCGAACGGTTGCGCCGAACTCGGCGACACCAGAGTGCGCTGGTGCCCGCTCAGACCACGCGTTGGTCGATGTAGCACCAGCGCCAGCTCTCACCAGGCTCAGCCGAACGCATCACCGGGTGCTCGCAACGGACGTAGTGCTCCGTAGCGTGCCGGTGCGGGCTGGAGTCGCAGCAGCCCACATGCCCGCAGGTCAAGCACATCCGCAGATGAGCCCACACCAGCTCGCCCAACGCGGCACAGTCTTCGCAGTTCCCTCGCTGCGGCGGCTGC
>JAJPIR010000063.1 GCA_021324675.1 Actinomycetota bacterium
TGCACAACGGTGCCCTGCTGGTCGCCGATGCGTGGCATCACCGCATCCTGATCTGGGACGAGGTTCCGCAGCGCGGTGACCAGCAGCCAGATCGAGTGCTCGGCCAATCCGATGTGTCCTCGGTGGAACCTAATCGGGCCGGACAAACCAGCGGTTGCTCGATGTACTGGCCGTTCGGTATCGGTGTCGTCGAGGGGTGGTTCTACGTCGCGGACACCGGCAACCGGCGGGTGCTTGGCTGGGCAGGCGGCGTACCTGCTTCGGCCGACGTCCCCGCGGATCTGGTTCTCGGCCAACCAGACGCGGTTCACCGGGAGGAGAACCGGGGCGGCGAGGTCGGCCCGGACAGCTTTCGCTGGCCGCACGCGGTCACTGGCGACGCCGATGTGTTCCTGGTGGCCGACGCGGGTAACCATAGGGTGCTGGGTTGGTGGCCCCTGCTGCATGCAGACCGCGAGGCAGGTCTGCTGCTCGGGCAGGACGACATCCACTCGGCTGTGGAGTTCCCCTATGGACCGCAGCGGGGCGACCGTTTCCGGTTCCCCTACTCGGCCGCCGTGGATGCCGGTCGGCTGGCCATCGCGGACACCGGGAACAACCGGGTGCTGATGTGGGACGGCGTGCCCACCGCCGGTCGCGAGGCGGACGCCGTGCTCGGCCAGCACTCGCTGCAGGCCAACGGCGAGAACCGCTGGTCGAGCGTTGTGCCCGACACGCTGTGCTGGCCGTATGGAGTGTCGCTACACGGAGATCGGCTGGCAGTGGCCGACACCGGCAACAACCGAGTCACAGTCTGGCGGAGGCGTTGACCCGCGCCGCCAGGTGCACACCGGAGAGGAGGACAAACCAATGTGCTTTGGCATTCCAAGCAGGATCACCGAAGTCTGGGATGAAGGCGGTACCCGGATGGCGCACGTGGACGCGGTCGGCGAGATCCGCCGGGTATGCCTCGCCTATCTTCCCGATCTTGCAGTAGGTGACTACACCGTGGTGCACGCCGGTTTTGCCCTGAACCGGTTGGACGAGGAAACGGCATTGGCGACCTTGGCCATGATGCGCGAGTTCGCGGTGATCACCGACGGTGCTGGGGGGCAGCCATGATGACAACGAGCGATCGATCGGTCTTGACCGACACTGTCGGCGCCTGGTTGTTCGCCCGGTACGCCTATGCTCCCAACAAGCTGGGCTACTGCGGACCGACGCGCTCCCAGCAACTGCTGCGCTATGGGACAACCGGCACCGTCGACACCGATCTGCGCGCCCTTGCCCGGGAGTTCCACGGGGCCTGGACCTACATGGAAACCATGGCGGAACTAGCCGGTCTGGACGATCCATTGGACCGCCGTATCGTCGAGTCCTATTGGCTTGGTGGCGACCTGTCCCCAGGCATCGACGCCAGCCTTCTCATTAAGGCCTTGCTGGCGCGGATCACCCGGCAGACCGGCCACTACTGGGCACATCTCACCCCCGAGATCCTCGACAGCGCGGCTGCTGATCACTGCTTCCACGTGTTCGCCGTCTACCCGTGGTCACGGCTGCTGGGTCCTGATCATTACGAGCAGCCATTACACGTCCTGGACAATTGCCGGATCAGGTGGGGGACAGTGCTGGCCAGGCATGGCGATTTCCTCATTGTGCGTTCCCGACACCTGACCTGGAACGGGTACCGGCTTGGGCTGGGGCAACCGCAGTCGGAGAAGGTGGCCCACGCCGTAGGTGGGCAGAGCTTCCTGCCCGACGTTGTGCCCGGCGATCGTGTATCGATGCACTGGGACTGGACCTGCGACCGGTTGACCGATCATCAGGTTGCAACGCTACGGGCAGCCACGCTCAACCAAATTGAGGCCACCAACCGTCGGTTGGCACCCCCCGCTGCACTTCCAGATCCGGTCAGCGAGCCGGCCAACTCAGCTGCCGGATGCAGCAGTCGCCGTCGCCGCAGCTCAGTAGACAACGACGCCGACTGGCTCGCTGCCCACCTGCGATCGATGGTCGCCGCCAGACCTTCCTTCTGGGCTGGCAGTGACGTGACCCTGCACCAGCTGTCCGCAATGCATCTCATTAGCGCGAACGCACCGGTCACGCTCAGCATTCTTGCTAAGTTCCTGGGCACCAAAGCGCCCGCCACCAGCGCGATGGTCGAGCGATTGATCCGCGCTGGCCTGGTATCCCGTATTCGCGATCAGCAGGACCGGAGACGAATTCTACTGAGCTTAACCAGGAACGGCGAAAGAATGATTGGTGAAACAGATCCGGCCACGGCCACCCGTCTTCAGCGGGCGCTGAATGGCATGAGCCCAGCCGCCATACAATGCCTGACCGAGGTTCTCCGAGATATTGCGGGCCGACTTGCTCGTTAGCCTTGGAAGTGCACTATTGAGACACATCCGCAGCGGGAGTGATCCACGGTATATCAGGTGCCACCACAGCCCCCGAGGGAACGGTAAGTCCGGATGCCATAGCTAGTGCTCACATCGTTACTCAGCGTAGCCCAGCGTTTGCACCCTACGATGGTCGCCTCGTCGGTGGTTAAATCTGCCAGGTGGATGACGGCAGCCGTCGGCATCGCCAACGAGGTCGTCAGCGCACGACTGGAGGCTCACACGCGCTAACGACCGAGGATATCGACTGGCTCGTTGCCCATCTGCGAACGATAGTCGCCTCCAGCCCCACCGTATGGGCGGGCCGCGGGATGACGCTGTTACAACTCACGGCATTGCACCTCATCAGCGCGCTGGCACCGGTCACCCTCACTGATGTGGCCAAAGCACTGGGGACAAAACCACCGGCCACCTCCGCGATGGTTGATCGGTTGATCCAGGCTGGCCTCGTCTGCAGCACACCGGATCCACAGGACCGTCGTCGCGTCCACCTAACCATTGCCACCACCGCCACTCCGATCATCAGCAATATCAACCAAGACACCGCCACACGCATGCAGGCAATGCTTAACAGCATGAGCCCGCAGAACCGCCGTCACCTGGTCGACATACTGAGGGAGACCGTACAACAGTTCGCCGAAGATCCGGGATTTCGCCCACCATCAGTGCCGCTATGACCTCATAAACGAGGAAGCTTTCTGCGCATCGCAAAACACGTCGATTGAGCGAGTCGCCTCGCCAGTAAGGATACCGGCACGAAGAATCCCTAGATTGGTCTTTCCGGAATGATTGTCGACGGCAGCTGAAGCTAATGTCGTCGTAAGCATCCGGTCGACGCCTTGATCCGAAGTTTCTGGATCATGGTCGAGCAGTACCGCGCCGACCAGGCCGTTCTCCGCGCTCGGCGAATCTCTCCGTCTACTTCAGATAAGCTGGGGAAACTGATCTAGGTAGATAACGATCTATGCGCTCGACGTGCGCAACATGCTTGGGACACGCTGAGCTCTGTCCACAGGAAGTGACGCAGACAGCGATCGTCGTCGATAAAATAA
>JAJPIR010000314.1 GCA_021324675.1 Actinomycetota bacterium
CATATGCATATCCGCAGCGGAACGGCTTTACCCGTACGCCACTGGGTGGAGTTGATTGCCGAGCGCCTGGAGGCCCCGCCGTCCTGAATCGTCGTCCCCACATCGGCTTTGGTCGCAATTAGGGACTACCGATTGTCTCGGCTTGCGTGATAATGGGGTACTTTAAAGACTCGAGGACGCACACCTCTTCCGCACGAGCGTGTGCGCGTATGACACACGACACCATACCACCCGGTCGTCCCCACTGGGCATTCCCTCGCCGTGCGATCGGTCGCCGACGGAAAGCGATTGCCCGGATCCCGGGTGTCATGGCTTTGCTTGCTGTAGCGTGCCTGCCGCCGGCGTGGGTGCGTGCGGAGGGCTCTTCTGCCGCCCCCGCGGCGTCAAACCCCATCGAGGCCCTCATCGAGCAGGGCACGTTCGCCATGCGAACCTCGCCGGACGACAGCAAGCGCGCCGCCGACCAGGCGCTGGAGTTGCTGAAAAAGAGCCCCGACCCGGACCTCGAGATCCGGGCCCGGCTGCTGGTCTGTGACTACCAGTCCGAGCGCGACACTGCCGCTGCCCAGCGTGAGATTGCTGCCGCGACCGCATTGTTACCGCAGGCGAAGCGCCAGGGGCTGCGCGCGGGCATTCTGGACTGCGAGGGTGACAGTCTCGAGAACGCGGGCGACAACACCAAGGCAATGGCCCAGTACACCGAGGCCGTTTCGGTGGCCGCCAGCCATCATGACGACGAGATGCTGGCGTCGAGCCTGTATGCCCGGGGCTACCTGTTAGGAGTCATGGGTGACTACGCCAGCGGCCTGATCGAGCTGCGCCGGGCTGACAACCTGTTCGAGAAGCTGAAAAAGCCGCTCCACGCTCTGACGACCCTCAATGCCATCGCGACCCTTTACAACCGTATGGGGGACTTCGTCCAGGCTCGCCATATCTACACGCGTGCGCTGGCCGCACAACGTCAGGCGGGCCTGCCGAGAGAGCAGGTGGTCACACTACATAATTTGGGGCGAGTGAACGAGAATCTGCGCGACTGGGATGCCGCGCGGGCTGCATTCAATGAATGCCTCGAGATCAGTCGTACCATCAATTACTCACGCGGTGAGGCGTATGCCATGCGTGGCCTGGCGGCCGTGTCCAATGCCACGGGTGATCCCGAGGGGGCGCTCGCGACACTCGCAAACGCGGAGGAGCTGCAGAAGCAGATCCCGGATGCCCGCCTGCGGGCCCAGATACAACTGGCCCGCGGCGTCGCACTCCATAAATTGCAACGATTGCCGGAAAGCACGACGGCGCTGGAAAGCGCCCTGGTGGATTTCCGCCAGGCCGATTCGCTCTCCGAGCTGAACCAGGTGTACACCGAGCTGGCCTCGGTCTACGCCGAGACCGGCGACTGGCGCGATGCCTACGCCCGCCAGCTCGATGCCAAGAACACTTCCGACAAGCTGCTGCGAAATCAACTGGACCAAGGTTTCGCCACCTTGAAGGTGGAGTTCGATACCGCGACCCAGGAAAAAGAGAATGCCGCGCTCAAACGCCAGAACGAGGCGAACGAGCGGGCCCTGGAGCAGGCCCGCAAGGTCCGGCGCCTGCAGGCCATTGTGCTCATTCTCGCTATTTCACTTGTCTTACTGCTGACTTTGCTGGCAGTCTTCCAACATCGCAGCACGTTGCGGATGCGCATGCTGGCGATGACCGACGAGTTGACCCGCGTGCCGAACCGACGTGCCGTTCTGGGACGCCTGGATGCGCTGTTAAATCGGGTGGAGCCCGATGTCTGTGCGATCCTGATCATTGACATTGATTTCTTCAAAGCGATCAATGACCAGTTGGGCCATTCCACGGGCGACGAGGTATTGAAAGTGGTTGCCGCGGCGGTACGCTCGGCCGTGAGCGAGCCCGCGTTTTTCGGGCGCCTGGGAGGCGAGGAGTTTCTGATCGTGTTGCCTGGCTATGGGATGGAGCAGGCTCGCGCCACGGGCGAGAGCCTTTGTGGCCGGATCCGGGCCATCGATACGACAAGTTGGTTCGGTGAGCATCGGCGCATCACCTGCAGTGTGGGTGTGTCGGTGTCCGTCCCCGGCAGGGATACGCCCAGTACCATGCTCCAGCGAGCCGATGCCGCGTTGTATTCCGCCAAGCGCTCGGGCCGCAATTGTGTGAGGACGGAGTCAGTCTCCGCACCCGACCTGGGCGCGGCGGCGATTGCAGATGCCTGAAACCCGAGCCGAGAACGAGGACCCGTGGGGCGAGCGCCTGCCGCGTACGGTAGGGCTGGTCGGAGCGGTTGCCGTGCTGGTGGGAAATACCATCGGCAGCGGGATCTTCCGGGTTCCGGCGATCGTGGCCGGACAACTGCACGCACCCGGGCCCATACTGTTATGTTGGGTGTTGGGCGGCGTGATTGCGCTGTTCGGGGTGCTCACGGTGGCGGAGCTGGCCGGCGCACTGCCGCGCTCCGGCGGTATTTTCGAGTGGCTCCTGGAGAGTTTCGGGCCATTGCCGGCATTCCTCTTCGGCTGGACCGAGCTGGCCGTCATTCGCGCCTCCTCACTGGGGGCCACCGCGACCATCTTCGCCGAGTATCTCGGGCATTTCATTCCCCTGACGGCCATGCAGGTCCGTTACGTGGCCGCCGTGCTCCTGGTGCTCATCGGTGCCATCAACTATGTGGGTGTGAGACGCGCTGCCGCGGTCACCAGTTTTACCACCATCGCGAAATACGCGGCCGTGATGGGAGTGGGCTTGCTGGCATTTACGGCGGGCAGGTCGGGAGCCTCGCACTTCACGCCGATGTGGGATGGAGATCTGCATCTGTCGCTGCTCGCGACCGCACTCATCCCCGTGATGTGGACTTATGACGGTTGGGCGGACCTGGGCTTCATGGGTGGCGAGGTCAAGAATCCGCAGCGTACTCTGCCGCTGGCGCTGATTCTGGGTACGTGCTGCGTAGTGCTGGTGTACCTGGTGGTGAATGTCGGCTTCATGTACGTGCTGACGTTGCCTGAGATGGCGCACTCACGCCTCATCGCCGCGACTGCCGCGGAACACATTCCCTTGTTTGGTGGCATCGGCGCGGCGGTGATCTCCGGGATTGTGCTGCTCTCCACGTTCAGCGGCCTGAACGCCACCATGATGACCGGGCCGCGGATTTTCTTCGCCATGGCCGAGCGTCGTCTGTTGTTTCGTGTCGTGGCGCGGGTGTCGCCGCGGTTCCAGAGTCCCTCGGTGGCCATCTGGCTGGCCACCGTGCTCGGCGTGCTCTATGTACTGTTGAATGACTTCGCGCAACTGGCCGACAAGTTCGTGCTGGGTATCTGGCCGTTCTATGCCCTCGCCGTGGCCGGCGTGTTTGTCTTGAGGCGCAAACGCCCGGACCTCCCGCGCCCTTATCGCGTCTGGGGCTATCCCACCGTGCCGCTGTTGTTCCTGGCCGCATC
>JAJPIR010000085.1 GCA_021324675.1 Actinomycetota bacterium
GTGGGCCGCCTGGGGCTCGAACCCAGAACCTACAGATTAAAAGTCTGCAGCTCTACCTATTGAGCTAACGGCCCCGTTGATCCGACAGCCTACCGACACAGCCAGCTAGCCAGGAGACGGGTGGACAGGGACAGCCCGACCGACCGGCGCTGCATGCGGACCTGAAGCTGGGCTGCGGGCCGGGCGGCCGGTTGGCGAGCGATCGACGCTCCCCAGATGCCGGGCAGGCAAACAGCGAAAGACAAACGCGCTGGTACCTGCGGGATGGAGTCGTTTCGCCCGCACCATGAGTTCTCAGAGCATTCAGGATTCTTTGTACAAAGCATTCAGATACTGGATCGTCTGTGCGGGTGATTTGGCGAGCACGCACACACGGTCCATGATGATCCGGTAGTGGTGTACGTCCTCGTCCTTGTCGAGATACAGCGCGCCGGTGAGCTGCTCGAGGTAAACGATGTCCGGGAGGTCCGGTTCATTGAACCGCAGGATCGTAAACGGGCCACCTAAGGCCACATACTCGCCGGAATAGCGTGGTAGCAGCTGCAACTTGACATGGGGCAGCTCGGCCATCGTGATCAGATGTTCGATCTGGTCCCGCAGCACCTCACGCCTTTCCAGCCGCCACAGTGCAGCCTGGTCGATCACTGCCCACAGTTGGGGTGCATTGGGATGGGTGAGAAGTTCCTGCCGGGTCATCAACAGGTCAACCCGGCGCTCGATCTCAGCAGCGGATTCGCTTGGATGGCAAAACCGGATCACCGCGCGGGCGAGTTCACGGGTCTGGAGCAGGTCGGGCACCAGTTGGGGTTGGTAGGTGCGGATTGTCGAGCTGGCCTGCTCGAGGCCAAGGTAGGTGTCAAACCGGCTGGGCAGGATGTCGCTGTACTGGTGCCACCAATCAGGCTCGTTGGCTTGTCGAGCCAGCTCCAGGAAGCTGCCACGCTGCCGTTGATCAGTAACACCGTAGAGAGTGAGCAGGTCGGCCACGTCACGTTCTTTGAACCCGACCCGACCGTGCTCCATGCGGCTGATCTTGGCGTGGGACGCGCGGATGACGTAGCCAGCGGCCTCGGCGGTGACTCCGCTGACTTCCCGCAGGCGGCGCAATTGGCTTCCCAGCATGATGCGCAAGACCGTGGGCCCTGGCGGTCCTCCCGCAGGCCGGCCGCCAAGCGGCTGGTGACTCGGTCGAGGTATGCCCACAGGAATCCTTGTCCTACAAGCGCCGGGTGAACCATGGTGACGCAGCTGAACCATGGTGACTCAGGCACGGTCCCACTACTGCGGCCTGGCGGCAAGGCGTGCACATGCCGATGCAAGCCCACTTTCACACTCCGGGAAGGGTCAGCGACGGTGACGCAACGGAGTAATCGAGTGCAAATCCGGGCCTTCAACCCAGATTCGGTGACGCTTTGTAACCAACGGCATGCCAGGTACTGCCCTAAGGGGGTGGCAAGCCGCACAGGAGACCCGCCGGTCTACTGCGATCGAGGTGTTTCCGACGCCGTCCCATTATTCATCCGGACAGGTGGCCACCCTCGTTCTGTGATCACTCACCGGCTCGTTGGGCCCCTACCGGATGCCGGCCCGGTCCATTCTGGGCATAACTCCCGTAACGCCCAGTAGCCCCATGTCATCAACACATCGGTGACCCAGCGCCACTACAGGAGAATGTTTCCGGCAGGCGGCTGCCTGGGACTAGCCTCAGCACATGGGTTCGTTCGAGCCAGGAGAAACGCCGAACTGGCGGACCGAGGGTGTTCGCGTCATCCCTAGCGATGCGCTGGACACCAACACTGCGCAGACGCCAGGGATGACGCGCGCCGCTGCGGTCACCCATGACCGGACCGGCTCTCAGAAGCTGTGGTCCGGAACTGCCACGATCCACCCTGGCGCAAAGACCGGGGCGCACCATCATGGCGAGCTGGAAAGCGTGATCTACGTAGTTCGCGGCCGGGCCCGGATGCGGTGGGGTGCCAATCTCGAATTCACCGCCGAAGCCGGCCCGGGCGGGTTCATCTTTGTACCGCCATTCGTGCCGCACCAGGAGATCAATGCAAGCGACGACGAGCCGCTCGAGTGTGTGGTAACCCGCAGCGGGCAGGAGCCAATCGTGGTCAACCTGGATATTGACGGTGTAGCTGAGCCCGAACACGTGGCCTGGGTCGATCCCATCCATCCGGCGATCCGTTGAACACCGTCAGTTGGTGCGGTTATGCACCTCTCCGTTGGTAATGTTGCGGTATGCCTGAAGGAGCCGGGTGGGGGCCGGCCAGTGCTCACCGGCCCCCCAACTCGATCGGCGACGGCACAAATTCTTTTGCCATCTATGGCGCGCACGCTTGAGGTGCCTATGCAATACCCGTTGTGATGGGCATCTCGTTGCCCAATGCGCACGTACCATTCGGTTGCGTCTCGACTCTCGTCGACGACCATCCCCGACCGATGGTCGTACTGCGTACCAGGTATTGCGGTCTAGCAGCGTGTGAGGCGGGTTAATGGGCAAACCCGCGCCATATGGCATCTTCTTGCCACGCTAAGTGGGGACCGCCGAGATGGCTGCGACGTCTGTCCTGGCAACAGGGGGTTCAGGACACGACGTCCTCGAACTTGTTGCCTTTCACGCAGGTCAAGAAAGCCGCCATCTCATCCTGGCCGAAGACCAACGCTGGGCCGCTAGGATGACGGGAATTGCGCAGCGCTACTTCGCCGCCATAAAGTGTGGCGACCTCTACACAATTGCCCAGACACCCACTGTACGTACTCTTGCGCCAGGACATCCCAGCGAGTGCTGCGGAGCTGCCACGGTGAGCGTTCTGTGCCATAACGATCATCACCTCCTTCCATGCATATGCACGTGCATGCTCGGAGAGTAACGGGACTGAAGGATTCGGTCAATGCACGTGCATATGCATGGAGTGCAGTCAGTGCCCGGGACTGAGTGGCTGCCTCGTCACGCTCGGATCTCGGCGCGTGCCTTGGCGAGCAGTTGGCGGGTGTGGTCGGGGGTGTGGGCGTCCACGGTGAGCCGGTCGAAGACCCTGCTGTACAACTCAGTCTCAGCCCGTTTGTCGAGGTAGAGTGCGCCGCAGAGATGCTCGATGAAGACCACATCGGGCAGTTCCCGCTCAGCGAAACGCAGCATGGTGAACGAGCCCTCGGCGGCGTACCCGCTGAATTGGTAGGGCACCACCTGCAAGGTGATGTTCGGCCGCTTGGTCAGCTCAAGGAAATGCTCGATCTGACCCAGCATCAACCGCTTGCCGCCAATCGGCCGATGGAGGACCGACTCGTCGATCACCGCCCACAGCTTGGGTGCATCGGGGCGGGCAAGCAGTGCCTGGCGTCGCAGTCGCACTGCAACCTGGCGGTCCGCGAGTTCCCTGTCCAACGCTGCCCAGCCACGAGTCGCGATCGCCCTGGCGTAGTCCTCAGTCTGCAGAAGCCCCGGGACAAACTGCTGTTCCCACGTCTGGATCCGGGACGCTGATTCCTCCAGCCCGAGGTAATCCTGGAACCAGTCGGCGACGAGATCGGTGTACCGATTCCACCAGCCCGGTTGGTTGGACTGCCTGACCATGTCGAGGAACGCCTCACGCTGGTCGGCATCGGTCACTCCGTACATGGTGAGCAGATCAGCCACGTCCCGCTCTTTGAAGCTGACCCGGCCTAACTCAAGGCGACTGATCTTCGACTCGGAAGACCGGATGGCGTAACCCGCTTCCGCGCGCGAGATCTCGGCGGCTTCCCTGAGCCTGCGCAACCGTGCACCCAAGATGATGCGCCGGGCGGTCGGACTACCACCTTGGGTTCCCGAACCACCCGATACGTCAGAATCACCTGCGGGCACGCCGCACCTCCAGTGTATTGAGCCCGATTACAGAACGTACCTTGCGGTGGACCGTCGGGGAACGCCGCACTCCTGGTTTACTGCGCACGTCCGTGCTTCTAGGCTCGGCTGCGTCCCGTCCATGTTGCAACGCTTGAGAGGATCTCGATGCCCGGAACCGGGGCCCCGCTGTCGGACGAGGCTGCACCTACTTACATCGATACGACCAAGGCGAGCATCGCCCGGGTTTACGATGCATTCCTCAACGGTAAGGACAATTACGCCATCGACCGCGAGGTTTTTCGGCGGGTACAGCAGGTCGCACCAGAATGTGCTCTGCTTGCCTGGGACAACCGGCAGTTTCTGATCCGGGTGACCCGCTTCATCGCCGGCGAAACCGGCATCACCCAATTTCTCGACTGCGGGTCCGGGCTGCCCACAGCGGAAAACACCCACCAGGTCGCCCAACGAACCCAGCCGGATGCCCGGGTGGTCTATGTTGACAACGACCCGACGGTGATCACGCACGGTCGAGCGCTGCTCGTGGATAACGAGAATACGTTTTTCAGCGCTGCTGATATCTTCAATCCACGCGAACTCCTCAACGACGAGGTCGTTCGTAAGCAGCTTAACTTCGACGAGCCGATCGCGCTCTTCCAGATAGGGACACTGCACCATTATGATGGCGAGCGCAGCCCGCAGAGCATCATGGCCGAATACATCGACGCGCTGGCTCCAGGCTCTTACGTAGCAATCAGCCACTTCTTTGATCCCGAGACTACTAGCGAATTGAGCGAGCTCGCTCGCAGGATGGAACAAGTGTTCATCCACAGTCCCATGGGCAGCGGATGGTTTCGTACCAGAGCCGAGATCGAAGGCATGTTCCCGGGCTTGGAACTGATCGATCCGGGCCTGGTCCCGTGCGTCGACTGGTGGCCCGACGGTCCCCGCATCAAGCCATTGGACCCCGTGCAGCATTGCATCGTCGGAGCGGTCGGTCGAAAACCCTGAGCCCCACAACATCGATGTGGCAATGGCGGGACCATGGTTGTGATGTGGCCAGCCATGTGCGGGCGACTTTGCGACCTCATTTCTCAAGAATCTGTCAGCCGGTACTTAGTAGCTGTCCTCAATGTTTGTGAAGTCGATTTCATCGGCTGTCAAAGCGCAGGCACGAAGGGCGTCGGCAGCCTGGTGCGCTTGCTTACGGGTAAGGGCAACGCTGTACTGGCCTACCGTGAGGATGACATACGGATCCAGGTCATTCGCCTGCACGGTCAGCAATTGTTCCCCGGTGATCGTGGTGAGGCGAACCGAAGCAAACATGATCTTTGTCTACAGATCTGATATCGCTCGTCACACGTCCAAGTAACCCACTCCTACCGGCGCATCCGGCAGGCCTCCACCAACCAGAACGGGACCCGGGTCAACTGCAGCACCCGCTGTCGCGCAGCAGAGCCCCTCGGTGCCGGGGAAGCTGGAACAGGCGCAGCCGGGTCCGCCGAACAAGGAGCCAACTTCGCCGCAATCGCCTCTGCAGCCTCAATCAGATGCAGTGTGGCACCTAACAAATCTCCACCCGTCTTGTTGAGGCGGCGGTTGATGCCCGGGCCCACCACTTGCACCTGCTCGGCAACGGTCCAGGCATTGTGCAAACCGTCACCCAGGTTGCCCGCGATACGGTTGCGCACGACGCCGACCATGAAAAGGTAAATAGCCAGAGCGGCAATCAACAATCCAGTGATGACTACGGTCACGGCAACAAGAGTCATCTCCTACCCTCTTCCTCGGTGGTCTCCCGGAGCCTTGTCCGCCCAGGCCACGTTGATCAACACAGCTGTCGCCGGATCACTGGTGCCGGGCGAGCACACCAGTCACGGGCGCCCGACGCGTGCCGAACAGCATCCCGCAGCCCTACCGCAAAAGATCGATAATCAGCTCTCATGGTGCATCGACAAATGCGGCAGGTCAATGCTGCCCTATCCGCAGTTGCGGAGTTTTCCGAAATTTACTTTGATGATACGGATAAAGTCACCAGCCGTGCGGCTCTCAGCGCGCTGACCAAGACGTTCGGCAGCTCACCGGGACGGCTCTGCGATGCTCTCTACCTGACCGCCGCGGTTCAGGTCACCAGGACAGGGCAGCCCGAAAGACATATCAGTCCATGCCCACAGCTTGTGCACCGTCCGGCCAGATCCGGTGCAGGGCAGGCGGCCGTGAAAGACGCGGTAGTTGTCCAGGCAGAGCAGCTCACCGGGATGGAGCACAAACCGCGGCGCGACTCGGGCCGCCCGCGCAGAGATTTCGGCCCATGCAGCGAGATGGCGACGGTTATCGGACCCTGGCGAGGCACCATCGGCAAGGCGTTGATGTGGGTGGCGGCGCACGGTCAGACGTCCACCGCACGTACGCGACGCTGCCGGGCGACCGCCACCGGCCGGCTTACCGGAGCCGCCCGGCCCAACCCCCGTCGCTCGATGCGGTTCCAGCTGAACCTCCCACAGGAACCTGCTGAGCGCCCGCCGGGTGGGATCGCCGGCGATGGCATCGAGCAGGCGTTGGCCATCCACCAGGAACCACTCCCCGCCCGCTGCGGCCTGGCGCCGACTCAGCACGAACACCAGATCCGGGTAACAGTTGCCGAACTCCAGGTATCCATCGATGTGCAGCTGGAAATCAACACTGCCATGGCCACTGACGGCTTGAGCCACCGGGCCGAAGCCGGTAAGACCACCCGCTGTTGCGCTAGCGGACGTGGCGGAAGGCGACCGGCAGACGAAAAGGCGGGGTCCGAAGACGTCTCGCGCGCCGGCAAGCGTCCCAGCAGCGTCGGTGCGGTTGGTGGTGAGGATGACCGCACCATCGCTGGACCATAAGTGAAATGCTCGTCCCGGGTCGGCAGTGCGCTCCGGGATCAGCCCTGCATTGCACATGCGAGTTACTCCTTCGTCGCATCACCGCACTACTGCGGATGGACGGTCCCACCCAGCGGCGCTGCCCACTCTCATCGCCAGAGCAGGCATGGGGACGCCGGAATCGTGGCAAGGAGTCCTGCTGCCCTACCGTCCTGTCGACGCAAATAAGACAACACGCACCGTATGCTACGTGGGTTCCGCGGATGCGTAAATTATCGCCCATTATCACCGCATCAGCGACATTAATGATCATGCGGCCGCGCAGCCGTGGCAAAGAGGCCAACGGAAGCAAGGAGGCACACAAAGACGATCTTGCGCAATCCCGACCTGCCTGGCCTGCGCCCTGGCACGGATCGTTTGCAAAGCTGTCCTCGACATGTCACCGGCTCATCACCCGTAGTGAGCCCGGCCACGTGATCATCACCGCGTGATCGTGGAAAAGGTTCCCGCTGCCCGTGTCCTGCCCGCTGGCCGCCAAGTGGCCAGCCTCGCCATACTCGGTGATTCCACGGCAGTTGGCCTGGGTGACCCCCTGCCCACCGGGGGCTGGCGCGGCTTCGGGCCGTTGCTGATGGCAGCACTGGGTGCTTCAGGGGAAGTCCGCTACCGCAATCTGTCTGTCCTCGGTGCACGGATGGCCGACTTGCGACGCCAGCAACTGCCCGGCGCCCTCGTGGCGAAACCAGACGTTGCAGTGATCCTGGCGGGCATGAACGACACGCTGCGGTCGGACTTCGATCCGGTTGCGCTGCGCGAAGACCTTGACGCCACGGTCTCGGCGTTGCAAGCCATCGGCGCTGTGGTGCTCACCACCCGGTATCACGATCACGGGCAGGTGTTCTGGTTGCCCGGCCCGCTGCGCCGGGCCCTGTGCCACCGGGTCGAGCAGCTCAACGGCGCTGTCGACCAGGTGGTGGCCCAGCGTGGTGCCCTGTGCCTGGATCTGCACGTTACCCCGGGTGCCTATGACTCCGCGGCGTGGAGCGTCGATCGCCTGCATCCCTCCGAACTGGGGCACCGCCTCCTCGCGTGTGGTTTTGCCGAGCTGCTCACTGGCGTGGGGATCGCCGTCCCGTATCCAGTCGACCTCGCTTGCGGGGGCGGCCGGCAGCTGACCGCCGCCCACCACATCGGTTGGCTGGTTTTCCGCGGCACGCCGTGGCTGATCCGGCGAGGCCGTGACCTGATCCCGTACGCCGCAGCAATAATGGCCCAGGACCTGTTGGGTCGGCTGCGCCAGCAGCTGGTGTCTTGACGGCACCAGGACCTCGCCCACCAGAAATTCGCTGAGACTTCCCCGCCGCAACATGGTGTGTTCGCCACGACAAAGCCCAGGCCCGACAGGTTCGCGGCATGCGAGTCGCAATCGTGACCGAATCATTCCTGCCGGTCATCAATGGGGTCAGCAACTCGGTGCGGCATGTGACGGAGCACTTGCTCCGATGCGGGCACCAGGTCCTGGTCATCGCGCCGGGTACCGGCCCAGACAACTACCAGGGCGCTGCGGTGGTACGGATACCAGCAGTGGACCTTCCTGTCGTCGACTCAATGCCGGTCGGCCTGCCCAGTCCCACGGTGATCACCGCAGTCCGGGACTTCGCCCCGGACCTGGTGCATCTGGCCTCTCCGGTGATCGTCGGCGCGGTGGGGTTATGGGCCGCCCGGAGGCTCGCCGTGCCCACCGTTGCCATCTACCAGACCGATCTGGCTGGGTTCGCCGGCACCTACGGGTTGGGTTTCGCTCGCGGCACTGCCTGGCGCTGGCTCCGCAGGCTGCACAGCTATGCCGACCGCACCCTCGCACCGTCCAGCGCGGCGGCGACTGCGCTGGCCGCGCATGGCATACCACGGGTGCATCGATGGGCCCGCGGTGTCGACATCGAGCATTTCCGGCCATCCCGCCGGGACGAGGAGCTGCGGGCGCAGCTGGCCCCAAGCGGCGAGATGCTGGTCGGTTTCGTCGGACGGCTCGCTCCGGAAAAACGCGTTCTCCGGTTGGCCGCCCTCCACGATGTCCCGGGCATCCAGCTGGTCGTGATCGGCGACGGGCCGGATCGCCAGAAGCTCGCCAGGCAACTGCCCAATGCCATCTTCCTCGGGTTCAAGACTGGTGAGGCGCTGGCGCGGGCATACGCCAGCCTGGACGTGTTCGTGCACACCGGACCGTTCGAAACGTTCTGCCAGACGGTCCAGGAGGCCCTGGCCTCGGGGCTGCCGGTGATCGCACCAGACGCGGGCGGTCCGCGGGACCTGGTAGCCCACGGCGAGACCGGTTTCCTGCTCCCAGAAACCGGACAAGGCGACGCTGACACGGTATTCGGTGCTGGCCTGCGCGCGACCCTCCGCAGGCTTACCAGCGATCCAGAGCTTCGCACGCGGTGCGGCGCAGCTGCTCGCCGCAGCGTGCTCGGCCGTACCTGGCCCGCAATCTGCGACGAGCTGCTCAACCATTACGCCGAGCTCACCGGTCTCCCCGCGGTCCCCGCCCCCTCTCTGTCCCCCGGTACGGAGGCATATCGAGCTGAAACGACGCCTTCCGACCCCGATGTGTCTCCCCATCGGGCAACGCGGCGGGGTGCTGGGCGGCGGAGTACCCGGCGGGTGGCGTGAGGCCAGTGCGTATTGTCCAGCTGGCGAATTTCTACGGTCCGCACTCTGGTGGGCTGCGCACCGCTGTGCATCACCTGGGTGCTGGATATGCCGCCCATGGCCACGAGGTCGTGCTCGTCGTGCCCGGACCGCGCGATGCCGACGACATGATGCCCAGCGGGGTCCGGCGGATCGCGCTGCCTGGCGTGACGATCCCGCATTCCGGCGGGTATCGGGTGGTCGATCCGTGGCGAGCCCGCGCGCTGCTGCACCGATTGCGGCCCGATCGCATCGAGGTCTCCGACCGGCTGACCCTACGCGGATTGGGCCGGTGGGCCACTGCGCACGGGGTGCCCAGCGTGATGATCTCGCATGAGCGCCTGGACCGGCTGTTGCACCAGTTCCTGATGCCGGGTTCGGCGGCCCGCTGGCTGGCCGACCAGGCCAACCGGCAGACGGCGGCCTGCTACGACACCGTGGTTTGCACGACAAGGTTTGCCCGCGCCGAATTCGACCGGGTCGCGGCACGCAATGTGGTGCAGGTTCCGTTAGGTGTCGATCTGGACACGTTCTCGCCGTGCCGGCGAGACGCCCGGTTGCGCGCCACGCTGGCGCCAGACGCCACGGTGATGCTGGTGCACTGCGGGCGGCTGTCCCCGGAAAAGCACGTCGAACGATCCCTCCACGCCCTGGCTGAGCTGCACAGATCGGGAAAGTCAGTACGCCTGGTTGTTGCGGGCGACGGCCCGCGGCGGGCAGCTTTGCAACGGCACGCCGCCGGCCTGCCCGTCACCTTCCTCGGTTTCGTGTCCCGGCGCACCGACGTGGCCGCGCTGCTGGCAACCGCGGACGTGGTGCTCGCACCCGGACCTCACGAGACCTTTGGCTTGGCGGCGCTGGAAGCGCTGGCGTCGGGCACCCCCGTGGTGGTCTCCCACTCCTCGGCGCTGCCCGAGATCGTGCTGCCGAACTGTGGCGCGGCCGTCGTCGACGATGCCCGCGCGTTCGCTGACGCGATCTGCGGGCTGCTCGACGTGCGCGAGTCGTCGCGCCGCGCAGCGGCCCGCGCGCGTGCCGAAGAGTTCCCCTGGTCGGCGGCGGTGACCGGGATGCTGCACGCCCTCGGGGCCCCGGTAGACAGCCCGGTAGACAGTGGTACCCGATGACCGGCCATGCCAGGCTGGTCATCGGCCACCGGGGCACCAGAGCCTTGACCCTCCGCGTTCTGGATGCAGACTGCTGCTTGCAGGGCTGAAAAAACAGCAGTCTGCATCCAGAACGCGGTAACGGAAAAAACAGCAGTTTGCATCCAGAACGCGGTAAGCGAGGGAGATCAGCTTAAGACGGGGAAACCTCGATGATGCGGGCTTCACGTTCGCCTGTGGGAGTCGACCAGCTGATGTCATCCCCAGCAGATCGGCCAAGCAGTGCCAGACCAAGCGGGCTGTCCGACGTCACCACTGTCGCATCATCGGCCTCGACCATCGTGCCCACGCGAAGCATGTCGGTCGTCCCATCCGGGTTGCGCAGGGTCACGATGCTGCCTACCGACACCTGGCCGGGTGAGCTGGGCACGTTGAAGTCGATATCCTCAGCCAGGAGCCGGGTCACCTCATCGATCCGACGCTCGATAGACTGCAACTCGGACAAACGCTCGATCGCGTCGGCTTGGTCCGCCCGGTCGCCGGGGAAGTCGTCGCTGCCCAGGCCGTCTGCGAATTCGCGTCGGCGACTCTCGAGCACCTCGAGTTCCTCCTGCAACGCCTGCCTCACGTGCTCCGACGAAGTGGTCTCGGCCATTTACAACGCTCCTTCGAATGCGTGATCGCCGTTCGAGAGCACCCAGTCGCTACCGCGCATGCTGGCTCCTCCTGCGAACGTCGTCGGCGTGGTCCCACGCTGCATCGGCCTGCGCCTGATCGGCAAGGGGATCCTCGGCCAGGCTGGCAGCGACTTGGGGGTCGTCCATCGGGGACTCGTCGGTCACTGGATCGATGCCCAGGTCGACTTCATGCACGGCAGCTTCCTCGGCGGACGCGGCACCACCGTCGATACCTTCGTCGATGCCGTCCATGGCGTCTGGTTCCTCCCCCCCGGCGCCGGCATCGGCGATCGTGATGCGTCCCGCACGATCGGCATCCACGGGCATCGACTCTGGCTGCTCACGATGCAAGCGTTGGTCGAGCGATTCCCCGATCCACTGGCCGGCCGGGGTAGTTTCATCCTCGTCAAGGCCGTACGGGCGATCCGGCGGGACGTAGCCAGCGTCCAGGGGATCGGTTCCCGGCGGCCCTACCAGGGTTTCAGCGGTGTCGTCCTGGACCGCGTCTGCGAGGTCAGCAGCCTCAGGCTGCTGCTCATAGTCCTGCTGGGCCATGACAATCGCCTCCTTCAACAGTGCGCTGACCGGATCGGCCCTTGACCAGAAACCTTCCCGGGGCCGCCCACACCCCAAACCCCAGCTTCCATTTCCTATCACCAGTCGGAGCCGGGAACCGTGGTGTCGCCGAGTCCGACACTATCGCTGTTCGATCAACAAGACACCTTGCTGGGTGTACTCGCGCCACGCAGGCAGTGGTGTTCGGGTCCGCCCGTCATCTCGTCCGGGTCACCGACTGTGGTGAACCACTCAGGCAGGCGGGTATGCGCCCACTGCGCCGAACCGGCAGGAATCGTGGGTGGTTTCGAGCTGATGACCGGTCGGCAGCGACGGCTTTTCCATCAGGAGCCGGCATCGGCCGAAACGATGATTGCAGGTACGTAGAGTAACCTGTTGTTACTTTTCGTAATGTGCTGCGATTTGGCAAGCGTTGACGCTGATTACAGTGGGGTCGCTTTTCCCTAGTTCCCCCTCCACGGACCCGAATTAAAAGTCTGCTTCCAGGCCGCTGTCACCGTCCGGACCAGGCTCACACCGGCAGCAACGACGAGTTTGCGACCACGGACGGCTTATGGTCACATCCAGCGCGCCGGACAGGACGAAAATCAACGCCCGAACTAGTCCCTCGCGACAAGTTATTGCGCGCGATACACTGGGGCAAAACCTGCCGATTCCCAAGAAGACGATCAACATAGGCGCGATCTGGAAGTTCTTTAGTGGCGAGGACGATACCTCGCCAGCATCGGAACAATCTACACAACGGACCTCGATATAGGTTTTGTTCACGGGGCGGCACGCCCCGGGGACATCTCCTGCGCAGACCGTGTCCGCCTGCCACGAAGCTGGTCACGCTAGAGCGGCGGCTTAGCGGAGCAACTGTGACGGCGATGGAGGTACGTGGTGGCAACGGGAAGACGACCCGTACCTGGAACCCCTTCTGGACCTGGGGCAGTCGCCACCTCACCGACGAGCAGGAACGGCGGGCTGAGCTGCTCGTCTACGTCACCGGGCAAGAGTCTGAGTGCCGGTACCTCACGGATCGACATGGGTACACGCATAAGGAGGCACCACGGGCAACACACGGCGGCGCCAGCAGTGACCGCAATGAATTCA
>JAJPIR010000205.1 GCA_021324675.1 Actinomycetota bacterium
TACTCGCCGGTGCTGAAGGTGACCTACAAGGTCGAGGCCACCCGGGTCGAGCAGCGCACCGACTTCGACAAGCTGATCTTGGACGTGGAGACCAAGCCGTCGATCACCCCCCGCGATGCGCTGGCTTCGGCCGGCCGCACCCTGGTGGAGCTGTTCGGCCTGGCTCGTGAGCTCAACGTGGACGCCGAGGGCATCGAGATTGGCCCGTCGCCGGCCGAGGCGGATACCATCGCCGCCTTCGCGATGCCCATCGAGGACCTGGATCTGACCGTGCGGTCCTACAACTGCCTCAAGCGGGAGGGCATCCACACCGTTGGTGAGCTGGTCAGCCGCAGTGAGGCCGACCTGCTCGACATCCGTAACTTCGGCGCCAAGTCGATCGACGAGGTGAAGCTGAAGCTGGCCGGTCTGGGCCTGCAGCTCAAGGACAGCCCGCCCGGGTTTGACCCGTCGTCGGTGGCGGCCGAATACTCCCTCGACGGGTGGGGTGGCGAGTCCAGCGACAACGGGATCGACAACAACACCGACTACGGCCCTGACGACGGCCACGACTACGCCGAGACAGAGCAGCTATAGCTGCCCGTGGGGAGAATGCGACGTGCTGGTCGCATTCCCCCCACGGGGCGACCGAAGGGAGCGAAAATGCCCACGCCCACCAAGGGTGCCCGGCTCGGTGGGTCGCCGGCCCATGAACGGCTAATGCTGGCCAACCTGGCGACCTCGCTGTTCACCCACGGCCGGATCACCACCACCGAGGCTAAGGCGAAGCGGCTACGCCCGTTTGCGGAGCGGCTGATCACCAAGGCTCGCCGGGCGGATCTGCACAACCGCCGGGAGATCATGCGAGTGATCCGGGACAAGGACGTGGTGCACAAGCTGGTCGCGGAGATCGGTCCGCAGTTCGCCGGCCGGGACGGTGGCTATACCCGTATCGTCAAGACGGTGCCGCGCAAGGGTGACAACGCGCCGATGGCGATCATTGCACTGGTCACAGAACGCACTGCGGCCGAAGTCGAAGAGATCAGGCGGCGTGCCTTCAAGGACCGGAAGCCGGGGCAATCGCCGGCTGCCCAAGCCCCATCGCCGGCTGAACCGGCCGGTGCCGACCAGGCCACTGCGCCGGCCGCCGATGACCCGGCAGACGTGCCGGCCGAGGCTGCGGGCAAGCAGGAGGCGGAGGGCAAGCAGGAGGCCGAGGCCGGATCCTGACTCGGAGTACTGCAGCGCAGGAGCCCGCCGCCCGGCCAGGGGATGGCGGGCTCCTGCGCTATCGCCTGGATGTCTGCTACGACGGCACGGGATTTTCCGGATGGGCTCGCCAGCCGGGGCGCCGTACCGTGCAGGGCGAGCTGGAGGCTGCGCTCTCGGTCATTGCCCGGGTGCAAACCGCCCTGACCGTCGCGGGCCGGACCGACGCCGGGGTGCACGCGACCGGGCAGGTTGCGCACCTCGACGTACCGCCCGATGCGCTAACCCCCGAGCAGCTGGTACACCGGTTGGCCCGGCTGCTCCCGCCGGATCTCCGGGTGCCCGCAGTGCGGCAGGTGCCGGGTAGCTTCGATGCGCGTTTCTCTGCGCTGCGGCGCCATTACCGCTACCGCGTCTGCGATGCCCCATGGGGAGTCGATCCGCTGCGCCGGTACGACACGCTCGTCCATTACCGGCCCCTCGATGAAACGGCCATGAATACGGCGAGCACCCTCTTGCTGGGCGAGCACGATTTCGCCGCATTCTGCCGCCACCGCGCGGGCGCATCCACCATACGGGCACTCGAGCGACTGGAATGGATCCGTGACCAACCACATCTGCTCACGGCCCATGTCGCAGCAGACGCATTCTGCCATTCCATGGTGCGTAGCCTGGTCGGTGCCTTGCTTGCAGTGGGGGAGGGCCGGCGTCGCCCCGAATGGCCCGCGAGCTTGCTGCGAAGCACCGCCCGGACGTCCGAGGTGACAGTCGCGGCCCCGCACGGCCTCACGCTGGTGGCGGTGGACTATCCCGCCGACGATCAGCTAGCCACTCGCGCCCAGCAGACTCGTGCGCTACGCAGCGCTCACCCCTTAACGGATTAAAGCGTCCGGCCTGGAAACGGTCCGCCGAAACTGGAGAAACTGCCGTATACCGCTCGCTCCCCACGTCCAGCCCGGCTGGCGGCACAACGGGCTGATGCCCCTTCGCGGATCCATCGATTTGTTAGCGTGCTGTCATGGCAGACCACATCGTGTGGGACTGGAACGGCACATTGTTTAATGACGCTCACATCGCCCACGAGGCCGCGTTGGAAGTATTCCGCATGCACGGATTGCCCGCAGTGACGTTGGAACAGTATCGGGCTGCCTTCACCCGTCCGATCTCGGCCTTCCACGAGAAGTTATTCGGTGTGCAGTATGACCCTGAAACCTTCGCCAGATTTGATCATGATTTCCATGAAGCCTACCGCCGGCGCCTCTACCGATGTGGCCTCACCGACGATGCCACCGAGGCACTTGCCAGCTGGCATGCCACCGGCAGGAGTCAGTCGCTGCTGTCGATGTGGCGCCATACCGAGCTCGAGGTGGCAGTGCGCGCCTACGGGATCGCCCGCTGGTTCACGCGCATTGATGGGCTCAGCGGTTCCGGAGGCGGCCGTAAAGCCATTCACCTGGTTCAGCATCTCAACAAACTCGGCATGGGCGGCGACAGGGTCGCGGTCATCGGCGATAGTGCTGACGACGCCCACGCCGCCCAGGCCGCTGGTGCCCAATGCGTGCTCTACGCCGGTGGCTACCAAGACCGGGTGGCACTTGAGCGTGTCGGTGTTCCAGTCGCCGAGACACTCACCCATGCAGTTGACCTGATCAAGCCTTCGGCGCCGTGAGCGGCGTCGGGGACGGAGACCGTGCGTGGTGGGGATCTCTCGGAGGCCTCTTCAAGGGCGTCTTGAGGGATCTTTGCGGAGTCGTTCGATAGTGGCATGGCTGTGGGGCCAGGCGCGCCGAGACCCAGCCCACCGGGCTTGTGCCGCCCACGGAGCCAGTGGCCGGCGCGATGGCACCGCACGATTGAGAATCCCTCGGGCCACGGTGGGCGCCAGGGCGCGACACGGCGGGCGCCAGGGCGCGACACGGCGGCGCCAGGGCGCGACACGGCGGCGCCAGGGCGCGACACGGCGGGCGGGGTTAGTCGCCGCTGCGGATGGGGCCGAGGATGTCGCGTTCTGCTGGGGTGGTGACCAGGCGCATCGGCAGCCAGAGGTTGGGACCCAACGCGACCACGCCGTCATCCGGCAACGTTGCCAGTTGAGCAGCCATCGATGCAGGCAGCTGCCATATTCCAGCGGCGAGCTGGGTCTGCTCGGCCGCGAGCCGCGCGAGCAGCACCAGATCGGCGTTGATCGCGGTGTCGCTGGCTTGCGGGTGCAGGTACGGCAACACGTACAGGGTGGTCTGCCAGGGCGAGCGCGGGGGGAACAGCTCCTGCGGCACCGCGCCGCCGTCGTGCACGACCAGCAGCGGAGCATCCTCCGAGGCTCGGGGTAGCTCGGTCGGCTCCAGCGGGAGCACCTGCACCAGCGGGGCGGCACGCCCGCTGGATCCCTCTCCGGCAGCCCGGGTGAGTACCTGCCAGGCGGAGGGCCGCCCGGTAGCGATCACCAACCAGGCGCCGGTGGCCATTGCCCGTAGCGCTACCTGGCGGGCCAGGTAGAGGCCAGCGACGATCACCAGCCGGGTGGGCTGCGGGCGCAGCACCGACACGCTCAGCGGTTGGTTGTCGGTACTGCAGCCCAGCACCATGCCTCCGGAGTAGCCCGAGGGGCTGATCGCGTTGAGGAAGCCGGGCGTGACCAGGAACTCGGGCGCCACCGCAGCTGCTGCGCTGGCGCTCATCAGGCTTCGTCTCATCCTGACACGCCCAGTGGCAAAGTGGCGGCCAGCCCCGCGCGCTGGAGCCCACCGAGTGGGCGCAGTGCCACGCCGAGCTGTTGCGACACCGACTGCAGGCGCCTGTCGGCCGCCTTGAGTTCGGCCGGGTTGCGTGCACTGATCCGGACCAGACCGCGCAGCCCTACCTCACCGCTGCCCTCCCCGGGCGATATCCATAACGCCACCGTGGTGGACAGTGCACGCACGCCGGTCAGCGCGGTGAGATCGTGTACCGGACCGGTGGTGCCCCAGCCGGTGATGGCGTAGCTGACATGCCCGACCCCGGCAGCGGTGACCGCGGTCCATCCTTCGCTCAGCGTCAGCGGCCTTTCCTCACCGGCAGCCCCGGCGACCGCACCGAGTTCAGCGGCGCAGATCCCGGCACGCAGGAGCTGCTCGGCGTCCAGCGAGCGGGCCGGCACACCCCGGGTCTCCAACGTTGCCCGCACCCGGGATAGCGCCGCGATCAGCGCACGGTGGCAGCCGATCACCCCACCGCCGCGTTCGGCGACCGCAGCTGGGCAGCGGTGAGGATCCAGCCGCACCGCAATCCAGACGGTGCGGCGGGCGGCGGCCGGCAGCGGACCCAGCACCTCCAGGTAGGAACGCAGCGCCGGCGATGACGGCGGCAATGCGGCGTTGCCCGGATAGCAGTGCCAGATCACCTGGATCGCGTCTAACACCACACCACGATCTTCCAGGCAGCAGGCCAGCGCACTCAGCGGCAGGCCGGCGGTGCCGTCAGTGCCGGCACTGCCGTCTACGGGAGCAATCATCGAGGCAGCGACGTCTACTTGCAGTACCGCGGTCCACGCGCCACGGTGCCATGCGAAGCCCACCGGGTCGTGCCGGCGGTCGGCGCCGGAGACGATGGTCAGGTCGGGAATCAGCAGGTTCAGCACCCGCGCTCGGGGATCGCCAGCGGCAGGCGAATCAGGGGCCGGCAAGCGCCTGCTGCGTGAGCGCACCAGGTACCGACCGCCGAGCTGGATCCACCCCACCGTCCACCGGCCACGCCAGCGTCCGACTGCCAGCGGTACCGCGATCAGCGCGACGAGTAGGGCAGCGCCGCTCAGACTCGGGTGAATGGCCAGCAGCATCAGACTGAGCGCCAAACCAATCTCCAACACCACCAGGTTCGTCACCGGCAGCCGACCGAGGTGGGCGCCTGGTTCGCGTAGCCGGGGACGGATCTGCCGCGTCGGCTCCTGCTGAGGTGGAGCCGATGCTGCGGTCATGTCTGTGCCTGTGCGCCTTCCAGGAGACGGCGATTCGCTATCGTGCGGGCACCGTACCTCCCAGGCAGGAGTGGCAGGCAGCCGATGTCCACGGATCCGACCACCACGTCACAGGTACAGGCGTACCGTTTCGTGCTCCGCAGGATGGAGTCGGCCCTGGTTCGCCAGGACGCGGTGCTGCTGCACGAGCCGACGCGCCACCACCTGCGCGCGACAGTGATCGGCCTGCTCCTGGCGGTATTGCTCCTGGCCGCCTGCGTCGCCGTGGGCAAGATGCATCCCACGAGCGCCGCCGCGCTTGCTGGCGCCCTCAGGGTTATCCCGGCCCGTGACGCTGGTGCCGTTTGACGACCTGCACCACGAGCAGAGTCAGTCCCAGCAGGACGAAAGCGGCGGCGGAGCCGACGAGGGCAACCGTGCGGGGCAGGGTGCTGTCTCGCGACTGCGGTTGGAAGCCCGATAGCTGTGCCGGGCTTGCCGCTGCCGCAGCACCGCCTTGCTGCGGGCGTCCTTCTTCCGGGATCACCGCGGTGAGTGCAGCGACCGGGTCGATCAAGCCGTAACCGACGTCCTCGCTGCGCCTGCGCGGACCCGTGCCGTGTTGCGCGGTCTGCTCGATGCGGTGCATCACCTGGCGTGCGGACAGGTGCGGGAACCGTTCCCGGACCAGCGCGGCGAGCCCGGCGACATAAGGCACAGCGAAACTGGTGCCGTCGAGAGGGCGCAGCTGGCCGTGGGAGTTGACAAGCCCGCTGGTCAACCTGGAGCGCCCAGCTGCGAGGGATACCACATCGGTGCCCGGCGCGGCCACATCGACCCACGGGCCGTGCAGGGAGAAATCTGCCGGCTCGCCGTTGCCGTCGGTCGCGGCGACGGTGAGCACGTCGGCGTCGAACCAGCCGGGCGAGGAGATCGTGGTGACCTTGCCGGGGCTGTTCTGCTTGCAGCTACCACTGGTATTGGCTGCGGCTACCACCACCACAGCATTGTGTTCCACCGCATAGTGCACCGCGGCCTGCAGGTCCGGGGCGTTGACCTGGTCGGGTTCAGCGGGGAAACACGCGGCCTCCGAGATGTTGATCACGGTGGCGCCAAGCTGCACCGCGCGCATCACGGCCCGCGCCATGCTCACAGTGTCTCCCGCCATGGGGCTACGGGTCTGCTCACCGGTGTCGAGGCGGCGCAGCGGCACTGAGTAGAAGGTGCTCGCTTGACGGATGGCCAGGATCTGTGCCGCGGGCGCGGTCCCGACGAACTGGCTGCCCGCATCAGGTGCCGCGGCGATGAGGCCGGCGACAGCGGTGCCATGACCGTCGCAGTCGGCAAGACCGGTCCGGCCTTCGATGTAATCCCCACCGTCGATCATCCTGCCGAGCAACCGGGGATGCGGCTGCACACCGCTGTCGATCACGGCGACGCGCTGGCCACGGCCTGTTGCGTACCGGTGCGCTTGGCGGATCCGCAACTGCTGTTGCGCCGGCGGCTCGCCGGCGAGATCCTGGCCCCCGCTGGTGCCCTGCGGCTGGCAAGGTGCTTGTTGCTCGACTGGTCCGATCTGCCGGGTAGCCGGGTTGTTGACGAGATACGGCATGGCATTGATGCTCGCCGGGCTGGGCACTGCTGACATGTCCACAGCGGGAGGTACGCCGGGTGGCCGGAAGCTGGGTTGCGCGGCCGCCGGCCACACCGGACCCGCCAGGCACAGGACTGCCGCAGCAAGAGCTACCAGCGAGCGCCTGCGCCGGCCGGGAGCCGTCACAGCGCCTGGACGGTGCGGTAGAGATCCAGCACACCCAGCGCCAGTGGCAGCACTGAGGCGATGAGCACTGCTTCTACCACGTCCACCGAGCGGCGTAGCACAGGAGAGAACCGGCGCCGGGGCACCACCACACCACAGAACAGCGCCAGGGTCGCCAGAGCCAGCAGGCCGGCAAAGCCGGCCAGGAGCACACCAGGCTGCCTGGCCGTGGCCAGCAAACCGGCCGTCAGCCCGGCCACCGTGCCCATCCCGCTCGCCACGAGGGCGATCACTTGGTTGCCGTTGGTGTAGGACCGAGCCCGCAGCAACAGCACGGCAGCCACCACGGCGCCCAGCACGATCCCCACCGCGCCCCCGGTTGCGGCTACCACCGCACCGATCGCGGCTACTGCACCGCATCCGGCGATCATGCCGGTCAGGTACTCGTGGGCCACGGAGACTCGGTGCTCGATCTGCGCGCAATCCGGGAATCCGGAGCTTTCTGCCAAGTCCTTGGCGTTACCGGGCACCTGGGGCATGGGTAGTCGGGACAGGTGAACGGTAAGCCTGGGTAGTGCCGAGATGCCGCCGAGAGCCACCGCAGCTGCGGCAGCGGCGATGCCCGCGGCGGGACGGTGTATCAGGCTGGCGCTGAGAAAGGTGAGCAAGCCGAGGGCAGCGGCGGTGGCGCTGGCGACGAAGGGCGTGACGCGCGCACCGAGTAACGCAACCGATGCAACGGCCAGCACGAAAGTCAGCGTGCACGCCAGCAGGAGGTTTTCTGCGTGGATGCCGCCGGGCACGAGGTGCAACCCGCTGACAAATCCCAGGGGCAGGCTTCCCGCCGCCATCACCACGCCTGCACTGGTCTCGCCATACACCCGAGCGATCACCACACCGGCGATCAGCGCGATGATTGCCGTCACGGCGGCAAGGGCGCCGGCACCCACTCCGGCTCCGGCGCTGTCGCTGGCCAGGGCGGCAGCGCGGAGCAGTCCAGCGGCGCTAGCCAGCAAGGCCAACCCGGCGCCGGTAAGCCCGAGCGTGCGCGCGGTGTGCTCGGTCCACGGCCGGTAGCTGTCCGGGGTTGCCTCGGCGATGGCTTCCACCACGTCGTCGAATAACGGGGGCGGCGGACTGTCGTAGCGGCGCCGGATCTGCAGCAAGTCGCCGTCGACCACGCCCGACGAGCTCAGCGAACGGTCCGGATCGACCGAGTCACCGCCAAGTTTGGCCAGGCACCAGCCCCCGTGCTTGCTGCCACCGTCCGGGCTGGACTCGCCGGCCATGTCCAGCAGCATCGGCAGCAGGTTTGCCACTGCGATATCTGACGGCAGCGCCAGGTCGATGCGGGTGCGAGGAGCTACGACGGTCACCCGGGTGAAGACGGTGGACGGGGAGGCCGGCGGTTGAGTGCTGGACAGTGGAGTCCATGGTGGGGCTGGATTGGAGGCTGGGTTGGCATGGGTCGGCACCAGTTGCGCTCCTCGCTTACCTGCGGCTGCGGCGCTGTAGCCCGGGGAGTATCCCTGCGCTGAGCGCCTGGGACTCGACAGGGTCGGTCGGCGCCGATCAGGTGGCCGCCTGGGGGTGCTACGTGCGGCGGCGAGCCAACTTATTGGCCGCCGTCCCCGTGCCGGGCTACGCGCTGATCGGCCGGACACCGACTTGCCATCGCCGAGATGCTGCCAACCGACGGCCAGCGGCTGCCTGGTTTCGGCTGCCTAGCTCGGCAGGCCCGCCGCGAATGCGACGCCGACCGGTCGGCGTATAGCCGACCAGATCGATGGCGTCGAGTTCACCGCCGGATCGCCGGGCCAGATTCCGCAGGTCAGCGTGGTAGCGCGAGGCCAGCACGTGGTGCCCGCTAGGGTGGCGCGCTGCTGTGTGCGCGCGGATCGCCCCGGAGGTGAGCTGGCATGAGCACCGTGCAGTTGCGGCGACTACCCCGGCTGGCCGCGCCCAAGATGCCCGGTGGCGAAGTCCATTTGGAGCCGCCGCCGGAGGTGCCCCGAGTCATCCCGGGCAGCACCATGCAGAAGGCAATGCCGATCGTCATGGTGGTGGCTGTGGTCGGCATGGTCGCTTATGTCTTTCTGACCCCCGGACAGGACAAGAGCAACCCGCTGTTCCTCATGTTCCCGATCATGATGGTGCTCTCGACTGTCGGCATGCTCGCCGGTGGTCGCGGGGCCGGCCAGGCCAAGGCCGAGATGAACGAGGACCGGAAGGACTACCTGCGCTACCTGGGCCAGGTGCGACAACGGGCCCGGGAATCCGCGCAGGAGCAACGCGCGGCGCTGGAATGGAGGCATCCCGATCCCGCCGCACTGTGGTCGATCGCCGCCAGCCGGCGGGTATGGGAACGCCGTAGCGGGGACTCCGACTTCTGCCATGTGCGGATTTGCCGTGGCCCGCAGCGGCTGGCCACCCGGCTGGTGGCGCCGCAGACCGGCCCGATCGACCAGCTGGAACCGATCACCACCCTGGCGCTGCGGCAGTTCGTTCGGGCGCATTCCATCGTGCCGGAACTGCCCATCGCCATCTCCATCCGGGGATTCGCCGCGATTGGTATCTCCGGGGATCCGGCCGCCTGCCGGGCATTGGCGCGGGCGATGGTCACCCAGCTGGCCACCTTCCACGCCCCAGACGACCTGATCATCGCGCTCGTCACCGCCGGCCGGGCGAAAGTCGACTGGGAGTGGGCGAAGTGGCTGCCACACGTGCAGCACCCCAGCCGTATCGACGGTGCCGGGCCGATGCGGCTGATGGCGTCCTCGCTGGCCCAGATCGAGCGCCTGCTCGGCGAACAGCTCCGGGACCGGCGGCGGTTTGCCCGCAACGTCCAGCCGCCGGGCGACGCACCGCACATCCTGATCGTTATCGACGGCGGGGAGGTCAGCGGCGCTGAACAGATCCTCCTTGAGGAGGGCCTCGCCGGAGTCGCCCTGCTGGACCTCTCGGCGTCGCTAGGTGCGCTGACCAGCCGCCGCGGGCTCCAACTGGACATCGAGGGAGCGGCCATCGGCGCCCGCGGGGCAGCCGGGATCGAGTTCTTCGGTACTCCCGACGCGTTGACTGCTGTCGAAGCTGAGACGGTGGCGCGCACACTGTCTCCCTACCGTCTCGGTGCGCCGGATACGCCGGCCGACAATGCGCCGTTGCTGGCCAATACTGGCCTACTCGGACTGCTCGGCATGCCTGAAGACCCGCATGCTTTCGATGTCGCCCAGGCTTGGCGGCCACGGCCACTCCGGGACCGGTTCCGGGTGCCCATCGGGCTTGGTGAGTTCGGCCAACCGGTAGAGCTGGACATCAAGGAGGCCGCGCAGGGTGGCATGGGGCCGCACGGGTTGTGCGTAGGGGCGACCGGATCCGGGAAGTCGGAATTCCTGCGGACCCTCGTCCTGGGGCTGATGGCCACCCATTCCTCGGAGATCCTCAACTTCGTGCTCGTCGATTTCAAAGGGGGCGCCACATTCCTGGGCATGGAGAGCGCGCCGCATGTGGCCGCCGTCATCACGAACCTGGCTGACGACTTGACCCAGGTAGCGCGCATGCAAGATGCCCTGGCTGGAGAGATGAACCGTCGCCAGGAACTGCTGCGCACCGCTGGCAACTTCACCGGAGTGTCCGACTACGAGAAGGCCCGGGCCAACGGCGCCGATCTGGATCCGCTTCCCGTGCTGTTCATCGTGATCGACGAGTTCTCCGAACTGCTCACCCAGCAGCCCGAGTTCATCGACCTGTTCCTGGCGATCGGGCGGCTGGGGCGCTCGCTGCATATGCACCTGCTGCTGGCGTCGCAACGCCTGGAGGAAGGCAAGCTGCGCGGCCTGGAGTCTCACCTGTCCTACCGGATCGGGCTCAAGACGTTTTCGGCTGGGGAGTCCCGAGCAGTGCTGGGGGTGCCCGACGCCTACGAGCTGCCGCCGGTGCCGGGATCGGGCTACCTCAAGTTCGACACCGCGTCCATGGAGCGCTTCAAGGCCGCCTACGTCTCAGGCCCCCACCGGAACGGCCCGGTCGTCACGGCGCCCAGCAAGGTCCCGGTCACTTCCGACCGCCGGCCGCGGCCGTTCGTACCTGATCCCGTTGACTTTCCTGAGGTGGACCTTCCTGCAGTGCCAGAGCCGGTGGCCCATACCGAGCCGGAGCAGCTCGTCGAACCCAGCGTGCTGAACATCGTGGTTTCCAAGCTGGCTGGTCAGGGGCCGCCGGCGCACGAGGTCTGGTTGCCGCCGTTGGATGCGTCGCCCTCACTGGATCAGCTGCTACCGCCGCTGTCGGTCACGGAGGGTCGCGGCCTGTCCCCGGTCGGGTTCGTCGGCAATGGCCGGCTCACCGTTCCGGTCGGCATCATGGACAAGCCGTACGAGCAGCGCCGCGATCTACTGTGGGCGGATCTGTCCGGTGCCGCCGGCCACGGGGTGGTCACCGGTGGCCCGCAGTCGGGGAAATCCACCCTGCTGCGGTCGATCCTGATGTCGCTGGCCCTGACCCACACCCCCGAGGAGGTGCAGTTCTTCTGCATCGACTTCGGCGGCGGCACGCTGGCGTCGCTGGATGGCCTGCCGCACAGCGGTGGGGTGGCGGGACGGCGGGAACCGGACATCATCCGGCGCATCCTGGCCGAGGTCAGTAGCGTGCTCGCCACCCGCGAGCAGCGGTTCCGGTCGCTGGGCGTTGACTCGATGGCCGATTACCGGGCACGTAAGCAGCGGGGGGAGCTGCCGGAAGATCCCTTCGGAGACGTGTTCCTGGTGGTTGATGGTTGGCACAGCTTCCGGCAGGAATTCGATGCCTTCGACCTGGAGATGCAGGTGGTGAACCTGGCTACCCAGGGCTTGTCCTTCGGGGTGCACGTGCTGATCGGCGCGACCCGGTGGGCGGAGATCCGCCCTGCACTCAAAGACCTGCTGGGTACCCGTTTCGAGCTGCGCCTGGGTGATCCCAGCGAGTCCGACATCGACCGTCGGGTGGCGGCCAACGTGCCACCGGGACGCCCCGGGCGCGGTCTGTCCCGCGACAGGCTGCACTTCCTTGCCGCATTGCCCCGCATCGATGCGGCGACAAGCGCCGGGGATGCTCGCGCAGGCATCATCGGCGCCGTAGCACGCATCCACCAGGCATGGACTGGCCGCACCGCGCCGCGGGTCCGGCTGCTGCCGGAGCGGATTGCCTACCAGCAGCTTCCCGCGCCGCTGGCACCGCAGCCACACCAGATCCCGATCGGGATCAACGAGGCCGCACTGGAAACGGTGTACCTGGATTTCACTGCTGAACCGCATTTCGTGTGCTTCGCCGATGGCGAGTCCGGCAAGACCAACCTGCTGCGCACCATCGCCCGGGGCATCATGGCGAGCAGCACCCCGCAGCAGGCTCGCATCATCATGGTCGACTACCGCCGCACCATGCTCGGCGTCGTGGAATCTGACCACCTCATCGGCTACGGGATGTCGGCCGACGTGCTGACTCCGATGATCAGTGACGTGCAGGCATCCCTGCGCAAGCGGCTACCTGGCGCCGGGACCACCCAGCAGCAACTCCGGGATCGCTCCTGGTGGTCGGGACCGGAGCTCTACATCTTGGTCGACGACTACGACCTGGTCACCACCCAGGGAGGACCGAACCCACTCGCTGCGCTACTGGAGTTCCTGCCCCAAGCCAAGGATGTCGGGCTACACCTTGTCCTCGCGCGGCGCTGCGGCGGCGCGGGTCGGGCCCTGTTCGAGCCGGTGATCGCGAAACTTCGCGAGCTGGCAACACCCGGCATCGTGATGAGCGGTAGCCCTGACGAGGGCCCGCTGCTCGGCAACGTCAAACCATCTCCCATGCCACCTGGTCGCGGCATCCTGGTCAGCCGCAAAGCTGGCCAGCAACTCATTCAACTTGCCTGGCTCGGTGACCCCTGAGACCGCAGTCTGGATGCAGACTGCGGTCTCAGAACCCTCGAAAACAGCAGTCTGCATCCAGACTGCGCGAGCGCGGGGACGGGGGGAGGCGGGTTCAGTGTGCTGGCATGGCGTCGTTGGGGCCAACGAGCTTGAACTGGGCGCCGGTCGGGTCTGCTGCGGCGGCGAGGCGGCCGTAGGGGGTGTCCTCGGCGGCCTTGGTGATCGAGCCGCCAAGATCGACGACCTGGGCCAGTGCGGCGTCGGTGTCGGCTACCCCGAAGTAGACCGACCAGTGGGCGCCAACCCCATCGGGAAGGAAGTTCGTCGCGTCCATGATGCCCGCCAGCGCCTCTTCGCCCTGGCCTAAGGTGGTGTAGTGAAACTCCGGGGTGTCGCTGAGGGCATGGGTGTGCCAGCCGAACACCTCCCGGTAGAAGCTGACGGTGGTCTGGTAATCCCGGGCATGCAGCTCAAACCAGCTCGGTGAGCCAGGCTCGCCGACCACCCCGAATCCCTGATGGCGCCCTGGCTGCCAGACGCCGATCGCGGCACCACCGGGATCGGTCACCACAGCCATGGTGCCCAGATCATCGACATCCATGGCGTCGACGATGATCTGACCGCCGTGGGCGGTAGCCGCGTCGACGGCCTTCCTGGCGTCATCGGTGGCCAGGTACACCGACCAGACGTCCGGCATCTCCGGGCGCTGGCTGGCCATGCATCCGGCGACGAGGACGCCGCCTTTCCGGAAATTGAAGTAGCCACCGAACTCCTGCGCTGGCTCCTCCGCGGTCCAGCCGAACAGCTGGCCGTAGAACTCCCGGCTGCGTTGGGTATCCGAGGTCATCAGATCGACCCAGCAGGGCGCTGCGATGACAGGGGTGTCTCGCGTGGGCATGGTGACTCCTTTCGAGTACCAATCCGTGTAGTGGTGTTGCCAGCACTGTCGACGCTGGGGCCGCCTGGAATTCATCGGTCTGCTCTGCGCGTGGCGGCAGGACGCGGGGATGGGGGTGTGGTGACATGCGGCTACCTACCCAGAGATTCCGTACCGTGGTCGACGCAACGGCGGTAGGCAGGCGAGGTTGAAGCAGGAGGGCCGGTGGAGACTTGGGACGCCGTGAGGTCGCGGCGAAATGTCCGGCAGTACGCCGAACAGTCGATCCCGCCTGGGGCGCTCGACCGGGTGCTGGAGGCCGGACGCCGCTCGCCATCCTCGCGCAACTGGCAACCCTGGGATTTCGTCGTGGTCACCGACCGTGACCAGCTCGCGGACCTGGCGAAGGTGTGGCAGGGCGCCCAGCACGTCGCCAAGTCGGCCGCCACGGTCGCCCTGGTCGCCCGCATCCCCCACGACGAGCGTGAGCGAGACTGGGTCCAATATGACCTCGGCCAGGCCACGATGGCGATGATGATCACGGCGGCCGATCTGGGCATCGGAGCTGGCCACGCGACCGTGGTCGACCAGGGCCTCGCGCGGAAACTTCTCGGCTTGCCCGCCGACCGCTTCTGCGCCTACCTGCTTGCCTTCGGATACCCCGCCGACCGCCCGCTGACGCCGATTCACCGCCCAGATCGACGGACGTTCGATGACGTCGTGCACCGAGGCCGCTGGTAGCGCTGCGAGGTTCGGTGACGCGTACCACCACCGGGCCTCACATGGCGCGGTTGCATAAATACCTTCGGTGTTGAAGCGGCACGTCGTCAATTTATCGTCAAGCAAAACGGTCGGTAATGTCGAGCATGGTGACGATTTTTTCCCATCGGATGAAAATTTTTGCAGCTTGAAGTATCACGGCCAGTAATCCCTTGCCGTGATTGCAGTGACCGGACAAGTTTGCCGCACCTGTTATCGACGCATGTATGATACGGAGCGGCAGAAGCAAAGGCCGTAGCGGCCGGTGGTCAACCCCTACGGAATAACGCTCAGCGCGCTTACCGGAGGAGGATTGACATGATGCGTTGTGCGTGCCGAGGACGCGCAGTCCTCTCAGCGGTGCTCGAGGAGGGTTGGGTGACGCTCGGATCTAACGCTCAACAAGCGTCCTGCCTGACTTGCTCCGATGCCCCCGAAACCCATTTCGGTCGCGGAATTACCCGCGCCGAAATTATGGACTACCTCAGTCAATCCTACGGGCCGATTTTTGTGGCAGATCTGCTCAAGCGGCTTGCGTGATCGGGATGGTTATGCGGTCAAACAGTGCCATGGCTGGAGTGCGGCGTGGCGGTGTTGCGGCTAATCACTGGAAGGTCGGCGTTCGGCCTGAAGCTGGGTTTGGGTCGGGCAGAATCCGACAGTGCGGTAAAGGTTGACGGCGAAGTAGTTGGGGTCGGCAACGATGACCAAGGTGCGAGCTCCCAGCTCACCTAAGCCGTACTCGCTGACGTGGTGGACGAGCGATACGGCCAGCGCGCGACGCCGGTAATCCGGATCCGTTTCGACTACCTGGAATCGGGCAAGTTTCGGACTTACGATGAACAACCCCATCTGACTAACCAGCCGTCCGTCGATGAAGGCGCCGAACCATCCGCCGTGCCCGGCATCGACCAGACCACGATAGGTTTGAGCTCTTGCCGCAACGTATCTGTGATAAGCCTGTGGCTCATACATCCCCTCATTGCACCGTAGGCGGAGTATGACGCTTTGTGCCCAATCCTCATCCGAATGCAACCTGCGGTAGACGGCGGCAGTGTTGCGCCGGGCGGGTTGGCGAATCTCTGAGGCTGTCATGACCGACTGCGCTTCAGTGGTGAAACCCTGCCGGTCGAACAAGTCCAGGCCGGCAATGGTGCCGTGCATCCTGTCGAATCCCAGCGCTATGTGCTGGGCTTCGGGGAATGCGGCGGTAAAGCGATCCAGCCACGACCGGGACGCTTCCGGTCCCGGCACCTCGCTCAACAGGAGAAAATTTCCCCACCAATGCCCAGGATTATGCGGGCTGCGGATAACGAGGTGATCATCCCGGTCCTCGATCTGTGCCCCACCAAGCTGCAGCAGCGCGAGATCGGTTTGGTAACCCAGCGAGGTGACTTCCACGGCAGTGGACTGTAAGCAAACTCACTCGCATCGTCACCTATAATTTGCTGGCAGTACCCGGCGGGAGCTTGCGCAGCCATTGCGTGCGTGGCAGCGATTATGCGCGCGTCACGGTGACATCTAGCGCTCGGCCGCGATTGTCAAGGGCTTGCTCGCTACGTGGCACGGTCGGCGGGAGCAGGTTGCTGACCCGGCCCCGCACGACGGGGATCCTGCTGGTGGTGGATCCGGCGATCGGCACGTTGATCGCTGGTTACCTCGTGCACCGATTTACGGCCGAGGCAGCTGTCAAGGCGCGATGCATTCCGTTTCGGGCAGTTGCACCTCGACGGTTCCCGCCGCGTCGTCGGGCAACTCTACTGTTGTGAGCTCACGCACGTTACCGGCGCTGCGCAAATCGCCAAGTGCGGCCTCGACCGCGGCAATGTTGGGGCGGGAGTCCCTGACGGTCACCGAGGTGGCCTCGGCTCGCACGGAGCGCTTGGCGTCTGACTTCGCCTTGCGGATCTGCCGCAGCACATCAGTCGCGATGGCCAGGATGAACGGGTCACCAGCCGGCTGTGCCAGATCACGTAGTTGCGCCGCGTCCGGCCAGCTAGCCCGGTGCACCGATCCGGCAGTGAAGCCGGGCAGCGGTTTCCCGTCCGTCTGCGCCCATGACCAAGCCTCCTCGGTGACGTAGGGCAGGAACGGGGCGAACAGCCGCAACAGCACGGAGACAGCGATGCGCAGGGCCGCGCGCGCTGAATCGGAATCCGGGCCGTCACGGTAGGCGCGAACCTTGACCAGTTCCAGGTAGTCGTCGCAGAAGCGCCAGAAGAACTCTTCGGTGGCTTGCAGGGCGCGCGCGTAGTCGTAGCTGTCGAAAGCGCTGGTCGCGTCGTCGACCAGGGTGGCAAGTTGGGCAAGCATCGCTCGGTCGATCGCCTCGGTCATCTCAGCCTCGGCCGGCGCCGGGGGCAACCCGAGGGCGAACTTGCAGGCGTTGAGCACCTTGACGGCGAGTCGCCGGCCGATCTTCATCTGGCCGGGATCGAAGGCCGCATCGACACCGGGCCGGGCATTGGCCGCCCAGTAGCGGACCGCGTCGGCGCCGTACTGCTCCAGCAAGTCGCTGGGTACCACCACGTTGCCGCGGGATTTCGACATCTTCTTGCGGTCCGGGTCAAGGATCCACCCGGAGATCGCCACGTGCCGCCACGGCAGGCTGTGGTGTTCGTAGTGGCTGCGCACGATCGTGGAGAACAGCCACGTCCGGATGATGTCGTGGCCCTGAGGGCGCAGATCCATCGGGAAGGTGCGCTCGAACAGGTCCGGATCATGCCCCCAGCCGCAGGCGATCTGCGGGGTCAGCGACGACGTCGCCCACGTGTCCATGATGTCGGGGTCACCGGTGAACCCACCGGGCTGATCTCGCTGCTGGGTGGTGTAACCCGGAGGAACGTGCGACTGCGGGTCGATGGGCAGCCCGGACTCCTCCGGCACGATCGGATGCTCGTAGTCGGGACGGCCTTCGTCATCGAGCCGGTACCACAGCGGGATCGGCACGCCGAAAAACCGCTGGCGGGAAATCAACCAGTCCCCGTTGAGGCCCTCCACCCAGTTCTCGTATCGATGGCGCATGTGGTCTGGATGCCAGGTGAGTTCCCGACCGCGGGCGATCAGCTCGGCTCGCAGCTCCGGCGACCGGCCGCCGTTGCGGATGTACCACTGCCGGGTCGTGACGATCTCCAGCGGACGGTCGCCCTTCTCGTAGAACTTGACCGCGTGGGTGATGGGTCGCGGCTCGCTGAGCAGATCACCGGACTCCCGCAGCAACTCGACCATTTCCCGCGCAGCACCGGAGCTGGTCTTGCCGGCCAACCGCGCATAAGCGGCTTGAGCCGCCTCGGTGGTCAGCCAGGACGGCACCTGGTCGTCGAACCGGCCGGCCTTGCCGATCACCGCGCGGGTGTCCAATCCGAGCTCACGCCACCACGTCACATCGGTCAGGTCACCAAAGGTGCAGACCATCGCGATGCCGGTGCCCTTGTCCGGCTCGGCCCGGTGGTGTGCCAGCACCGGGACCTCGACGCCGAACACGGGCGTGCGCACCGTCGACCCGAACAGCTGCTGGTAGCGCTCATCGTCGGGATGGGCGACCAGCGCCACGCAGGACACCACCAACTCCGGCCGGGTGGTAGCGATGATCACGTCCCCGTGCCCTGAGCTGCCGTGGAATCGCAAGTCGTGGTAGGCGCCCGGCCGCTCGCGGTCCTCCAATTCGGCCTGGGCCACCGCGGTCTGGAAGGTGGTGTCCCACAAGCTGGGCGCCTCGGCGGAATACGCCTGCCCGCGGGCCAAGTTGCGCAGGAAAGCCCGCTGGCTGACCCGCTGCGAGCGCGCCGACACCGTCGAATACGTCAACGACCAGTCCACCGACAGGCCCAGCAGGCGCCACAGCTGCTCGAAGACCTTCTCGTCGGTCTCGGTCAATCGTGCACACAGCTCGATGAAGTTGCGCCGGCTGATCGGCACGTAGTCCTGCCGCTTCGCAGCAGCTTTGGCCGGCGGGACGAAATCTTCTTGGTAGGCAACGGAGGGGTCGCAGCGCACACCGAAGTAGTTCTCTACCCGGCGCTCGGTAGGCAGGCCGTTGTCATCCCAGCCCATCGGGTAGAAGACTGCACGGCCCCGCATCCGCTGGTAACGCGCGATCGTGTCGGTGTGCGTGTAGCTGAAGACATGGCCGACGTGCAGGGAGCCGGAGACGGTCGGGGGCGGTGTATCGATCGAGTAGATCTCGGCTCGGGCGCGGGAACGGTCGAAGCGGTAGGTACCGTCGTGCTCCCACCGCTGGCCCCAACGAGCTTCGAGACCGTCGAGGGTTGACTGCGGACTGGCCATCCTTTGACTCTATCGGCCCAAGGTTGCCGCCTTACCCCGTGGCCGTTCGCGGTTGCAACGTCGTGCGACCAGATGGTTACCGGCTGAACCGGATCTGGCAGTGTGGCGTCCCCTCTTTGTCACGACTGTTGGTCACGACTGTTGGTCACGACCCCCACCCCCCGACCGAGGAGATCACAGCAGATGGCAGGGCAGTTCGGTGCGCAGTTCGAGCAGATGCAGGCGGCCGCCAATCACGTCGCCGAGGTCAATCACAGCGTGCAGGGTCAGCTCTCAGCGCTACGCAACCAGCTGGCACCGCTGGCGGGGGCATGGAAGGGCCAGGCAGCGACTGCTTTCGAACTGTTGATGCAGCGATGGGATACCGACGCCCGCAATCTCAACGAAGCGCTGCGCAGCATCAGTGAGCAGATCCGGGGCTCCGGTGCTACGTATGCGCAGGCCGACGAGGCCGAACATCAGACCTATAG
The DNA here is from genome assembly GCA_021324675.1 of Actinomycetota bacterium. Taxonomy (GTDB): domain Bacteria; phylum Actinomycetota; class Actinomycetes; order Mycobacteriales; family Pseudonocardiaceae. The sequence continues at coordinate 19,169 of JAJPIR010000205.1, forward strand.
CCGCATCAGCCAGGCCCTCAGTAACTGAGCGGCCAGAAGCCAAACGGCCAGGAACCGACGCTGGCTCCTGGCACCTGGCCCAGTACAAGAAGGAGACCACAAAAGTGAACGAGATCCTGGTCACGTTCGGAGAGCTGGAAAGCGCGCGGAGCTCCATCCAGGCGACCTGGACCAATATCAATCAGGAGTTGGAGGATCTGAAAAGGTACCTGCAACCCTTGGTGGAGACCTGGACTGGTGATGCGTCCAGTGCCTACCAGGCGCACCAGGCGAAGTGGGATCGCTCGGCGGCAGATCTTAATCAGGTACTGAGCCAGATCGGGATCGCGCTGGGCGTGTCGAACGAGAACTACCGGGCCGGCGAAGCGGCCAACCGGGCACGCTGGTCATAGCCGCCGCCGGGCCGGGAGCAGGTAGCCCGCCGCGGTGCCGGGGGAGCGCCGACCCCGTTTTGACCTTCTCGGGTGGCGGCCGGTATCGTTTTCGGCGCTGCTGTGCGATGTGTGCGGCTCTCAACTGACTGTGCTCCAGGCGCACCGGCACCATGAAGACGTTCGACGACCCTGCGAACCGTGATACCGAGGTAGTTGCGTGCCCACGTATAGCCCGAAGCCCGGCGAGATCCAGCGTGCCTGGCATGTCATCGATGCCACGGATGTGGTGCTGGGACGGCTGGCCAGCCAAGCCGCCATCCTGCTGCGCGGCAAGCACAAGCCGACCTACGCTCCGCACGTGGACACCGGCGATTTCGTGGTGATCGTCAACGCTGGCAAGGTGGCGCTGTCCGGCAACAAGGGTGAGCGCAATTTCGTGTACCGGCACAGTGGCCGCCCCGGGGGCCTCAAACGCCGCTCGTTCAGCGAGATGCTCGCTACCCGGCCGGAACGGCTCGTGGAGCGCTCGATCAAAGGCATGCTGCCGAAGAACTCGCTGGGTCGAGCCATGGCTCGCAAGCTCAAGGTCTACGCCACAGCCGAGCACCCGCATGCAGCGCAACGCCCCCAGCCATACCAGATCACCCAGGTCGCCCAGTGACTTCTGAACCAGAGTTCCCCAGCGAGGACCCGAGAGACGCCGTGACCACCCCGCAGACACCGCAACCGCAGACACCGCAACCTGAAACCGGCACCGCTGCTCCAGCCCCGGCCGGGCTGGTGATGCCGATGCCCAGCGGTCAGGCGGTGCAGGCTGTCGGTCGCCGCAAGGAAGCCGTGGTGCGGGTTCGGCTGGCGCCCGGCACCGGCGAGTTCCGCCTCAACGGCACAAGCCTGGAACGGTATTTCCCGAACAAGGTCCATCAGCAGCTGATCCGGGAACCCCTGCTGACCGTCAACAAGGCGGAGGCCTACGACGTGTTCGGCAACCTGTCCGGTGGTGGCACCTCCGGGCAGGCCGGAGCCCTGCGCCTGGCCATTGCCCGGGCACTGGTGGAGCTCGACATCGACGACCGGCCGGCGCTGAAGAAAGCTGGCTTTCTCACCCGGGATGCCCGAGAGAAAGAACGCAAGAAGTACGGCCTGAAGAAGGCGCGCAAGGCGCCCCAGTACTCGAAGCGTTAATCCTGCTGGCTGCTACGCCGTCCATGCCGCGTCTGTTCGGCACCGATGGGGTGCGTGGGTTGGCCAACTCCGAGCTCACCCCGGAGCTGGCGATGGCGCTGTCGGGCGCGGCTGCCCGGGTGCTGGCCGATCACGGCCTAGGGCACCGTCCGGTCGCTGTCGTAGGCCGGGACCCGCGGGCCAGCGGGGAGATGCTCGAAGCCGCCGTGACCGCCGGCCTCACCTCAGCGGGCGCCGATGTGTTGCGGGTCGGCACGCTGCCCACCCCCGCGATCGCCCATCTGGTGGGCGAGTTCTCCGCCGATCTCGGTGTGATGATCTCCGGCTCGCACAACCCGATGCCGGACAACGGCATCAAGCTGTTCGCCGCCGGCGGGCGCAAACTTCCCGACGCGGTGGAAGATGAGATCGCTGACCGGGTGGACGCTTGCGGGTTCGCCCGCCCCACCGGCGCCTTGATCGGCCGGGTACGGGGCGTGCCAGAGGCGGCCGGGCGCTACATGGATCACCTGCTCCTGGCCAACGCGCACTCGCTGGCCGGGATCCGGGTGGTGGTGGACTGCGCCCACGGCGCGGCCTCCGGGATCGCTGCTGAGGTCTACCGCAGAGCTGGTGCGGATGTGGTCGCGGTGCATGCCCAACCTGATGGTCTCAACATCAACGATCAGTGCGGGGCCACGCATCTCGATCCGCTACGCAAGGCTGTGCTGGAACATGGTGCCAGTATCGGCATCGCCCACGACGGCGACGCTGACCGCTGCCTGGCCGTGGATGCCACCGGTGAAGTGGTCGATGGTGACCAGATCATGGCGATCCTCGCGCTGGCGATGGTCGAATGCGGTGAGCTAGCGGAAAAGACCCTGGTCACGACTGTGATGAGCAATCTGGGACTGCACGTGGCGATGCGCGAGCATGGCGTGCACGTGCAGACCACACCGGTAGGGGACCGGTACGTGCTCGAGGCCTTGACGGCGGGGGGATACTCCCTGGGCGGCGAACAGTCGGGCCATGTGGTGCTGCCCCGGTACGCGACAACGGGAGACGGGCTGCTCACCGCGTTGCGGCTGATGGCCCGGATGGCCGGCGCGCAGTGCAGCCTGGCGGAGCTGGCCAGTGTGGTGACGAAGCTGCCGCAGGTGCTGATCAACGTGGCGGTCGTGGACAAGGCGGGAGCCGTGGCGGCGCCCGAGGTGGCCGACGCCATCGCCGGCGCAGAAGCCGAATTGGGCGAAAATGGTCGCGTGCTCCTGCGCCCGTCGGGAACCGAGCAGCTGGTGCGGGTAATGGTCGAAGCCCCCACCGAATCCGCGGCCACGACAATCGCTCAACGCATTGCCACGATTGTCGCGACCGCGAATCGAACTAGCGTCCCGCTGACCTGAATACCTGAGCAATGGCCGCTATGACGAAAATAGCGATGACAATCCACAGGACGACCAGCATGACGGTACCGATAACCATGGCGACTCCCTCGGTAAGCGCCCAGCGCGGCGCTGCGGTCCGCTTACTATAAGGCACCCACCGCGCCAGACACTCGTCTAATCACACGAGAGAGGTTACGCAAGCAGCGCGTCGTAGTCGGCTATCCCGATCAGATGCCTGAGTAAGAACGCAGTCATCAGCGCTCGGGACAGTTGCCGGGTGCGCAACTCCGGGTGACTGCCCATGAGCAAGTCCGTCCAATGAGAACTTGCCGTGAAACCGAGATGGCTCGCCTTGGGTAAGGTGTGCACTTGCACCGGACCTGCCCATGCTTTGGCCACCGGTTCGGCATGACCTGCCGGCGGCGCCAGTAGATCGTTGCCTCCGGCCACGTGCAGAGCTGGCATGGTGCAATTCCGCGCGGCGGCCACTGCGGAGGGCATCGTCTCGGCCAGGGCCAGCGTGACTACCGCGCGGCACCGGCTGTCTGCTGCGGCCGCCAACACCGCGCAGCCACCGCCCATCCCGTGCCCGGCCAGGCCCAGCTTGCCGGGGTCGACGCTGATCTCGCCGTCACCCAAGCGCACGGTGGTGCACAGATCCAGCGTGGTACGCAGATCGGTGGCGAACTGGCTGTGCGAGGCAAAGACAGTGTGTTGGGTGGCCGGCGCGGCGACCACCACACCCCAACTGGCCAGATGACGCATCAGCTCGTCATAGCGCGATGTCGGTTGCAGCCAGCCGTGGCCGAACGCGACCGCCGCCAGCCCCCGCCCGGATCGCGGCGCGAACACCACCCCCGGAATCCCGGCGGCAGCCAGATCGCCGCTGGCCACCGCGTGCGGACCGGGCTGCGACAGTTCCTCAGCCGCGCGCCTGACCGCGGGATCGGTGCGTGCCATGAGCCCGGACGGTATCGGATGACCGGATGGCGGGATGCCCAGCGTTTGGGTCTAGCGTTTGGCACATGTGCGGAATCGTCGGCTACGTCGGGCATCGAGGCGCGCTCGACATCGTCCTGCAAGGTCTGGGCCGGCTGGAGTACCGGGGATACGACTCCGCTGGTGTCGCGGTGCTCACCAGCGCCGGCGCCCTGGCCGTGACGCGTAAGGCCGGGGCTCTGCGCAACCTGATCGATGAGCTCGACGCCTGCGGCCGAACCGGCCTCGGCGGCACTGCGGGGATGGGGCACACCCGGTGGGCCACCCACGGAGCGCCGACCGATCGCAACGCCCATCCGCACCGCGACACCGCCGGCCGGCTGGCCGTGGTGCACAACGGGATCATCGAAAACCACGTCCAGCTGCGCGCGGAGTTGGAGGCCGGCGGCGTGGAACTGACCAGTGATACGGATACCGAGACCGCCGCGCACCTGCTCGCTGCGGCGTACACAGCCTGCGGTGATCTACCACAAGCCGTCCAGCTGGTGTGCCGGCGGCTACAGGGCGCGTTCACCCTTGTCGTGGCCCATGCCGACGAGCCTGACCTCATCGTCGCGGCGCGCCGTTCCTCGCCGCTGGTGCTGGGCGTGGGCAACGGGGAGCATTTCGTTGCCTCCGATGTCGCGGCATTCATCGACCACACTCGCGATGCCATCGAGCTCGGCCAGGACCAGGTCGTGACGATCACCCGGGACGGCTATCAGATCACCGATTTCTCGGGCTGCCCGGCGCACGGGACGCCTTTTCACGTCGATTGGGATCTGTCGGCGGCAGAAAAAGGCGGTTACGACTATTTCATGCACAAGGAGATCGAGGAGCAACCCAGCGCCATCGCTAATACCTTGCGAGGTCATTTTATTGATGGTCGGATAGTGCTGGACGAGCAGCGGATGGATATCCAGGAGCTGCGCGACGTCGACAAGGTGTTCGTAGTCGCCTGTGGAAGCGCCTACCACTCCGGCATGGTCGCCAAGTACGCCATCGAGCACTGGTGCCGCCTGCCCGTCGAGGTGGAGCTGGCTAGCGAATTCCGGTACCGCGATCCGGTACTGGATCGCTCCACGCTGGTGGTAGCGATCTCCCAGTCCGGGGAAACGATGGACACCCTCGAAGCCGTGCGGCACGCCCGGGAGCAGAAAGCCCGTGTGCTGGCGATCTGCAACACCAACGGAGCGCAGATCCCCCGGGAGTCCGATGCGGTGCTCTATACCCACGCCGGACCCGAGAACGGCGTGGCTGCGACCAAGTCGTTCCTTGCCCAGCTGGCGGCCAACTTCCTGGTCGGGCTGGCCCTGGCGCAGGCTCGCGGGACCAAGTACTCCGACGAGGTGGCCCGCGAGTACGCGGAACTGGAGGCGATGCCGGCGGCTGTGACCCAGGTGCTCGATACGGTGGCGCGGGTGCGGGAGCTGGCCGGCGAGCTCGTCGACGCCAAAGTCGTGCTGTTCCTCGGGCGCCACGTCGGCTTCCCGGTGGCGTTGGAGGGTGCGCTGAAGCTCAAGGAACTCGCCTACATGCATGCCGAGGGCTTCGCCGCGGGAGAGCTCAAGCATGGACCTATCGCGCTGCTGGAGCCCAACCTCCCGGTAGTGGTGGTCATGCCCTCGCCCAAGGGCCGGTCCGTGCTGCACCCCAAGCTGCTGTCCAACATCCAGGAGATCAGGGCCCGTGGTGCCCGGACCATTGTCATCGCCGAAGAAGGCGACGAGACAGTGCGCCCCTACGCCGCGCACCTTCTGGAAGTGCCCGCTGTGCCCACCCTGATGCAGCCGCTCGTGTCCACCGTGCCGCTCCAGGTGCTCGCCGCCGAGATCGCCCGGCAGCGCGGTTACGATGTGGACAAACCGCGCAACCTGGCGAAATCGGTCACCGTGGAGTGACAGGGTGACCCCTCCGCCTTCCCCGTTACCGGCGTGTCGTGCCCTGGTGTACGCCGTGTCGCGGCGTGGTGCCCGGTGAGCGCCAGTCCGGGCGCGTGGACGGTGGCACGCGTGCGCGCCGCCGAGGACGCCGTGCTCGCCCGGGTGCCGGAAAGTGCCCTGATGCGCCGGGCAGCCTTCGGCCTGGCCAGCAGGACTGCCGCAACCCTGATCGAACGCACCGGTGGGGTGGCCGGCCGGCATGTCGCCCTGCTGGTGGGGGCCGGCAACAACGGTGGGGACGCGTTATGGGCCGGAGCCTTCCTGCGCCGCCGCGGGGTGGCGGTGACCGCGGTGCTGCTGTCCCCGGATCGCGCGCATCCCCACGGCCTGGCTGCGTTGCGCCGCGCTGGCGGGAGGACCGCCGACGATCTACCGCATCACGCTGACCTGGTGGTCGATGGGATCGTTGGGCTATCCGGCAAGGGCCCGCTGCGGCCCACGGCCGCCCGGCTGGTGGAAGCGGTCCGGGCGCCGATCATCGCGGTGGATTCGCCATCGGGGGTGGACCCGGACACCGGTACCGCGGACGGGCCCGCGGTTACCGCCGCCGAGACCGTCACGTTCGGGGCCCTGAAGCCGGTGCACGTGCTCGCCCCGTGGCGGTGCGGCCGGGTGCACCTGGTGGATATCGGGTTGCTCGAGCATCTCGGCGAGCCCGATCTGCGGATGCTGGGCACGGTTGAGATCGGTGCCCTGTGGCCAGTGCCGGGACCGACCAGTGACAAGTACAGCCAGGGTGTCGTGGGCATCGCGGCGGGCTCAGCCGACTACCCCGGGGCGGCGGTGCTGTGTACCGGAGCCGCGGTGCTGACCACCTCCGGAATGGTGCGCTTCGCCGGCACCGCCGCTGACGTGGTCCGCGCCCGCTGGCCGGAGGTGGTGGCCACGGGATCGGTCGCCGATGCCGGTCAGGTGCAGGCTTGGGCCGTCGGACCCGGATTGGGCACCGGCGCTGCTGGCCGGCAGGTGGTGGCCCACGTGCTGGCCGCCGGGCTGCCGGTGGTCGCCGACGCCGACGCGATCACCCTGCTGGCCCGGCATCCCGAGCTGGCCGACAGCCGGGATCCGGGTACGCCGCTGGTGCTCACCCCGCACGACCGGGAATTTGAGCGGCTCACCGGTAAGGCACCCGGCGTGGATCGCGTCGCGGCCACCCGGGCAGCGGCGAGCCGGTTCAACGCCGTGGTGTTACTCAAGGGGAACACCACGATCATCGCTGCGCCCGACGGCCGGGTCATGGTCAATCCCTCACGCTCGTCCTGGCCGGCCACTGCTGGCTCCGGCGACGTCCTCACCGGGGTGATCGGCGCCCTGCTCGCGACGGGCCTGGACCCGCCGATCGCCGCCGCAGCAGCCGCCCATGCCCACGAGCTTGCCGCCGCCCTCGCCGCCACCCACCCCGCCCCCGACCCCCGCCCCCCCCCCGGCCGCCACCCGTTCCGGCTACAGCATGCGGGTGCCAACCGAACCCGGGAAAA
>JAJPIR010000330.1 GCA_021324675.1 Actinomycetota bacterium
CCGGCCTGCGCCCGACCGTAACCTCGCGCTGGATCTCCTGCGCGTGACCGAGGCTGCCGCGATGGCGGCGGGCCGGTGGGTCGGCCGGCGTGACAAGGACGGCGCCGACGCCGCCGCCGTGGCGGCAATGCGGGCCATGATGGGTACCGTCGCGATGGATGGCGTCGTCGTCATCGGTGAGGGTGAGAAGGACGCCGCGCCCATGCTGTACAACGGCGAACGGGTCGGCGCCGGCACCGGGACGCCGTGCGATGTGGCCGTCGATCCGATTGATGGCACCACGCTGACCTCCAAGGGCATGGGCAACGCGGTGTCGGTGCTGGCGGTGGCGCCGCAGGGTGCCATGTACGACCCGTCGGCCGTGTTCTACATGGACAAGCTGGTCGCTGCCTCGGACGCGGTTGGCGCGGTCGACATCCGGCAGTCCCCGGAGGACAACATCGCCGCTCTGGCCCGGGTGAGGGATTGCACGCCGGAGGACATCACGGTCTGCATGCTGGACCGGCCCCGGCATGACGAGCTTGCGCAACGGGTGATCAAGACAGGGGCGCGGATCAAGTTCATCACCGACGGTGACGTGGCTGCTGCAGTGCAGGCGGCGACGATCGACTCGGGTGTCGACCTCATGCTGGGCATCGGCGGCACGCCGGAGGGTGTGATCACCGCGTGCGCGATCCAATGTCTCGGCGGCGTGCTGCAGGGGCGCTTGCATCCCCGTAGCGACGAGGAGAGACGGCGCGCCGATCAAGCGCAGCTGGATCTCGAAGCAGTACTCACGGAAAACGATCTGGTCAAGGGCAACGACTCGTTCTTCGTGATGACCGGCATCACCGACGGTGAGTTACTGCATGGCGTGCGCTACGGGCGCAACCGGGCCATCACCGAGTCGCTGGTCATGCGCTCGCGGAGCGGCACGGTGCGGCAGGTACGCAGCACCCACCATCTGGACCGGCTGGATCTCTACAGCATCGTGGACTACCGGCACGCCGGGAAGTCCTCTTAGCGCTTCTTGCGGCGGTGGGTGGTGTCCCCACCTTCGACCGCCGGATTGCGCACATGCCAGCCGCGCTCGTACGGGCACCGGAAACGCTGCAGCCGGCGACCAGATGCCGCCACCAGGCAGTTGGCCGCCGTCACCGTCAGGATGGCCCGGTGATCGCAACACGGACACCGGGGTGCCATGCTGTACTGCAGACCAATCACTCCAGCAGCGTAACTCCTTACGGAGTGGAACCGGTGCGGCCCATCACCTGCCTGCCGGCCTCGCCGTACACCCATGACGCCGTGTCGGCGATGAATGCTGCCGGGTAGCCCAGATCGATGGCGGTGTCCCGGTCCAGCCGCTCACGCAGCGCCGCCGGCAGCTCGACTGCCAGCGCGCCGAGGTTGTCGACGAGCTGGTCAAGCCGGCGTGCCCCGACGATCGGATGCAGCGCAGGGCATCGGCTCAGGATCCACGCGATGGCGACCTGGGCCGGGGTGGCGCCGAGTTCCGCGGCGACCTCGGTGACCAGGGTCGCCACCGCGCGCTCGCGGTTCCCGATCGCCTCAGCAGTGACCCGGGTCGGTCCAGCGGGCGGTGCGCCGGAGGTGAACTTGCCAGACAGCACACCACCGGCCAGCGGCCCCCAGGCGGCGACGCTGAGCCCGAAGGCGGCCGCCATCGGCAGCAGTTCCCGTTCGATGCCGCGCGCCAGGAGGCTGTAGGGCACTTGCAACCCGGCGAACGAGCTCCATCCCCGCAGCTCGGCGAGGGTATTCGCGTGGGACACCACCCAGGCCGGCGCATTGGATATCCCGATATAGAGAATCTTGCCGGCGCGGACCTGGTCGTCCAGTGCCCGCATGGTCTCGTCGATGGGAGTGTGCGGGTCCCAGATGTGCACCCAGTAGAGGTCGACGTAGTCGGTACGCAGCCGGCGCAGGCTGGTCTCCAGCGAGTGCCGCAAGTTCTTACGGTGACTACCAGCGGCGTTGGGATCAGCGCCGTCGCGGGTGATGGTGTATTTCGTGGCCAACACGAACCGGTCCCGGCGCCCGGCGAGGAGCTGGCCGACTATTTCCTCGCTCGCACCACCCGCGTAGTTCACCGCCGTGTCGATGACGTTTCCGCCGGCGTCGGCGTAGGCGTCGAGCATGCGAGCGCACTCGTCTACCGGCGCACCACCGTCACCCGCGCCGAAAGTCATGGTCCCCAGGAACAGCTGCGCAACCCGCAACCCGCTGGTGCCTAGCAGCCGGTAACGCATCGCCGCCCTGACATCAGCCGTTGCGGCTCTGCGGCGGGCGCCGGTTGAGTTCAGCCAACATCCGGTTGTACGCCGCCCGCGCCTGTTCGTCCTCGTCGATGTCCCTGCTGGCCCCGACGGTGTCGTGATCTGCGCCGGATCCTATTGTGGCCAGTGACTGGCGGCGCGCCGATTCCAGCCAGTCGCCGAGCCGGGCCCGGGAGCCCGCGGCGCTCCACTGGGCCACGACGATCAGCATGAGGACCATCATCAGCCCGTCGCCACCGACCCACATGATCGCGCCAGCCCAGTTCTGATCCCCCAGGAGGGTGGGTCCCCAGCCTGGGCGCATCATTGCGGTGCTTGGCGCCAGCGGGTGCCCGGTCAGCATCAGCGCTACGCCCACCAGCGTGTCCGCTCCCATAGCCAGGGCGAGCAGGGCGAACCGCACGATGTGCGGGACAGGCCACGGGCTGGCCTCCCCGCCGACCAATGGCCAGAACAGCAGGTAGCCGCTGACCAGGTAGAGGAGCTGCTCAAGATGGTGCACCCCGGCCTGGGTGGCCATCAGCTCCGGGAAACCAGTCAGGTGTGTGATCACCAGCACTGCCGTGTAGAAGCCCACCGTGAACACGGGAAAGGTCAGCCATCGCACCAGGCGGCCAGCCGGCGCTGCCCCCCAGATCAGGCGAACCGGCTGCCCCCAGATCAGTAGCACCGGAACGACCATGATCAGCAGAAGATGCTGGATCATGTGGACCCACAGCAGCGTATGCCCGTACACCTCGATGCTGCTGTGCAGGGACACCAGGAGCACGGCCACCCCGGACAGCCACGATGCGGTCGCGTACAGCGGCCAGCCGGGCGTCCCCGCCCGCGCCCGGCGCGCCACCGCGATGAGGTAGCCGACCACAGCGATTGCCGCCACCACGTCGACGATCGGGGCCGACGTCCACGTCGTCATGGCGGTGTGCCAAGTCAGCGGCGGGATGTCCAGTGCTCTCCCCTCCAGCGATATGCCTGCCACCCGCGAGCCTAACGCGCCGCGATGCCATCGAACCCGACACGGCATCCAAGTCCGCGATGACCCGGCTGTCCAAGCTGGCTGGCCAGTCAGGCGGCGCGGCGGTATTGGGCAGTGGGACGCAGGTCAGGGGGTGAGGACGGCATGTCGGAGGTGGCGTCGGTGGCGGATTTGGCGTGCCGCGAGCGACGCTGGCGCCAGCTGGGCATTCCAGGCACGGTGCCACCGGCAGGTCCGGACAGCCGGTCCAGCACGATCACCAACACAAGGCCGAGCACCACCAACCCGTGCCCGAGCAATCTCGGCGCATCCACGCCGCCGGCCATCGCGTCCATCACCACCAGGACAGTGAGCACAGCGACGAACGTCGCCAGGGTGGGAACCATCCCGGAGGGCCGCGATGACCGGTAGGCAATCCAGAGAAAGCCCACCCCGAGCGCCAGATTCCACGCGGCGCTCTCGTGCGCGAAGTGGGCCACCGAAGCGCCTTGCAGCACCACGCCGCCGTGGCCACTGTTGTGCGCACCGATCATGGCCACCAAGGCCAGCTCGGCTTGCGCCAGTCCGACCAGACCGAGCAGCGCCCGCGCCGCGGCGACCAATTGCGGGCGGCGGGATCGGGGCGCGGCCGCGAGCACCGCGGCGACGACATCAGGCTCCCGGCTGGCCACCGTGGTGCGGGCGAGCCTGGTGACGCGAGCTGCGGCGTCAGCGAAGGCTTGGCAGGCAAGACACGTCATCAGGTGCGCGTCGACCACATCACGTTCCGCCTCGCTGTCCTCACCGTCCAGCCGGGCGGAGAGGGCCTCCCTACACTGTGTGCAGTTCACGTGACAATGGTCGTGCACCGCAAAGCTGGGGTTCCCGGAAACTTTTAGTTACCCTTCCCGCATGGGTGACCCCCGAAATGATGACGCACCCACCACGAGGCTCGCTTTAGCCGCTGGTTCCGGCGACCACGAGGCACTAGCGACGTTTATCCGGGTGACCCAGCGTGACGTGTACCGTTTCCTGAGCCATCTGTGTGCGCGTGACGAGGCAGAGGACCTCACCCAGGAGACATACCTGCGGGCCTTGCGGGCGCTACCGAGCTTCGCCGGCCGTTCCTCGGCACGCACCTGGTTGCTGGCGATCGCTCGGCGGGTCGCCGCCGATCAAATCCGCCGTAGCTCGGCACGGCCACGCACCACCACGGTCGAGGACTGGGATGCCATCGTGGCCGCCAGCCCAGCGCAGCGGCGGTCCGGTTTCGACGAAGGCATCCTGCTTCGGGAATTGGTTGCGGCGTTGGAAACCGACCGCCGCGACGCCTTCGTGCTTACTCAGATTCTGGGTCTCGATTACGCCGCCGCCGCTGAGGTGTGCGGTTGCCCGGTCGGCACCATCAGATCCCGGGTGGC
>JAJPIR010000083.1 GCA_021324675.1 Actinomycetota bacterium
GCATGACGACTCGGTCGTGATAGGCCGAGTTCGCATTGCGCAGACGGGTCAGCATGTCTGCGATCGGGTCGGTCATAGTCATGGCGACCTCGTGATCCCTTCCCGCCACGGTTCCCTTTCGGGCCTACGGCGACTGTTGGCTGCACCCCGTGAGTGGCGATCACCGCCATGGCTGGCACCACCACTCGTGGAGCGAGGCGCGCAGCACCTCACCATGACGATTTGCTCACACCTGGGAGCTCGCCCCGGTGCGCCATCTGGCGCACGCAGATCCGGCACAGCCCGAATTTCCGGTAGACCGCCTTGGGTCGGCCGCAGCGCTGGCAGCGGGTGTAGCCCCGCACCTTGAACTTCGGCTTGCGTGCGGACTTGATGATCAGCGCCTTCTTCGCCATCAGCTCTCCTTGAAGGGGAAGCCCAGACGACGCAACAGCGCCCGGCCCTCCTCGTCGGTGGTCGCCGAGGTGACCACGGTGATGTCCATGCCCCGCTGGCGGTCGATGCTGTCCGGATTGATCTCGTGGAACATCGACTGCTCGGTGAGACCGAAGGTGTAGTTACCGTGACCATCGAACTGGGCCGGCGACAGGCCACGGAAGTCCCGGATACGGGGCAGGGCGATCGTCAACAACCGGTCCAGGAATTCCCACATCCGGTCGCCGCGCAGGGTCACCTTGGCCCCGATGGGCATGCCCTCCCGCAACTTGAACTGCGCGACCGACTTCCGGGCCCGGCGCACCAGCGGCTTCTGGCCGGTAATCGCGGTCAGATCCCGTACCGCACCGTCCATCAGCTTGGCGTCCCGGGCGGCCTCGCCCACGCCCATGTTCACCACGACCTTGACGACCCGGGGCACCTGCATCGGGTTGGCGTAGGTGAACTGCTCGCGCAAGGCGGCGACGATCTCGTCGCGGTATCGGGTCTTGAGCCTGGGCACCGGTGCCGCAGGTGCATTCTCTAGGGTTGTCCCAGGTGTTGACGTCACAGTCATCTCACATGTCCTTGCCAGTGCGCCGCGACACCCGCACGCGCCTGCCCTCGTCATCGGTGCGGTAGCCCGCCCTGGCCGGCTTGCCATCAGAATCGATGACCATCACGTTCGACACGTGGATGCTGGCTTCCTGCGTGACAATTCCGCCGCTTTGCGCACCCCGCTGGGTACGGCTGATCCGGGTGTGCTTCTTGATCCGGTTGATGCCCTCGACGAGCACCCGCTCGGTTTCCGGGTAGGCCTGGATCACCTTGCCCTTAGCGCCCTTGTCCTTACCGGCAATCACCAGCACGGTGTCGCCCTTACGGACCTTCATCTAGAGCACCTCCGGGGCCAGCGAAATAATCTTCATGAATCGCTTGTCCCGCAGCTCCCGGCCGACCGGACCGAAGATGCGGGTGCCGCGGGGTTCACCGTCAGGCTTGATCAACACTGCCGCGTTCTCATCGAAGCGGATGTAGGAACCGTCCGGACGGCGCTTCTCCTTGGCGGTGCGCACGATGACGGCCTTCACCACGTCGCCGCGCTTGACGTTGGCGCCGGGAATGGCTTCTTTGACAGTGGCCACGATGATGTCCCCGATGCCGGCGTAGCGGCGCGAACTGCCACCGAGCACCCGGATGCACAGGATCTCCTTGGCACCCGTGTTATCGGCGACCCGCAGTCGCGACTCCTGCTGGATCACGTCAACTCCTTGATCACTTAGCCTTCTCGAGGATCTGAACCAGGCGCCAGCGCTTCGTGGCTGACAGCGGGCGGGTCTCCATCAGCAGCACCCGATCACCGATACCGGCGGAGTTGGCCTCGTCATGGGCCTTCACCTTGGTAGTCGACCGCAGCACCTTGCCGTACAGCGGGTGCTTCTTGCGGTCCTCGAGTGCCACCACGACCGTCTTATCCATCTTGTCCGAGACGACGTAGCCTTCCCGGACCTTTCTCTGATTTCGCCCTCCGGGCTGGGTCATCTGATTTCGCCCTCCGGGCTGGGTCGTCTGACGCCCTCCCGGCTGACCAGTCTCATTACGCTGGCCGTCGCTCACGCCGCACCCTCACTTCCCGCAACAGCATCCGGAGATACCGACAGACCCAGCTCACGCTCGTGCATCACGGTGTAAATGCGGGCGATGTCCCGCCGGACCGTACGCAGCCGGCGATTGTTGTCCAGCTGGCCGGTAGCCATCTGGAAGCGCAGGTTAAACAATTCCTCTTTGGACTCACGCAGCCGCAGGACCAGCTCGTCGTCGGTGAGTTCGCGCAGCTCGCTCGCAGTGGTGGCGGCCATCTACACGTCCCCTCCCTCACGGCTTACGATCCGGCATTTCATTGGCAGCTTGTGGATCGCGCGGCGTAGCGCCTCGCGGGCCACCGCTTCGTTCGGGTAGGTCATCTCGAACATGATCCGGCCAGGTTTGACATTGGCCACCCAGTACTCGGGAGAACCTTTGCCGGACCCCATCCGGGTCTCGGCCGGCTTTTTGGTCAGCGGGCGATCCGGGAAGATGGTGATCCACACCTTGCCGCCACGGCGGATATGCCGGTTGATCGCGATACGGGCCGACTCGATCTGCCGGTTGGTCACATAGGCCGGCTCCAGAGCCTGGATGCCGAAGTCGCCGAAGCTGACCTGAGTACCGCCGGAGGCCATCCCCGAGCGGCCCGGCGAATGCTGCTTACGGTGCTTGGTTTTACGTGGAATGAGCACGTCTCAGCCCTCCCCGTGCTCAGCGGTATCGGCGGAGCTTGAAACCGGCTCGCCCGGCTTGGCGGATGCGTTGTCGGTGAGTTCGGCGGCCGCGGCGCGTCCTGCATCAGTCGACGACCCGGTCGTGCCGGTAGCCCCGGACCGGCGCCGGGCTGGGCGCTCGCGCCGGGGAGCCCGAGCGGCGGCAGCGGCGGCGTTGGCGGCGTTTTCTGCTTCGCGATCGCGTCGCCCACCGACCACGTCGCCCTTGTAAATCCACACCTTCACACCGATCCGGCCGAAGGTGGTGCGAGCCTCGAACAGCCCGTAGTCGATGTCAGCACGTAGCGTGTGCAGGGGTACCCGGCCCTCGCGGTAGAACTCGGAGCGGGACATCTCAGCGCCGCCCAGACGTCCCGAACACTGCACCCGGATGCCCTTGACTTGGGGAGAGCGCATCGCCGACTGAATAGCCTTACGCATTGCACGCCGGAACGCGACCCGGTTGGACAGCTGCTCGGCCACACCTTGGGCGACCAACTGTGCCTCTGCCTCCGGATTCTTGACCTCAAGGATGTTGAGCTGCACCTGCTTACCGGACAGCTTCTCCAGCTCGGCCCGGATCCGGTCGGCCTCCGCTCCACGCCGGCCAATCACGATGCCCGGACGGGCGGTGTGGATATCTACCCGCACGCGGTCGCGAGTGCGCTCGATCTCGACCTTGGCAATGCCCGCCCGCTCCATACCCTTGGACAGCAGCCTGCGGATGGCGACGTCTTCCTTGACGTACTCCGCGTATTGCTTGTCTGCATACCAGCGGGACTTCCAGTCGGTCGAGATACCGAGCCGGAAGCCGTGCGGGTTGATCTTCTGACCCACTAGCGGGCACTCCTTGTCTGGGTGGCCTGGTTGCCCCGGGAC
>JAJPIR010000177.1 GCA_021324675.1 Actinomycetota bacterium
ACGTGGGATCTGTTTCGTTACCCGGGTATCCGCTCGGACTCCGACATGTTCACCCTCGGCTACTCGTTTCGCCCGTGGACAGATCCCCAAGCCATCGCTGACGGCGACTCGATCCGCGACTACATCCGGGAAACAGCGCGCGAGTACGGGGTCGACCAGCACATCCGTTTCCATCACCGGGTATTGCGCGCCGAATGGTCCAGCGAGCATGCTCGCTGGACCGTCGAGGCGCAGCGGACGGACACCGCTGAGCCGGTAGTGCTGACGTGCGGCTTCCTGTTCGTGTGCTCGGGCTACTACCGCTACGACAAGGGCTACACCCCTCAGTTACCGGGCACGGAGCGCTTCACCGGCCAGATCATCCACCCTCAGCAATGGCCCACCGATCTGGACTACGCCGGCAAGAAGGTGGTCATCATCGGCAGCGGCGCCACCGCGGTGACCTTGGTCCCGGCGATGGCGGAGAAGGCTGCGCACGTGACGATGCTGCAACGCTCACCCAGCTATGTGGCGTCGCTGCCCTCCAGAGACGGGATCGCCGACGTTCTGCGCCGTTGGTTGCCGCCCAAGGTGGCCTACTCCCTGGCCCGGTGGAAAAACGCCCTGCTCGCCACGCTCGTCTTCCAGGTCAGCCGGCACGCTCCCGGTGTGATGAAGGCGTTCGTGCGTAAGAGCGCCACAGCGCAGCTGCCCAAGGGCTATGACGTCGACACGCACTTCGCGCCGCGTTACAACCCGTGGGATCAACGCCTGTGCCTGGCGCCCGATGGTGATCTGTTCACAACGATCCGCGACGGCCGCGCGTCGGTGGTCACCGATCGCATCGAGACGTTCACCGAGCATGGGATCAAGCTGGTCTCCGGGACTGATCTGGAAGCCGACCTTGTGGTCACCGCCACCGGCCTGAACGTGCTACCGATCGGTGGCATGACCTTGCGCGTCGACGGCGCCGACATCAATCTCAATGACACCGTGGCCTACAAGGGCATGATGCTGTCCGGCGTGCCGAACTTCGCCCTGACCCTCGGCTACACCAACGCCTCGTGGACGCTGAAAGCTGACCTGGTCAGCCAGTATGTCTGCCGCCTGCTCAACCACATGGATCGGCGTGGCTTCCAGATCTGCACGCCGGTAGCGCCGGACACCCTGGAGCGCGAGCCGATCATCGATCTGAAGTCAGGCTACGTGCTGCGTAGCGTGCACGAACTGCCCAAGCAAGGCTCGGCTACCCCGTGGCGGCTGCATCAGAACTATCCACGGGACGTGCTGCTCATGCGTCACGGCCGGCTACAGGACGCGGGTATGCAGTTCAGCCGCGCCCGGACCGCGGCACCCGATCAGAGCGTCCTGGGCCTGACCCCATCGACACCAGCAGCCTGAGAGTCTGACATGCGGAGATACATCTTCAATGGCGGCACCGCCGTCGTCACTGGTGCCGCCAGCGGAATCGGCGAGGCGCTAGCACACGGGCTGGCCCGGCGTGGCAGCCATCTGGTCCTGCTCGACCGGGACGCCCAGCGGCTATCGGGCGTGGCCACAGCCATCCGGGGCGCCAACCCTGGGCTGGCAGTCGAGACCCACGTGGTGGACCTCGCTGACCGGGAGGCGACCACCCATGTTGCCTACGCCGTGTTGCGAGACCATCCGCGGATCCGGTTGCTGGTGAACAACGCCGGTGTGGCGCTGGGCGGACGGTTCGATCAAGTGACCCTGGACGAGTTCGACTGGGTCGTCGACATCAACTTCCGGGCGACGGTGCGGCTGACTCATATCCTGTTGCCCGCGTTGAAGGCCGAGCCCGGCTCGCATCTGGTCAATGTTTCCAGCCTTTTCGGGCTCATCGCGCCCCCTGGCCACGCCGCCTACTCGGCCAGCAAGTTCGCTGTTCGTGGGTTCACCGAGGCGCTGCGCCAGGAACTGGCGGACAACCGGATCGGCGTCACGTCGGTCCATCCGGGTGGCGTCCGTACTCGCATCGCCGAGTCAGCGCGGGTTGGCAGCGGCGTGTCGCGCCAGGAATGGGAAGACGGCCGCGCACAATTCGACACCCTGCTGACCATTGACCCCGCCCACGCGGCCGAGGTCATCATCGAGGGCATCCAACAGCGCCGGGGGCGCGTACTCATCGGATGGTCGGCCAAGCTCCCGGATCTGCTGGTCCGGTTACTGCCGGTCGCCTATGGATCAATCCTCGCGGCCGCGATACGTGCCCGGATCGGAATGCCGGGCAATCCAGAAGACCGCTCGCAGTTGGCGACGCGGATGGGGCAGCGCACATGAGCACGAGCACAGCAACGTCTTACCTCACCGTTCGCGGCCGGCAGGTCCGGTACCGGGTGGATGGCGCTGGCCCGCCGGTGATCCTGCTGCACGGTATCGGCCGCAGCCTCGAAGACTGGACCGAACAGCACGAACTACTGCGGGCCCGGTACCGGGTGTACAGCCTGGACCTGGCCGGCTCCGGCTGGTCCGAACCGCTCGACGAGCCCCACACGCTGGCGACCCTGGCCCGCTTCGTTGCGGGGTTCCTTGACGCGGTGGGGGTCGCCGAACCGGTCCACGTCGTGGGTAACTCGCTGGGCGGCGCGGTGGCCATGCAGCTGGCCGTTGACGGCCCCCACCGGGTCGCCAGCCTGGCGTTGGTGAACAGTGCGGGCTTCGGGCGCGAGGTGACCATCGGCCTGCGTCTGCTCGCGATCCGCCCGCTGGGCCGGCTGCTGCTTCGACCCAGCCGCTTGAGTGCGCGGCAGATTGTGCGCAGCTTGTTTCACGATCCCGCGTTCGTCACCCCGGCACGCATCGAGCACACCCTTACCCTGGCGCAACAACCACATGCCGCGAAGGCTTATCTCGAGATCGCTCGCGCGCTGGGCACGGTGCGGGGTGTCCGGCCGCAGTGGCGCAAAACGCTGCTGCGCTCCCTCGCTGAGCTGGACATACCGACTCTCATCGTGTGGGGCGACCGCGACCTGATCCTGCCCGCCGCGCACCTCAATGCGGCCCGCACGCACCTGCCGCGCGCGCAGGTTCATCTGTTTCCCGACACCGGCCACATGCCGCAAATCGAGCGCGCTGAAGCGTTCAGCCAACTCCTCGAAACCTTGTGGGCAAGCGCCGGCCATACGGGCGCCGGACACTCGGAAGGTGATCGGCATCTGTCCTCTAACCGGTGAGCTAGGACAGGATCACCTGGCGGCGGCAGGCACCGTCGACGGTCACCTCAGCGCCCGGTACAGCTCCACCGGGAAGGCCCCTAGCGTCCGTATCTAAATGGGTCATGGCTGCCTCCTCACCCTCGTAGACCAGAGCGGCCACAGCAGTCAGAAAAGTCATAGCTGCTGTACCGCCATGTTGGTCGCAGCATCGAGCCGCAGGCAGGTGGCGGGTCATGACACAAGGGGAGGCGCAGGAGGTGCTGAGAGAAAAATGGCGCAGAAAACTAGACTGGATCTACCAGGGCAGGCGGCGGGCCCGGCTAGCGCAAATCTATCAGGGTGATCCATCCGACCCAGCCGTACTGGTCCGGGAAATCCTGCCGGGACAACAATCACAATTGTCCAAACGCGACCGGCTCATAACTAGCGACACCGACGCCACCACGGTATAGCGCCAATCAGTGAAGAGCCGTGGTGAAGCACCCGGCAGCGCTGCCGGTACGCAGGCCGACCATGGCCCCGGGCGGCGCGGGCGCCGGGACAAGATTTCCAGCCTGCATCTGAAGGGTTGTCGCAACTTTGTGGGATGAGAGGCAATAGTTGATCCATCGACAATGCAAGGCGCCTTAAACCTATAGCCGATTCTGCAACCGCGCGAGGTACTGCGCGTGGTGCAGTTCACGGCCGGTCGACAGGCGGCGCTACACCAGATCTCCCATACTCAAACCCGGACAACCCAGCCCGGTGATGTCGTCGGCCGCTCACTCGGCACGGCAAAGGAGCACCCGACATGTCGTTCCTGTCCTACCCGCCACCTCGCTACGGTGGCACGAAGGGGTTGACCAACTCCTCGTTTCGGCCGGCCGATACTGAACCCGACCTCGTCTCAGCGGGCGACGACGGCGGCGTAACCGGCGCCAGCCGTAACCAGCGCACGCACTACCTCGCCACAGGCCTTTCCACCGGCGGCGAGTTCGGCCTGTACCGCATCGACATGCCCGCCAACGGCACCGGACCGAGCACCCACTTTCATCGAACCATCTCAGAGTCTTTCTTCATCCTGTCCGGCACGATCCGGCTGTTCAACGGCGAGAAGTGGATCGACGGTACTCCCGGTGACTTCCTCTACGTCCCGGTCGGCGGGCTGCACGCCTTCCACAACGCCTCCGACGCTCCGGCGTCGATGCTGCTGTTGTTCACTCCTGGGGCGCCACGCGAGGGCTACTTCGAAGGATTCGCCCAGCTTGCGAGTATGAGCGCCGAAGAGCAGCAGGAGTTCTACCTGCGCCACGACAACCATTGGGTTTGATCGGTCGTCAAACAGGCGCCAAGGCACAGCCTAGGTGGACGCAGCCCTGCCTGCCGGCTAGCCGACTACGGTGGAGGGACATGGCCTGGCCGGGTACGGTGCCGGTACGAGGGCTGTCGGGGAATCTTGTCACTCGATGCTGGTGAGATCGGCGTCGAGGCATGGTGCGACCGTACGACCTCGAGTCAGTCGTCGAGTCACGGGATCGGGCGCGGTGAACAATGATTACCGAGGAAGATCGTGCTAAACCGCCGGAGCTGGTCAATCTCTACGCTGCGACCTCAGCGGCGTTCGAGACACTTAAAGAGGAATTCCAGGTCCCTGATACCTATGAACTTGCATTGGACCATGTAGATGCCGCGGAGTTGCGTTTGACAAATACCGTCGACATTGCTGCGATCACAATGCGGAAGATACAAGCGTTGCGCTGGGTGGCTAAGCCTGGTGTTGAGACCACCAATGATGTTGTTGTTGCGCTGGCCGCTGACTTGTCACGCGCGCTTGATCACTTGGTGAAGTACTGTAGCGATCAAGCTAGCGCGGACTCGCTTTCGCAGTTCAAGTATCAAGTTGTGGTCGCCGCCCGGCACGCCGGCGGTGATGGCAATATCACCAGGCTACGGTGAAGCTTATTTATTCTTTCAGAAACTCCTAGACACAAGCGCCTTGTGTGGTGCGGCACAGTTCCTGGCGGGGTGAGCCGTTCGCCGTCTCGGCAAGCCACCTTGGACCAATGCAGTCACGTGCGTACCCGCACCGTCGGGTTTCGGACGTTGCTTGACCCGGTCGTGGGTGCAGGAGTCGTGCACCGGCAGTGTCGCTGACCACGCCAGTGTCATCACCGCTCCCTGCCGGAGCTGCGGACACTTCTCCGTAGCTCGTCATCCACAGGAGGCCCGATGGCGGTGACCCCGCACGCCACGACCGACCATTCAGGAATCCGGCGCCCGAGCGCGCTGCCTCCCGCGCAACCACGCTGCGAACCACCGCAGGTGCCACCTTCTCGGCAAGAGAAGGTCGAAGAACCGTGGTGAGCTGCCAACACATGAAATGTTGACGGTAGTCCACGCTCGCGGCGCTGCCCATGTCGACCAGCAGGCCCGTGATGTTCACACCCGCGTCGAGGCGAATCTGACCCATAGCGCCCCGGACCGCCCCCGCGACTGCGCGGGATTCGGCTTCGCCGCTGTTGATCATTATCGCCTCCGGGCACTGCCAAATTCAGCCGGATGATCCACGGTACTGGGAGAGCAAACGAGTACGAAACTCATTTACCCTCGCCCTGGTCTGTTCAGCGCGCTGAGTCTCCGTGGTCTCGAATGTCTTGAATATCGCCTCAGCCCCATACTCGTCTATCAGGCCTTGGGCGACACGGATTGCAGCATCTCGGACAAACGCAGACAGGGTCTGCCCCTGGTGCCGGGCGACCACCTCCAGCAGGGATCGCTCGTCAGCGGGCACCCGGAAGCAGATGGGAGACGACTCGCTGGCCATCAGATCTCCTCTCTCTGCCTAGCCGAAGCTGACCGCGACAACCTGCATGCCACATCGGAAAGCAGCCTACTGGCGTATAACAAATACGTCAACAGAGACGTTCTACAGTCGGTCCTTCCGCTCCACGGGTCAGCGATCTCGCAGCGCCCGCTCGCTCACCACGAAGATCGTCATCCACAGGTCCTCGCTTCTCGACACCAGGCGCCGTCCTGCATGACCAGCGGCGACATCACGCCTGACGGGCAGGTTTGACCGAACTTCGGCTTGTCTACGTATATGTTATACATATACAGTCTGTCGAGGAGGTGAGGGAGATGACCAACATCGTCGTGCTGTTGGCAGCTCTGGTGTTTGCCTTCGGCGTCTTGATCGGATCGATGTTGCAGACCCATGCAGTCCATCGGGAGTACCGGCGGATAGCCGAATGCGTGCGAGAACTCCACGAACTCCAGGAGGTCCTGGCGGACCACGACGAGATCCCAGTCCTGGCAACGAGCAGCCGTCCGTCTCCTGAGACTTACGCAGGGTAATTACCTGGCAACCTCATAGGGAGGTTGCCAGGTAATACGGATGTGCCATCAGTGCTGCGCCATCACGCTCACAGCGCGAATCGCAGCAACCATCCAGCATGCGTATCAAAGGTAACCCACTCCGGCCAGCACGCAGATTGCCAACCTGCGCCAGAAACGCTAGCCGGCGCAGGCAATTGCCCTTAAACGACTGGTGTCTCACCGGGGCTAGCAGGCACGAAGCCTCGCATCCTCATCCCAGACCTCACCGCGTCGCCCAGAACACCGATCCCATACCAAATGGGCCGGTCATGGTCTGGCACCAACCCTGCTAATCCTACTGCCCAGCTTCGACACGCACTCGGACCCACCGCACCGCAAAGGAGGAGCCCGATACCAATGCCAATCACCACCAGCAATGATTCCTCCACCGATTCCACCAGCGACATAGCTAACCTGTTACCACGCGCCGCAGAGGGAGACCCCGCAGCCTGGGAAGAAATTCTGCGCCGCTACAGCACTCTCATCTGGGCGACGGTGCGATCTTTTCGCCTACAAGACGCCGACACCCTCGATGCAGTACAAACCACCTGGCTGCGGCTGGCTGAAAACGCCCACCGGATACGGCATCCGCAAGGGCTGGGCGCCTGGCTTGCGACCACTGCCCGCCGCGAATGCCTACGGATCCTGAGCCACATCACATCCATTCACCACTTCGCGCCTCCAGCACACGAAGTCGCTACTGATCCATCAACCGGGCCAGAGCACATCACCATCGAAGCCGAGACAATACGGTGGCTGTGGGAACACGTTGACGAGCTGCCGCCGCGCCGACGCACTGTCCTGCGAGCACTGTTCACCGACAATCCCCAACCCTACGCCCGGATCGCCATAACCACTGGAATCCCACTCGGCGGAATCGGCCCCACCCGGAATCGAGCACTTCAGCAATTGCGGCACAAGCTCGGCGGTGCGGATGGCGGCCACGGCCGGGCGTTCGCGGTGGGTGGGCCGCTTGGTTGACGTTACGGTGGTTCGGCTGGTGAGCCGGACTCTGTGGGTGATCGCCGTTGTAGATGTTCGGTGACGTGGTCTGCATGTTCTGCGGGGACAAGGAGGGTCAGCCGGTCGCCTTGGGCGAGTCGGGTGTCGTCGGTTGCGGTGGTCACCTGGTCGTGGCGACGAAGCCCGATGAGCAGGGCTGACGGGGGCCAGGCAACCTGCCCTATTCGCTGCCCGACCGGTGGACTCTTACCAACCAGCTCCAGGTCGACGACCCGGTAGCCCTGCAAACGGGTGATGGAGCCCCCCACCGGCGCGGCAGGTTCACCGGTGTCGTGTGCTGGCGTTGCTGCCGAGGTCGGCGCGGTGAGGACTTTGGAGTTCGAAGCCGCCTGGGCCTGTGCCACACCTTGGTGCAGCCGGGTGTTGTAGGCGGACAGGACGTCGCGGTGGGTTAGCCAGCCGACAACCCGGCCATCTTCGCTGGAGGTGACCGGCAAACCCGACCGATCCTGGCGCACCAGCAGACGAAGAGCGTGTTCCAGGCTCTGGTCGGGATGCAGGATGGGCACCGCGCGGGCCAGGGTCGCCGCGGTGGCTTCTAGTGCGTTGTCCTGTGCGCTGTCTTCCACGTCCCGGGCGGTGACGGTACCTCGGTAAATCCGGTCGGCGTCGACTACGGGCAGCGCGTCGCGGCCTTCGGTGGCGAGCCGGTCGATGATCGCATTGAGCGGTGTCCCGGGGGTGAGGGCCGCCGGTGTGGGTTGCATGGCGTTGGCGACGGTGAGCAGCTGCATGGGGTTGGCTGCTTTGCCCCGTAGCAGGTCGATGCCGCGACGGCGGAGTTTAAGTGTGTAGATGGTGTCGGTGCTCAGTATCGCGCTCACGCCGGTGGCCAGGGCGATTGCCGCCATCAGCGGCAAGATGATCGTGTAGTCACCGGTCAGCTCGAAGATGATCAGCACGGCGGTGATCGGGGCGCGGGCGGCGCCGGCGAAGACCGCGCCCATGCCCACCAGTCCGTAGGCGCCGGCTGGACCCACCGCAGCCCCGAACAGGTGCTGCGCGGCCAGCCCGTAGGCGGTGCCGAACATGGCCCCCATGAACAGCGAGGGGGCGAACACTCCACCGGACCCACCGATCGCGATCGTCAGGCTGGTTGCGACGATCTTTCCGATCAGCAGGATGAGCAGAAACCACAGCACGTAATGCCCGCGGATGCCGGCTTCCAGGACCGGGTAGCCCACGCCGTACATCTGCGGCAATCCCAGCAGCAACAGCCCGAGCAAAACTCCGCCCGCGGCCGGACGCAGCCATTCCGGGCCACGCCATAGCCGATCGACGAGGTCTTCGGTGCCATAGAGCACTCTGGTGAACACCACTCCGGTCGCGGCCGCAAGAACACCGAGACCGGCATAGAGCAGGTACTCCACGGGCGCGACGGCATGAAACGTCGGCAGGCTCAGAAACGAGGTAGAGCCAAAGGCGGCTCGTCCAATCACCGCGGCGGTGACCGAGGCCAGAACCACCACCCCGAACGACTCGGTGGCGAAGTTTTGCAGGATCAACTCGAGAGCAAAAAACACTCCTGCAATGGGAGCGTTGAACGTGGCAGAAATACCGCCGGCCGCGCCGCAGGCCACTAGCAGCCGCAGCCGAGCGTCCGATAGGCGCAGGACCTGCCCGATGCTCGAGCCCAGCGCCGAACCGATCTGGACGATCGGACCTTCCCGACCTACCGATCCGCCGCAGCCAATGCACAATGCCGAGGCCAACGACTTCACGATCGCCACCTGCGGAGCAATCCGCCCGCCCCGCTCGGTGACGGCCAGCATCACCTCCGGCACCCCGTGCCCGCGGGCCTCCTTGGCAAACCGGTCCACAATCGGCCCGTACATCAGCCCACCCAGCACCGGAACCAGGACCACAAAGAAGATCCCTAAACCGGGAAAATGGGGACTGGCCACCCGACCCGCGTCGCTGTAATCGGCCCTTCCGGTGAACAGCTCGGTAAACCAGACGATCAGGTAGCGAAACACCACCGCCCCGGCGCCCGCACCAGCACCGACCAGCAACGCCAACGGCACCAGACCCGGCGCCGATCCCCGCAACCAGTCATAGCCACGCCGCCACACATCGACCGGTAACCGGATCGAGGGCCTACGAGCGGTCAGTGCACCGGCGCGGCGCCATCCCGAGCCAGCGACTGCACGGCACCGGTTGTTCATCCCTCGCCTCACCAGCGCCAGCCGACCACTCGCCGCTCCTCCGTCAAGCCCCTGGGTCCCCGACGGGACCATCGCAGATCCCTCGCCATTGGTCATCTTGATCATTCAGTACGGAAAGGCCACGAACTTGCCAGGTGATTAAACGTTTGTTTAGCATGGTGAATGTGCAGTCACTTCCCGATGATCGGACTGCGCGGGCGAGAATCCGCGACGAAGCGCTGCGGCTGTTCGGCAACCATGGGCCCGATGCGGTCACCGTCCGCCACATCGCAGCAGCCGCGGGTGTTTCTCCCGCACTGGTCATCCGGCACTTCGGATCCAAAGACGGGTTGCGTGAAGCGGTCGATGACCACGTCGTGCGGATCTTTGAGCTGATGTTGAGTCAGGTCTCCCATCCCCGTGATGGCGGCGACTCCTTCGAGGTGGGAGCGTTGCCGACCCTGGCCGAAGTGGTCACCAGGGTCTTGCCGCCCGATTCCGCGATTCCGGCCTACCTCGGGCGCATGCTCCTGGCTGGGGTGCCTGCGGGAGCGGCACTGTTTCGCAGGTTGCATGTGCTGAGCCGGCAGGCACTTGCGGGATTGTCCGAAGCCGGATGGGCGGCCAGGGGGACCGACCCCGAGGTTCGTGCAGCCTTCTTGCTGGTCAACGATCTCGCGGTGGTGATCCTCCGCACGCATCTGGCCGACGTTCTGGGCGTCGACCCGCTGTCGGTCCCGGGCCTGCGGCGCTGGGGCGCCGAGGTCTTGTCGATCTATCAGAACGGGCTCAAAGGCATCCCCGGCGAAGAGGCTTGATCGAACTCAATGTCCGCGTGAGCTGGCGGTAGACCACGCACGCCGGCCGCGCAGGCCAGCGAAGAAGGGACGGTCCGCGAGGATGAAAGTTGTCATTTGTGGAGCCGGGATCGCCGGGCTCGCACTGGCCCAGCGACTCGACGCTTTCGGCTGGAAAGTGGTGGTGCTGGAAAAGGCACCCGGCCCTCGACCGCAGGGTTACATGATCGACTTCTTTGGGCCTGGATATGACGCCGCCGAGGTCATGGGATTGCTGCCCCGATTGCAGCAGCTGGGATACCGGTTCGAGGAGGCCAGCTGGCTTGACGAGACGGGACGCCGCCGCGCCAGGCTCCGGTTCGAGCAGTTCGGCAAGATCATGCAGGACCGGCTGTTCAGCATCCTGCGACCGGATCTGGAACAGGCGCTGCGCCAGCAGCTGTCCAGCAACGTCGACCTGCGCTTCGCTACCAGCCTCGACGCCGTCGACAACACCGCCGACGGCGTGCGAGTCACGCTGCGCGACGGTGGCACGCTGGATGCCGACTTGCTCGTCGGAGCCGACGGGATTCACTCGACCGTGCGGGGGCTGGTCTTCGGTGAGGAGCATCGCTACCTGCGCTACCTCGGTTTCCACACCGCGGCGTTCGTCTTCGATGATCCGCAGATCCACGCCGAGTTGCAGGGGCGGTTGTGCCTGACCGACACCATCGACCGCCAGATGGGCCTTTACGGGCTGCGCGACGGGCGGGTCGCCACCTTCGCCGTGCACCGCACCTGTGACCCCACGTTGCCGCGCGACCCCGTCGCGGCGATCCGCCGCGAGTACGGCTCGCTGGGCTGGGTCATCCCGCGAGCCCTCGATCGCTGCCCACCCGCAGCCCAGGTGTACTATGACCAAGTCGCTCAGATCGAGCTGCCGCAATGGAGCCACCGCCGGGTCGCGCTCCTCGGAGACGCCGGGTATGCGGTGTCGTTGCTCGCCGGCCAGGGCGCCTCGCTGGCCATTGCCGGTGCCTACGTCCTCGCCGAACAGTTGGCCACGGCTCGCTCCATCGACGCCGCGCTTGATCGCTACGAGCGGCTGTGGCGGCCGGTGGCCGAGGAGAAACAACGAGTCGCCCGCGACGGGATCCGCTGGTTTCTCCCGCACTCGCGCGCGCAGCTGCGGGCACGGCACATCATCATGGGACTGGCCAGCTTACCGGGTATCGATTACTACATCGCCCGCGCGCTGGCCGGCAAGTCGGTAACACTCATCAGGGAACTGAGCACCACAGGGCGTAAGCCGCGCATTCCGACAGTCCGGCAGTGAGACTTTCTGGCCGGCTTCCCGACGCGAACGCCGATCGGGACCGTTTCTCTGCCAGGGTGCTCGGAGGTGTCACAGCCAGGGCAGCTGTCTTGTCTTGTGGGTGCAGGTGTTCCTCGACTCAGGGAGTCGATGATGAGAGTGTTTGTGGCAGGTGCGACGGGAGCGATTGGAAAGCAGCTGGTGCCCCGTCTGGCTGCTGCGGGTCATGAGGTTCATGGCATGACGCGTAGCGAGTCGAAGCAGGCGCTGGTCTCGGAGTTGGGCGCTGTGCCGGTGGTCGCGGACGCACTTGATCCCGATCAGGTCGCGCAGGCCGTGGCGAGGGCGAGGCCGGACGTGATCGTCCATCAGCTGACCGCGATCGGGTCACTTGACCTGCGTCACTTCGATCGCGACTTCGCGCTGACCAACCGCCTGCGGACCGAGGGGACGGATCACCTGCTGTCAGCAGGGCAGGCGATGGGGGTGCGGCGGTTTGTGGCGCAGAGCTATGGCGCGTGGCCGTACGTGCGCACCGGCGGGCCGGTGAAAAGCGAGGAGGAGCCGCTTGATCCCGAGCCCGCCCGGGAGATGCGCGAAACCCTGGCCGCGATCCGGCACCTCGAGCAGGCGGTCCTGGATGCGCGGTGGACCGAGGGGATTGTGCTGCGCTACGGGGCGTTCTACGGGCCGGGAACGTCGATGGCGCCGGGCGGGGAGCAGTTCGAGCTGGTCCGCAGGCGCAAGTTCCCGCTGATCGGCGACGGTGGCGGGGTGTGGTCTTTCGTCCACATCGCCGACGCGGCGCAGGCGACGGTAGCGGCGGTCGAGCACGGCAGCCGTGGTGTCTACAACATCGTCGACGACGATCCCGCCCCGGTCGCCGAGTGGCTGCCAGCGCTGGCTCAGGAGCTGGGCGCCAAAAAACCCCTCCGCGTGCCGCGGTTTGTCGGGCGGCTGTTGGCCGGGGAAGCCGGCGTGGTGATGATGACCGACGCCCGCGGCGCGTCGAACGCGAAGGCCAAGCGCGAGCTGGCGTGGCGCCCGGCGCATCCGAGCTGGCGGCAGGGGTTCGCAGCGGCATGACCGATCGCGAGCGACTGCTTGGCGAGCTGCGGCCGGTCGCGTTCGCGATCGCCTACCGGATGCTCGGCAGCGTGTCCGAGGCCGAGGACGTGGTGCAGGAAGCGCTGCTACGGGTGCATCAGGCGCTTGATGCCGGCGAGCACATCGCAGCGCCGCGTGCGTTCGTCGCCACCGTGACCACCCGGTTGGCGATCAACGAGCTGCGCTCCGCGCGCGCCCGCCGCGAGCGTTATGTCGGCGAGTGGCTGCCAGAGCCGATCATCACCGACGGCCGGGATGATCCGGCTCGGCACGCTGAGACAGCCGATTCGCTCTCGCTGGCCATGCTGGTGTTGTTGGAGAGCCTCTCGCCTGAGCAGCGCGCCGTGCTGCTGCTGCACGATGTGTTCGACTACGGGTATCCGGAGATCGCGGCGATCGTCGGCAAGAGCGAGGACAACGTGCGCCAGCTCGCCACCCGCGCCAGACGCCACGTCCAGCAGGGCCGGCCCCGCTTCCACCCGACGCGCGAGCAGCGCGACGAGCTGGCACGGCGGTTCTTCGCCGCGGCCGAGCAAGGCGATCTCGCTGGGCTCGAGGCGCTGCTCGCTCACGACGTGGAGCTGACCGGCGACGGCGGTGGCAAGGTTCCGGCGCTCGCGCGGTCGCTGCGCGGGCGCGACCGTGTCGCGCGCACGCTGATCAACTGGGTCCGCCTGGCCGCCCGCCTTCCGGGCGTGTCGTTGCGCCCCGTCGAGGTCAACGGCGGCCCGGGAGCGCTCTATCTCGACGCGCAGCAACGGCTGATCGGCGTGCTGGCGCTCGATATCGCCGGCGGTCGGATCACGAGCATCAGTTCGATCGTCAACCCCGACAAGCTGACCCACCTCGGGCCGGTGGCCGACTTCGGATCGCTGCTGAAGTCGGCGAGATGAACTCCGGCGCTTCTTGCCGCGCCCCCGTGGCGGTTCGGGGCCGCGCTCCTGGCAGCACCCGTCTTCTCATCCGTACCGCATCACGAGCCGCGCCCCGGCCGGCGCGCTGCGGCACCACATGGTGTGGGCGGTGGCTAGGCAACGCGTCGGATCGCGGCCAGTCCCCTGGTGTAGATCCGACGCTTGGCCACTGGGTGGCCGGACTGTGACGACTCGATGAGCATGCCGTCCCCGGCGGCCATCGCGACGTGTCCGACACGACCACCGTAGGAATAGAAGATCAGATCTCCAGGGCGGATCTGCGAGAGGCTCACCCGGACGCCGATGCGCGACTGCGCGGCGGCGGTGCGGGGCAGAGAGAGTCCGGCTTGGCGGTAGGACCACTGCACCAGGCCGGAGCAGTCGAACCCGCCCGGCCTGCTGCCGCCGCTGCGGTAGCGGGTGCCCAGCTGCGACAGCGCCGCGTCCAACGCCCGCAGCGCAATGATGTTGGCCTCACCGGCGGACCGGCTCGCGGTGCTGCTGGGCAGGGGTGCAGCAGTCGCGCTGCCGACGCAGGCGAGGACACCCCCGGCGGCTAGGGTGACCGCCGCCAGCGCAGTCGGCAAGTGGTGATGCGCGGCCGGTTTGGCGTGCTTACCACGAGACACTGATTCCCCCTCGGATGTTTCCCAGCCCGGGTCTGGGGGCCGTGGGTATGAGTGCCTCGACATCCCTGCACAGATCAAGCTCTTACAGGCGGAGGCTCGCGGATAGGCGTCGCTCAACGGTCCACCACCAGCGGTGAGCGGTCGAAGCGACCTGCGCGTGAGCGACCTGGAAGATCAGGCGGTATCGGGGGTGTCGGGTGCAGGATCGCGGGGTGAGCGATGGCCGGACTATTGGTGGCCCAGCCGGTAGTCCAGGGTGGTGTGGCGGCGTCCGGGCCGGGGTCAGCGCCTCCTGTAACAAGGTATTCAGCACACCGGCGCCGGTCGCACCCCGATGCATGGGGGTCAGCACCTGAATGTCGTGGCGCGGGTCGAGGCCGAACTTGGCGGGAATCCGCCGGGCCACGACATCAACGGTGACCTGGGCAGCCTGCTCGGCGTCCTCCACAGCGAAATGGAAAAAGTCATCCAGGCCGTGGGTGCGCGGGTAGTCCCCGGCGTTGATGCGGTGCGCGTTGGTGACCACTCCAGAGTGGCTGGCTTGGCGGAAGATCTGGGTCAGCCGCACGTGCGGGATCGGCGTGCTCGGCGTGAGCAGATCGCGCAGGACCTCCCCGGCACCCACCGAGGGCAACTGGTCAACATCTCCGGCGAACAGCGGGTGCGCTCCGGGCGCGATGGCCTTGGTCAGCTTGTTGGCCAGCAACACATCCAGCATCGAGGCCTCATCGACCACCACGAGATCGGCGTCCAGCGGCCGGTCCTTGCCGTAGGCGGCATCCCCGCCTGGTTTGAGTTCTAGCAGGCGGTGCACCGTGACGGCGTCGTGTCCGGTGAGCTCGGCCAAGCGCTTGGCGGCTCGCCCGGTCGGGGCGGCTCACACGATCTTGGCACGTTTCGCCGCGGCGAGGGCGACGACCGAGCGCACGGTGAAACTCTTCCCGCAGCCCGGACCACCGGTCAGGACGGCTAGCTTCTCGGTCAAGGCCAGCTTGACCGCGGCGTGCTGTTCGGGAGCGAGTTCGGCGCGGGTATGGCGGTGCAGCCAGGCCAGCGCCTTGTCCCAATCGACCGTACGAAAGGCCGCCATCCGATCCGCGCTGGTGTGCAGCAACGTCAGCAATTGGCTGGCCAGGGAGATCTCTGCGCGGTGAAACGGCGCCAGATAAATCGCCCGCAACGCCTCACCTGGCTGCGCCCCCAGCAGCGACCCCACCACCGTGACCAGATCCCCACCACGGCCGGTGTCCACCCGAGCGACGGGGTATCCGGTCTCGGGGTTGGCGAACGTGATCCAGTCCACCGTCGCCTCCAGCACCGACCCCCGAAACGGCTGCGTCACGCCTGTCCCTCATCACAAGTTCGTCTGCGCCACCGGCTACTCGCGCCACATGTATCACCTCTGGCGGCAACACCAGTTCACCGGATGCCCAACCGTGGGCCGGTGGTCACAGGCAGGCGCTGGCTGCCGCAGAGCCGAGGCACGTAGTCGACCAACCCAGGGCTAACAACAGGCAATCGTGGTGATCACCAAACCGTCAGTGGCCAGCCAGCGGCCGTCGAACCTGGTGAGCACTTCGCCGGCGACGACCGGTCCGGTCACCAGCAGCCGGGCGCAGAAGGTGCCGCCGGTGTGGCCGATCATCGGAGGGTTGATGGTGATGCTGGCCTGCTCAAAACCCAGCCAACGGTGGGTTAGGGGAAACCATGCCTTGTACACCGTCTCTTTGGCGGAGAACAAGACCCGGTCCCAGCAGACCGCGCTGTCCGCCGAAGTCAATTCGGCCAGTCCCGCCAGCTCTTCGTCGCGGGCTATAGCCTGCGCGACATCTGGTGGCAAGGGTTCATGCGGTTCGGCATCGATCCCGACGGTGAGCACATCCCGCTGGTGGGCGACCGCGGCTGCCCGGTAACCGGTGCAGTGCGTCAGGCTACCCACCACGCCTGGTGGCCATATCGGTTCCCGGTTCTCGCCGGGCAGTATCGCCGCCGGAGGCAGACCGAGTTCGCGTAATGCACGCCGGGCGCAGTGCCGTACCGTCTGGAATTCCCGGCGTCGTTTCTCCACCGCCCGGCTGACGACCGCCGCCTCTTCCGGAAATAACACCGCATCCGGCGGATCATCGAACTCCTCACTGCTGGCCACGGCGTCGGGCAGGACCCTGTCAATCACGACGCCTCCTGCGCCGGCAGGATCGGCCGCAGTACGGGGCGAGGAAGGCCCCGGGGGATCCACTCCCGCGGATAACCCAGTGAAACCTCCTCAAACCGCACCCCCTCGTGCACCGTAGAGCGGCGGATATGCAGGTGGCCGTACACCACTGCCGCGATGTTGAACCGACGGTGCCACTCGGCGGTCAGCTGGGTTCCGCACCACTGGGCGAACTCCGGATACCGCAACCTCCGAGTCGGCTCTCGAATCAGCGGCCAGTGATTGACCAACACCAACGGCACGCCCGGATCGCAGGCGACCAACCGTCGCTCGGTTTCGGCCACTCTGGCCTGGCACCACGCTTCCCGGCTGGGATACGGATCCGCGTGCAACAAAACCTCGTCAGTGCACACGACCCCGGTCTGATGCGCATAGGCCAGCGACTGCTCCTTGGTATGCGTGCCATCAACCCGAAACGTGTAGTCATAAAGCAAGAACGATGGCGCGATCCGGGCTGGGCCGCCCAGACCCTGCCAGACCGGATAGGGATCTTCAGGGGTGATCACACCCAGCCCACGGCAGAGGTCTACCAGGTACTGGTAACGCGCCTGACCGCGCAGCATGACCGGGTCCCGTGGGGGTGTCCAAAGCTCGTGATTTCCCGGCACCCAAATAACTGTGTGAAACCGATCACGCAGTACCCGCAGTGCCCATTCGATTTCGGAAATCTGCTCTGCTACATCTCCAGCGACGATCAGCCAGTCATTGTCCGACTCAGCTCGCAGACCCTCAACGACCTCCCGATTCTCGGGATTGCCCACATGCACATCGCTGATCCCGAGCAACCTCCCACCCGATGTCACACCATTGGAGATCACCAGGCCGACTCTACCGATCCACCACCCCAACCGGCCGGGAGCCGAAAACGAGCAGCACCGTGAGCTTCGTCAATTCGCCATGGATGATCGTGCCGCCGCGAACTGATCGCCGGGCAGAGCCTGATCACTTTCCGGGTGCATGGCCGGGATGACCTGTGCCGCGGTGGAAGCAAGTCCGAGATCGGTCAAGGGAACCGGTCCGAGCGTCAGCTTCGCGGCCGCAAATGCTCACCAGGCCCGCAATCGGTGACCGACTGCTGAGCAAAGTGACCGGTGCTTCCGTGGTCAGTGGCGGTAGCGGTGGGATTTGAACCCACGGAGGGCGTGAACCCTCACGCGCTTTCGAGGCGCGCTCCTTCGGCCGCTCGGACACGCTACCGCCGGTGAGGATACCCGAGCCGGCGGCACCGCTGAGCAGCGCAGCCCAGCTTGGCCACTCACGCGCGCCACACCCGCTGAAGCAGCTGCGCGCACTCCTCGGCGAGCACACCGCCGTACACCTCCAGGCGGTGATTCAACCGGCGGTCACGCACGACGTCCCAGACCGAGCCGACCGCGCCAGTCTTAGGCTCCCAGGCACCGAAGATCAGCCGATCCACCCGGGCCGCCACCAGCGCACCGGCGCACATGGTGCACGGCTCCACGGTGACCGCCAGGGTGCAGCCGGTCAGCCGCCAACCAAGACCCCGCCGAGCCGCGCCGGCGCGCAGGGCCAGCAACTCGGCGTGCGCTGTCGGGTCCCCGGTGGCCTCCCGGGCATTGCAGGCGGCAGCGAGCTCCACCCCGTCGGCATCGACCAGCACAGCCCCGACAGGAACATCGCCCGTGGCCACTGCACCACGGGCGACCACCAGGGCGCGCCGCACCAGGGCCACGTCGGCGCTGGCGACGGTGGTCATCCGGGGATTCTCTCGGGAACTATCCTGGAAGCTTTGCCAGCAGCGCCGACAACTGAGGCTGGAACCCGCATCGCTGGGCGATCATTTCGATCTGCTCGTCGGGGTACAGATCGACCTCATCGATGATCACCTGCATCTCCTCCGCAGGCAGCCCGACATCGGCGAGCAGGCCGAGATCACCTTCCGGCCAGACATCGTCGGCGTCTACCGCGTCCTCTTCGGGGACCTCCACGCGCAGCAAGTCCAGCACGTCCGCGGCGATGTCGTAATCCAGTGCGGCGGCGGCGTCGGACAGCAGGAGCGCCACCCCGCCTGGCACGGGTCGCACCACGACGAAGAACTCGTCATCGACGTCGAGCAGGCCGAAGACCGCTCCGGTGGAGCGCTGTCCTCGCAGCTCAGTGATGGCCGCGTCAAGGTTGCGCAGGGCCGCAGCGTCCAGTTTGGTGCACTGCCAGCGCCCATCCTCGCGAACCACCGCGACGGCGAAGCCGCTGATCGTCATGCCACCAGTATGCGCCGTCCGCCGCAGCGGGAAAGTACGATCACATGTCCAACCCCCCAACAGCGGGATAAAGTGGGACAATGGCCGGTTGTGAGCACGCCAGGCCCTCGTCACCAGCGGCGCGCCCATAGCCTTTCCCGGGTACGGTCTCCGAGCACAAACGAGAACCCGAGCCCGGCCAACCTCGTCGCTGCCGCTCGGCGACTGCAGCCGCACACGGTGGCACTACGCCGAGCCTTGCACCGGTATCCGGAACAGGGACTGCACCTGCCTAAGACCCAATCCGCCGTGCTGCAGGCGTTGGCCGACCTGCCGGTGCAGGTGCACGCCGGGCGCGGCAGCACCACATCGGTGATCGGGGTGATGGAGGGTGCCCGGCCAGGGCCCACCGTGCTGTTGCGGGCTGACATGGACGCCCTCCCGGTAACCGAGGAGTCCGGAGTGCCGTTCAGCTCGGAGTTGCCCGGCTCGATGCACGCCTGCGGGCACGACACGCACGTGGCGATGCTGGCCTCGGCGGCACGGCTGCTTGCTGAGCGGCGCGAGCAGCTGGCCGGCCGGGTACTGCTGATGTTCCAACCCGGCGAGGAGGGCTTCCACGGGGCGCGGCACATGCTCGACGAGGGCCTGCTGGACGTCGCGGGCACGCCCGAGCTCGCGCTGGCCCTGCACATCACCTCGACCCTCGACAGCGGGCTGGTGCAGACACGACCGGGCGCCATCATGGCTTCGTCGGACGTGCTGCGCGTGATGGTCACCGGCCAAGGGGGCCACGCCAGCGCGCCGCAGAACGCGCTCGATCCGGTACCCGCGGCCGCCGCCATGGTCGGCACGCTGCAAACCATGATCACCCGGACGTTCAGCGCCTTCGACCCAGCCGTGGTCACGGTGACCCGGATCGCTGCCGGTACGACAACCAACATCATCCCGGAGACTGCGGAACTGGAGGGTACGATCCGGGCGCTGTCCGAACACACCCGCCTCAAGCTGCATACGGAGATTCGCCGGGTCTGTGAGCACGTTGCGGCCGCCTACGGCTGCACCGCCAACGTGACGATCAAGCACGGCTACCCCGTCACCGTCAACAACAGCGAAGTGAGCCACCGCGTGATCGATTTGGCCCGCACGATTCTCGGCGAACGCCACGCCGAACCCATGCCAGACCCCATGATGGGCGCCGAGGACTTCTCCTACGTGCTGGCCAAGGTGCCCGGTGCGATGGCGTTCCTGGGTGCCTGCCCGGAAGGTCATGAGCCGGACACCGCACCGGCCAACCACTCCAACCGGGCCGTGTTCGACGAGTCGGCGATGGTGCACGGTGTCGCCCTCTACGCCGGCTTCGCGCTCAAGGCGCTGACCTCATGACTCAGGGCAGTGTCAGTGTCATCGGGCTGGGCCTGATCGGCGGGTCGCTGGTGCGTGCTGCCGACGCCGCCGGCTGGAAGGTCCGTGGCGCTTCCCGTTCTGAGGCCACCGCCGCTGCGGCCCGCGACGCCGGCTTCGACGTCACGTCGTCTCTGGACGACCTGCTGCGGTATACCGCAGACGACGCGCTGGTGGTGCTCGCGGTGCCACTGCCCGCGGTCGCCGAGGTGCTGGCGGTCGTGGCCCGCCACATCCCCCGCTGCCGGCTCACCGACGTGGTGAGCGTCAAGCAACCCGTTGGGGCGGCGGTAGCCCGGCGAGCGCCGCAAGCCCGTTACGTCGGCGGGCACCCGATGGCGGGCACATCTGCCTCGGGCTGGTCGGCCGGAACCGCGACGCTGTTTACCAGGGCCTCCTGGGTGGTGGGTAGCGATGACGGCACCGACCTGGAGGTGTGGACGCAGGTGGCTCGGCTCGCCCTCGATTGCGGCGCGCACGTGGTACCGGCCGGCGCGGCGGATCACGACGCCGCGGTCGCCCGGGTGTCGCACCTGCCGCACGTGCTGGCCGCGGTGCTCGCCTCGGTGGGCTCCGACGGTGGGCCCTTGGCGATGGCACTGGGCGCGGGCTCGTTCAGCGATGGTACCCGGGTAGCCTCCTCGGCTCCCGAACTGGTACGCGCGATGTGCGAGGCCAACCGCGACGCCCTGCTCGACGCGGTGGATGACGCGCTGGGCCGGCTGGGTGCGGCCCGCGGTTCCCTGGCATCCACCGGCGCGCTGGCCGCCACGTTGCAGGCTGGCCACCGCGCCCGCCAAAGCTTCGAAAGTCGCCACCACAAAGACGGCACCGCCGACATCGACCTGACCGCTCCCGGCGCCCTGACCCAGCTACGCGAGATCGGCCGCTCCGGCGGCCGCGTGATCGCGCTAGAGGGCACCCGTTGCCGCGTCCAGGTCTGACCCACCCGGCAACCGCACGGGTTGTGGGTGCGCTAGCCGGTAATCCGCACAACGCTGTCGTGCATGTGTGCGCTTCCCCTGGTCCGGCCCGGCTCGGGCCGCTGAACGGGATGCCCGTGGTGATCAAGGACCTTATCGACGTGACCGGGGTGCCCACCTGGTGCGGCAGCGGGGTACTCGCCGGCGCCCCGCCAGCCGGCCAGGACGCGGCGGTGGTAGCAGCGCTGCGAGCAGCCGGCGGGGTGGTGGTCGCCAAGGCGCATACCCACGAATTCGGTTACGGGCCCACCGGGGACGTCGCCGTGCAAGGCCCGTGCCGCAATCCCCATGATCCCCAGCGGATCACCGGCGGCTCCTCCAGCGGCTCAGCCGCGCTGGTCGCTGCGGGGTTGGTGCCGCTGGCAGTGGGTACCGATACCGGTGGCTCGGGACGGATCCCCGCCGCGCTGTGTGGGGTGGTCGGGCTCAAGCCGACCCGCGGGGTGCTCCCCATGACCGGGGTATTCCCCCTGGCAGAGACATTGGACCAGGTCGCCCTGCTCGGCGCCGGCATCGACACGGTCAGCACTGCCTTCGGAGCCCTGAGCGGGTCGCGGATCGACCTATCGGTCCCCATCGCGGGAACCGTGGTCGGGCGTCCCACTGATCACTACTGGCGGGTCCACGACGCAGAGATCGCCGCTGCGGTGGATCGGGCGGCGGACGAACTGGCCGGTGCCGGTGCCGTGGTGCGCGAGGCAAGCCTGCCCGAGATCGACGAGCTCGCGGCCACCTACCCGGTGATCGTCGGCGCGGAGGCTTACGCCACCCACCGGCGCTGGCTGGATGAGCGGCCTGGCGACTACCAGCCGTTCACCGCGACGCGCCTGCAAGCGGCAGGCGGGTACACCGCCGCCGAATACATCGCTGCTCGACGCACCCGCCGCCACCTGGCTGGCGCGCTGACCACCCGCTTGCGGGCCGAAGGTATTGACATGCTGCTGGTGCCGACTACCCCGGTGCGCGCCACCCCGATCGGTGCCCGGTGGGTCGCAGCTGGAGATGGCACCCAGGTCGAGGTCGTGCCGGCGCTGCTGTCCTTGACGCTCCCGTTCAGCCTGCTGGGATGGGCTGCGGTATCCGTGCCCGCACCGCAGGTGACGGGACTACCCGTCGGGATCCAGCTGGCCGCGGTCAGCGGCGGGGAGCAGCTGGTGCTCGCCACCGCGACCCGGCTCACCGCGCCCCAACACCAGTGGGGGCAAGAAACAGCGGGCTCAGGGCCGGCGGGCCAGTCCGGGATACTCGAGCACTAGACCATCAGAGTCCACGGTGAGCTCTGTTTCGTAGGAGTCACTGCTCAGGCTGACCACTGAGGGCTGGCCCAGCGAAATGGTGCGGTAGGTCTGGGCAACCCGGTTGACCTCCAGGCTCGGCAGCGACACGAACACCATCGCCAGCTCGTGCTTGGTGGCTAGCCGGTGCAGGTTGAGCCGGCGTACCGGAAGCGCATTGAACAGCGGGCTGAACTGCAGATCAACGTCCAGTGCACCACCGAAGTTGGTCCGCACTGCTCCGTGACCGTGGTCGACCAGCCAGATCCCCTCTTCCGAGCGGGTCACGGTAACGGCTCCCTCACCGGCGGCCCGCGTCGTCCGGACGGTCAGGCGCTGCACCACACAGGTCTCGTCAGTGGTCAGCGTGTAGGCCGCCGAATAGGCCTCGATGTCCTGCTGCTGGCAGCTCACCATCGATCCGGTAGCCCGTAAGCCGCGCTCGCCGAGGAGAACCCGAACTGCCTCCAGGCGCAGGCAGTTCACCCCCGACCACGTCACCATCTTGGTCGTATGCGGTGCCCTGCGGGCGGCCGCACCCGGAACCTTCTCACCAGTGGGCGTGCTCACGGGCCAGCCTGACGATGTCGACGCCTAGCGTGCCGGACAAAGTAGGGACGGAACAAGTCCACCGGAGTCTCCCTCGCACTGGTGGGTCCTGCCTGGCCGGCGACCGACCACAGTCACGTAGCCTACCTCTGCGGCATGATCGCACGGATAGCTGGCAAAAGCTCGTCGGGCCTGCGAAATCCGGGCACCGTGGCGGCGGCCATCCGATAGCAGGTATACCCGAGTTGACAGGCGGAGTACTCTGCACCGGGGACGAAAGAGGCCCCGGGGGGCAGTGTCGTGCGGGCCTGCTCGTCTGTCATAACCCATATTTCCGTCGATGATGCCGGGGGGCGCCCGAGCATGCGGGTCTGTTCCGCTGTGTACGCACGCTGCCCGCTCCTACCCCGGTTCGCGGAAAGCCGGACAAAACCACAACGAAGAAGGACCACATGCGCGCGCCCGTCTCCGACCGCCGACCGCGGTCCGGAATGACCCTGACTCCCCGCCATCGGCAGAGTCGACCCTTGCCGATGAGTGCCGTCGCCGTACGGCGCAGCCAGTTCGGGGAATTCGAGCTGCGCCCGGTACGGGAACACACCGTCGAAGCGCTGACCGCAGCGGAGCCAGCATCGGAAAATTGACTCAGATGACGCCGGAAACGGCTCCCGCTTACGTGAGGCCAGCAAGGACCTTTACGGTAGCGGCATGCTGACCGTTACCGCGGCTGCGGCCAGGGCCATCACCGCACTCGTAGCCGAACATCACATGCCCGACAGTGCTGGCTTGCGGATCTCGCCGCAGAGCCAGACCAGCCGGTCAGAGGGCTTAGGACTGTCTATTGCGCGCGTCCCGGCCGACGATGACACCGTGCTGGAAAGCCAGGGCGCCCGGATTTTCCTGGCGCCCGGCCTGGTATACGACCTCCAGGAACAAGAGCTCGACGTGGACGAGCAAGGTGGGTTCTTCGTAGACCGCAGAAAAGAAGATTAAGCCTGGCCGATCAGCCGATCAGGAGTGCACACCCGCCGGTAGGCGATCGGTGACCAGAATGCGGTCGACTGCCGGGTGCCGGACGCGCAGCACGATCAGCACGTACCGACCGGCCACCGCCGGCGGGCTGGCGCCGGCTATCGTTCCTGCCGGGTAATCGCCCCGGTAGACCACCAGGCAGGTATGGGGCCACCCAGGTGAACGGACCGGGCGGTGCTGGTTGGGCACCGCGGGACGGGATCGCGGCCTCGCAACGGGGTTCACACCCAGTTGCCGGCTCAGCGCGTCGGCTTCGCTGCGGCTAATCCGCCGTACCTCGATGAGCGTGCCCTCGTCGTGGACGACGCTGCGGGCCAGCGGCAGCACCGCAGCGCAGCCGGACACTCCGCTGGTGGCGGAGGCGCCGCTGCGCGG
The DNA here is from genome assembly GCA_021324675.1 of Actinomycetota bacterium. Classification (GTDB taxonomy): domain Bacteria; phylum Actinomycetota; class Actinomycetes; order Mycobacteriales; family Pseudonocardiaceae. Next base: position 24,448 of record JAJPIR010000177.1, read on the forward strand.
ACCGGAGCAGGCTGCCGCCAAGATGCAGGCGATCACCAGGCCTGCGGCCAGGACCCACCTCCACCACCGCACCGCGCTCATGGCAGTGGCCCTGCCTCTACCGCAGCCGGGGTTGGCGGTGCATCCTGAGCCGCGACGGGTGCCTGGGCAGGCGCGCGTGAGGTCAGGCGCAGCGCCAGCCAGGCCAACCCACCAGCAGGGATGCAAGCCCAGTAGGCGATCAACCGGTACAGCAACACAGCGGCCAGCGTGATGGTCTCGGCTCCCCCGAAAGCCACCAGGGCCAGCGTGATGCTGCCCTCCACGACCCCGATCCCGCCGGGGGTCACCGGCACGCTGGCCGCGATCTGACCAGCGCAGTACGCGAGCAGTAACCCCGTCCACGGGGGGCTGGAGTTCAGCGCGGGAAAGGCCACCGCCAGCACCGCCACGTCAGCCACCCAGGACACCGTCATCAAGATGAAGACGGCCACCCCCACCAGGGGCGTCAACCGCACCGTACGCAGCTGCTGCGCCCAGTTGCGTACGAACGAGCGCACCACCAGACCAAGGGCATGCACGCGGCCCGCCCGGCCATTGACCCACCGTGGCGGGCGCTCACGGTGGTGGTACCGCCGGAACGTCACGGGTAGCAGCCGGGAAAGCCGGTGGCGGACGGGCGGCCGGCGGAGCAGGGCATACCCGGCGCCGCATAACACCAATGCACCCAGCAGCCCCACACTGATCGCCTGCAAACCGGAGACCGGGTCGTCGTCGCCGGCGATCTGCACGGCGGCCAGCGTCAGCACCGTCACCGAGCTGACATAGAAGACCGACGAGACCGCGAACATCCAACCCGCCACCGCGGTATTGACACGTCGACGCCGCAACAAATCGATCATGACCACGCCGGAGGCGGCGAATCCGAACGGTAGGCAGTACGCAGCTGCGTCACCAGCTAAGGTGGCCGCGCTGAGCGTCGTCACGCCGGCTCCCCCGCCGCCGCGACGGAGCACTACCGCGTCTGCGGCACCTCGCGCCGCGTAGGACACCACCTCGATGAGGACAGCCAGCACGACCCAGCCCACCCGCACCGAGGTCAACGTGTCGAAGGCGGTAAGCAACTCGTCGCTGCTGTCGAACAGCACGCGGCCAGCCAGCGCGGCGGCGGCTACCCCGAGGACCACCAGGGCAGCCCGTCGCCACCACCGCCGGCCATTACGTGCCACGGCCACACCTTGTCACATCGGGCCCACCAGCCTCGCATCGCCGCTACCCCGGGGTTGCTTGCCAGCGGCGCGGCACATTGCGCGGCTCGTGACCTGAATCGACGCTATTCGCGGGCACCGCCAGCTGCGGCGAATACCGAGCCCACACTCGAACAGCAACCGGATAATGCCCGACACGGTGGTTGGGTTGCCGTGGCACGCCTCCAGATTGGCCATGACGACCGTGCCGGACAGCACCCGCTGCGGGGCAATGCCATAGGGGGACGGGTGGCACCGGCACGAGGGCGCCTAGTCGGCAGAATCTGATACCAGGTAGCTATGAACGGAAGCGCAACCCCAGTCGCATCGTGCGCCGTTTGTTTGCAGGACCCACCAGCATCCCGGTAACAACCGCGGGGTTGCATCGTGCAGCTTCCTGATCGCTAGTCGATCATCCTAGCTCTTGCACAGGTGGCCGGTCTATCATGGCTCTCTAGGCGCCACCGTAGGCACGCGGCGAATCGTTGCCGCTGGCCAGTTCAATAATGGCCGAGTTAACTTCTCGATGGCACGGTTACCTATGTTTGCCGGAGGACCCTCTTACTTGTAGCGTCAGGGAGTACCCGCTTTTCAGTCGGCTTACACATCGGCATGGACTCTGGCAACACCGACAGTTTTCTGCTGTCTTAAAAGTCCACTCTGGACTATTATGGCAAGCGGGCTCCCAGAACGTGTCGTAGCGTTCCGGGAAACTACGCCGAAGGAGACGTCATGATCGTCCTTGGTATTATCTTACTTGTCCTGGGATGGCTGCTCGGGATCGGGATTCTTTGGACCCTAGGGATCATCTTGATAGTGGTCGGAGTGATCCTCGAGCTGCTTGGCGCCGTCGGACGCCCGGTACTCGGTCGGCGGCACTACTACTGAGACGGGGGCGCGGGGCATGAGCGGCCTGTGCCCCTCGCCCACCTTGGGCAAGCCATCCCCGGTCGGCATCCAGGCTGACCGTCACAAACTATTCGCCCGGGAGCCGCTGGCGGTGCCGCGCAACCGGCTCCCGGACACCGGAAGGGACGCGAAGCAGTACGAGCTCACCTGGCAAGGGTCTACACCGGTGCACTGACCTTGCGGTCCTGCGCTTCGTCCTTTTGCAACAGAACAAACGTCCTTGCGCAGCGGAACAAACCCATGACTCGCCCTGCGCCGCTGACCGAGCTATGCACGGTGCTCGAGGCGGTCTCCCCCGCCTCATATCCTCTCGAGGCGGTCCCCCCGCCTCATATCCTGACGTCTCCTTGGCCCCCGACGGCTACACCGTCAATCAGGCAACCACTAATCCGCTAATCCGCCGGGCTCGGATGCTGGCGCAGGCCAGCCAGTAGCCCGGTGCCGTCGGGCACGCCCAGCCCGGTGCAGGCGTCCCAGCCTGGGCCAGCCGCGTAGGCACCGTTGCTGCCGGTGGTGATGTCCCGGAAACCGCGGGGAATGTTGTAAAGCGCTGGCTGCAACAGGCCCAGCCGCCGGTGGGCGGCCTGCGCCAAGCGGGTAACCAGCGCCGCCCACAGTGGCGCTACCGCGCTAGTTCCGCCGATCACGGTATCGATGCCATCGACCCGGACCCGGTAGCCGGTCTGCGGGTCTGCGACCGCAGCGACGTCCGGTACGCCACGTCCCGGCTTGCCGTGCCCGTTGCCAGGGCGCACCGGCACCCCGGCTGCGGCTTGCCAGCTCGGCCGGTCGAACGCGTCGCTGACCCCACCACCGGTGGCCCCGCGACCCGTGCCGTTGTTCCACACAGTCTCCGACAGCACTTCTCCGGTAACCGGGTTGGCCTGTAGCCGGGTTCCGCCGCACGCCAGAGCGTGCGGGCTGGAGGCAGGGAAATCGACGCGCGGACGCCCGTCGGAAGCGCCATCAGTGCTGCCACCGTCGCCGGCGGCCACGGTCACCGTCACTCCGAGCACCGCCGCGTCGGCGAGCGCGTCGTCCATGGCGCTGCGCGCCTGCACGATCCAGCCGTCTTCGCGCAGGCCCCAGCTGATGCTGATCGCCGTGGGCGTCGGGGTGGCATGCGCGGCGGCAGCAACGGCGTCGACGAAACCGGCATCGGTGTTGGGCGCGAAGTAGACGACCAGGGTGGCGCGGGGCGCCAGCGCACCGGCGACTTCAATATCCAGCAGCACCTCGCCGTCCGCGCCGCTGGGGTTGTGTTCTGGGGCGTTGGCCCCGCCGTCGACGCCTACCGCGTGCACCACCGGGGCGCTGATGCCGAGACCGGCGAAGTAGGCGTCGAGATCGGCCTGCTCGAATCCGCCGCCAAGTTCGATGATGGCGATGGTGTGACCAGCACCGTCGGCGCCATCGGGAAAGTGGTAGATGCGGCCCAGCTGTACTGGGGTGTAGCTGGTCGACACCAAGGCCGACTCGGGGTAACGGATCTGCGGTCGGGCCTGCGGGCGATCGTCAAGCCCGAGTACCGCAGTCACCACGCCGTCCAGGACGGCGGGCACGCTGAGCGGTCTGGTGCGCACCCGGTGGGTGATCTCCGCGCCGGTCGAGTCCTGGCTGGTGATCAGCTCCAGGGCGGTGCCGAACATCCGGGCCACCGCTGCCGCGGTGGCCTCGATACGCACCTGCCGCGCGGCAGGGCGCACCGCCACCACTCGCGCACCGAGGGCGGTGACGGTCGCCGTCACCAGCTCGACATCAGTGGGATCAGCGCCGTAGGTGGCGGCAAATTGCGCCCCGGAGATCGGCGCCATGCCGGCGAGATCCGGCAGTTCGGCACGCCGACGCAAGACCAGCGTCACCTGGATCAGCGTGTCGGCTGGAACGGGATCGGCCGCGCGGATCGCGCGCGGCGATGGCCGCTGCTCACCGCCGGGAAGCGGGCGCAGGTCCAGCCCAGCGGGTTCAGGACTCGAACTGCTCATCTGCGCTGTATACCCGCACCGGATCGGATATTCACAGCCCAGGTCCTTTGCCCTGGTGAGATGGCTGTGATCAGCCGTGCGAGGTAGCGACCGGGGCTGGGATACAACAACTGATGTACCCGCCCTGCGGGCTCTGCGGTAGGCCGAAGATGGTCTGTCAAGTGGACGACCGGCCGCTGGCCGTCCGACATATTGGTGCCCACGCACCGCCAAGTGTGCGCACAACCCGACACGGTGGCTGGTCAATCAGCAAAAGGGGCACCCGGTGACTACGCTTTCAGTACTCGACCCGCAAGCGTCGTTGGCACCCATCGCGCGTCTTGCGCTTGCCGTCGGCAACGAGTCGGCGAGCACGCCGGGCAACGACCGCGAGGCCCTTGTCAGCGCGGCAGTCAATGGTGATCCGGTCGCCATCGATGCGGTGCTCCGCTGGATCCGCCCTCTGGTGTTGCGGTACTGCCGCACCCGTGTCGGCGGTGGGGAACGGAGCTTCCCGTCTGCCGATGACGTGGCCCAGGAAGTGTGCATCGCGGTACTGACGGCCCTTCCCGGCTACCGCGACCAGGGCCGGCCGTTTCTCGCCTTCGTCTACGGCATCGCCGCGCACAAGGTGGCCGATGCTCACCGCTCGGCAGCGCGCAACCGCACCGAGCCGGTCCCCGATGTTCCGGATACAACGGATCTCGCCGATGGCCCGGAGGCACAGGTGATGAATGGCGAGTTCGCTGGGCGGATGGCCAGATTGCTGGAGTCGGTGTCGGACAAGCAGCGCGAAATCCTGCACCTGCGGGTCGTGGTGGGACTTTCCGTAGAAGAGACCGCTGAAGCTGTGGGCTCGACTCCGGGCGCCGTGCGAGTGGCTCAGCACCGGGCACTGAACCGGCTGCGCGACCTACTCACGGCGAAACCATCTGCGCCTGGTCCGGGCGCCAAAACCAAGACCGCCACACCCGGCAACACCGGACCACGTGCGTTATTTACTGAGTGGACGGCACAAGGGCGAGCGGTGTGGTAGAGATGGCCTATGCAACAATAACCCCGATGCCATCACCTGCTATGGCGGGTCGCCCCCGATCAATGCAGGTGCCGCTATCATTATCAATTGGCCAGCCGAGGAGAAGTCGATGATCTCTTCTGAACCGCACCCTGCCGAGGGGATGGCGCGAGGTGGCACCGGCCGGCCAGCGCGCAAACAAGTCATGATAGCAATTTCAGCGTTATTGTTCGCCACCGCTTTTATTTTTGTGGCAGCGCCGGTCGCGACCGCAGCCGAAGCGGTCGCGACCAATAACATTGCCACCTTCTGGGAATACGACCCGTGCCGGGGCCAAAAACCTGGCGTGTGTCCCGACTACTCCTTCAATCAGTTCAGCATGCAGAGAACAACATTGCCGGGCAATCAGTCCACGGGACATAACCCACTCTCGTCACCATGAACGTTCTGGGTTGGCTACCCAAAAGTATCCACCTTTCCCCGTCGGCGAAGCAGGACGCGTTCCTGATTCCGGCGCTCTTCCTCCTCAACCTGTTCTTTTTCGCTTCCTGGCTCAAGTTGATCAACCTGGCGGCCGCCCCATGGTTGATCTTCATCTGGCTGTTTGCGGTGCTGATGCTGGTGCCCCTGGCCTGGCGCAACCGAGCCCCCGTCGCCATCTTTGCCATTGAATGGGTACTCAGCGTAGCCGGATGGCCCGTGATGCCCTGGTACACCCCAGTCGCAGGAGTTCCGCTCGCGCTTTACGCAGTCGCCGTCCACCGCCCTAAAAAAGCATCAGCACTCGCGCTACTTGCGTCTTTTGTCCCCATCGGATTGGGCGCCAGCGTAGCATTTAGAGTTAATGATGATTTTGCACACCAGCTCATGTCGTTTGTTCCCAATACCATCTTTCTCGTCATTGCCACAGTAGGAGCATGGGGTGCGGGCCGGGTCACCCAAGCCAGCAAGCAGCACGTGCAAGAGCTGGAGCGTGAGCGGGAGACCGTCCGCGAAGCAGTGACGGCCGAGCGCAGCCGGATTGCCCGGGAACTCCATGACATCGTCTCTCACGCGGTGACCGCGATCGTGTTACAGGCCGCCGGCGCATCCCGCGTCGCCGAGAAGAACTTTGCACAGGTCAGGCAATCACTGGCGCATATCGAGAGTACCGGCAAGCAGGCCATGGCAGAGTTGCGAAGGCTGCTCGGAGTGCTGGAAGCCAGTGCCGCCGGCAGTACCAGCAGCATCGACGAGTTGGCCCCGCAACCGGGACTGGCCGATTTACCCGTGCTGCTCACTTCCCTGCGCGAGACCGGCATGCCCGTCACCGTTCATGTCGAGGGAACACCACGCAATCTGGACCCCAGTATTGATCTGGCCGCGTACCGGATTATGCAAGAAGGCCTGACCAACGTACTGAAACACGCTGGCGTGAATTCTTACCCGCACCTGCGGTTGGTATGGGAAGAAAGCCGGCTGGTCATCCAGATCGACAACGACCTCAACGCGGCGGCGGCGAACCGCGGGCAGGCGCTGTCGGTCGGTCGCGGCCTGGCTGGCCTGCGGGCGCGGGCTCAGGCAGTCGGCGGGCGGCTACAGGCCGGACCCCATCACAACGGGGGGTACCGGTTGACTGCAACGCTACCGCTTTCGAACACCGCGCACGGGACCGTCCACGACACCACCAGTGCACGCGCCGCCGGCGATGGCTTGGGCTATCAGGGGGCATCAGGGGGCAACCAAGGAAGGGTGTCAGCGTGATCCGAGTCGTGGTAGTTGATGATCAGCCGCTGGTGCGAGCCGGCATCGTGATGCTGATCAACGCGGAAGACGACATCACCGTCGTCGCCGAAGCCGCCGATGGCGCGGAGGCAATGACCCAGATCCGCAACCACCGGCCGGATGTGGTGCTGATGGACGTTCGCATGCCGGGCACTGACGGCGTCACGGCAACCCGCGCCGTGGTCAATGAGGGCCTGACGGCGCAGAACGGCCAGCCCATCGGAGTGATCATCCTGACCACCTACCACATTGATGAAGCGGTGTACGCTGCGCTGCGCGCGGGCGCTTCGGGATTCCTGCTCAAGGACGCCGCCCCCGCTGAAATCGTCAACGCGATCCGCTCGGTGGTCGCTGGCGAAGCCTGGCTGGATCCGGCAGTGGCCCGCCGGCTCATCGACGAATTCGCCGCCCGGCCGGAGCCCCATACTCCGACGCCAGCAGAAATGGCTCAACTGACACCGCGCGAGCGGGAAGTGCTGTCTTTGATGGCGCGCGGTTTGTCGAATGCCGATGTCGCCGTCGAGCTGTTCATCAGCGAGGCCACGGTCAAGACGCATCTTGCCCGCGTCATGATGAAACTGGGCGTCCGCGAAAAGGCACAAGCGGTCGCCGCCGCCTACCAGACCGGCCTCGTCCAGCCGCCCGCCCGCTAACCCCAAGACGCAGTCTGGATGCAGACTGCTGTTTCGGGGGCCTGATTTACCCCCGTCTGCATCCAGACTGCGGGCAGGAACGCCGGGCTGTCAGGCTTCGGAGAGGCGGGCAGGCGGGATCAGGCCCGTGACGATGGCGGGAACCCCCTTAGCCATCAATGTTCGAGCCCGGTCCGGAGCGCGCAGCAAACTCGCCTGCTGTCGATCCAGTACCCGAAGCGCGAGCTCGGTTTGCTTGTCGATGTCAGCCATCAGGGTGCGGTGGCGCTCGCTGTGGCCGGCATCGACGCGGCAGATGCGCGGAACCTCGAACATCGCCTGCCGGATCCCTTTCCATCGCCCCCCGGCCAGATCCTCGAACTCGCGCAGCAATGCAACAGCTTTCCGGTTCGCCTCTTCAGTGATTTCCTTGAGCCCGCGGTTCAACTCATCGATTCGCTGACTCTGCGTCTGATACTGCTCACGGAGCTCGGCTTCAGTTTCGGCAATAAGCTCTGCACGGCGTTGCTGCACCGCGATTCGCAATGCGTCGAATCGCTGGCGGATTGCGATGCGCAGTTCACGGTCGGTCATATCTCCTCCGTCCGCAGCAGGTCCGCGGCCCACAGGATGACAAAGGGGGGCACCTAATCAGGTGAGATCAGGGTGACACTTCGAAATCACCAATGGACGACCTCAAGATGACAGCCCGCCCTCACATGATGTCAGCGCAGCAAACGTCCGATGAACGCACCAGCGATAAACACGCATCGGTGCACCGAATTCGACAGCAGCGCCGTTGTATGCGCGGCTGGCAACAGTAGCGTCGAACTCGATGACACCAAGTGATCATTGGCAGCTGACGAGGCTAGCCCTGGCCGAGCTTTGATAAGTTCCGTGGGGGTCGGTGCGCGCCCACCTCTGGCGCGCGCTGGGAGGCACTGCCGGCGAGGAGGAAGGCGACGCGGTGGGCTCTGACGGCAGCAGCCGAGGTGGGTCGTTGGTACATCAGGGTTTGCTCTACGCAACGCAAAAAGAGTTCCTGGCAGGCACCCTGCCGTTCATCCAGCGGGGCTTGGAGCTGGGCGACTTGATCTGGGTGAAGTCGACGGTCCGCAATGCCAATTGCCTGCGCGCAGCGCTGGGGGCAGACGCCCGGCGAGTGGTCTTCGGCGACTGCAGCCAGTGGTACCGGCATCCGGTCCGGGCGCTGGCAGCGCTGAACCGTGCAGCCCGGGAGGGTGCCGGTAGGCAGCGCCTGCGGATGATCGGGGAGCCGTGGTACACGGCCAGCCCAGGACCCCAGCGGACCGAGCAGGCCCGTCATGAGTCGTTGCTCAACGTTGCTCTCGCCTCGGCGGACGCCTGTGTCCTGTGCACGTACGACACCCGGATGGTCGACGACGAGGTGGTCGCCCAGGTAGGCAGGACCCACCCGGAACTGGTCGTGGATGGCGGAGCACGATCAAGCCCGGACTACATCGACCCGGTGCTGTTCACAGCGGAGTGTGACTCCGCGCCCCTACCCGAGCCTCCCTCGTCCGCGCTCCAGCTCGCCTTCGACCACCTGGGTCAGCTGGCCACCTTGCGTGCCTTCATGACGTCCTACGCCACGTGGGCCGGCGCAGCTGCACAGTCGGTGACCCAGTTCGTGCAGGCAGTCGATGAGGTCGCGACCAACGCCATCGAGCACGGTGGCGGATCCGGCGTGATCCGCATCTGGACCGGCCCGCGGACGATGTCGTGCGAGATCAGTGACACGGGCTCAGGTCTGACCGATCCCTTGGCCGGGCACCTGCCGCTGCCGCCCGGTCGGGCTGGTGGCTGCGGGCTGTGGTTAGCGCGCCAGTTTTGCGACCTCGTCGAGGTGCGCAGCGGTTCGGACGGCACTACCGTACGGTTGCATCTGAGCCTTGAGTGAGCACGGCGTGGACACTCCGGATCGAGGTTTGACACCTCGGCCCCAGGGGCACTCAATGGTGATGGAAGGGGCGGAGGACTGGAGTAGCGGCGTGTTGTGCTGTGTCGACACCAACCGCGACGATGGGTCTCGGTGCGGTGACTCTTCGGTTAAGGGGCCGTTGACTCACCAGGCTTTGCTGTACGGGTCCGAGGAGGAGTTCCTCGCCGCGACCATCCCGTTCATCCACCAGGGCCTGGAACACGACGAGCAGGTCCAGATCACCACGACCGACCGCAATGCGGGATGGCTGCAAGCGGCGCTAGGTGCCACAGCCGAGCAGGTGACGTTCCGCGCGAGCAGCCAGTGTTACCGCCACCCGGTACGTGCGTTGGCGGCCAAGTACCGCACCGCGCACCCGGTGAACCGGGATGAGCAGCGGCAACGACGGTTACGCATCATCGGAGAGCCATGGTGGACGGCCAGGACCGCACCGGAAGCCAAAGAATGGGCTCGCTACGAGTCGCTGGTCAACGCCGCCCTCGCCGGGGCGAACGTGGCTCTCCTGTGCACCTACGACACCAACGCGGTGGAAGAGCAGGTCATCAACCAGGTCGCTCGTACCCACCCCGAACTGGTGGAGTGCGGGCAGGTTCGGCCCAGTGCTCACTACTCTGACCCAGCGGCATTCAATAGCGAGTGCAACGCCTCGCCCCTGGCTGAGCTGCCGGCTCCGGCCCTGTGGCTGCGGTTTAGCCGGACTGAGCAACTGGCCACGTTGCGGGACTTCGTGACCTCGCAAGCCGGCCGGGTCGGCGCGAACTCCCGATCCGTCGGACCGTTCGTGCAGGCAGTCGATGAGGTAGCGACCAACGCGATCAAGCATGGCGGTGGGTCGGGGGTGCTCCAGATCTGGACCGGCCCGCAGACCGTACTCTGCGAAGTCAGCGACACCGGAGCCGGCTTGCCCGATCCGTTGGCCGGGCAGCTGCCCTACCCACCGGGCCAGCTACGCGGTTGCGGGCTGTGGTTAGCCCGGCAGTTCAGCGACCTCCTCGAGGTGCACAGCGACCCAGCTGGTACAACCGTGCGGCTGCATCTCACCGTGTCCTGACAAACCGTGTCCTGACAAGGAGTGCGGCAAAGCTAGTCCTCTGGCCGGCCGTGGAAAATCCAACCGCGACTGCCAAGCCATTCAGCTGTTTAACGCCTCCGGCACGCTGTCAGCCATGGCGAAGTACTCGCGCAGCCCACTGACCTCCAAGGCCATCGTGGCGTTCGGCGAGTTACACACCAGCCGAAGCTCACGGTCTTGCCGGATAGCAAGTTCGTTCGCCTCGAAGAGCACCCGCAACCCGGCTGAGCCCAGTAACCGGACCTCGTCCAAGTTCACCACGACAACTCGGGCCACGGCGAGTTGCGCCGTCAGCGTGGCAGCCAGTTTCGGCGCGGTCAGCGCGTCCACCTCGCCGCTCACGGTGACCACGCGCGAGTCGGGACCATGCTCGGCGACCTGCACACCGAGAATATTTGCGGGGAAGTCGTCGTTGTCCATCCCCCGCACCATATAACGCATGCACCTCGCCGAGGAGCACGTGCGTGCTTCGGGCGCGGTTAATCTGTTGTCCTTGCACAATACGGCGCCATATCGTTACGATCGCGCAGCGCTACGCCCGTAGCGGCTCAGCGAGTCCTGCCCACGATGGCAAACACCGAAAGGCCATCGCGATGTCCGCCATCCTGGTTCCGGCTGACCCGTCGTGAACGCCCCGGATCTATCACTGTCCGTCGAGGTGCGACGCCTCGATCCAGCCACTGTGGTCGTACGGGTAACCGGTGAGCTGGATACCCTCACCGCGCCGGCCGTCGAAGCGCAGCTGGCCACGGCGCAAGCCGATCTCGTCGCGCCCTCCGTATTGATCGTCGACCTCAGTGATGTGGCATTCATGTCATCTGCGGGTTTGGCCTTGCTGGTCGCGCACCACGAGCGATCCCTCGACCAGGGCAACCGGCTGTATGTGGTCACCGGAAACAACCGCAGCGTGCTGCGCCCGGTGCGGGTCACCGGCTTGGACACCGTCTTGAACTTGGCGGACACGGTCGCACAGGTCACGGGAAAGGAAGGCTGATTTCCACCGCCCGATGAGTAGGTGGCCTGAACCCTGGTCTGGCGTGCTGGCGCGCGTGGTCGATGAGGCCCACCTGGTCACCGGAGACCGGCTGGCGATCATGCTCGATAGCGTGGTGCGGGATGTCGGCCTGACTGCGGACATCCTGCTTGTGGACCTGCCACAACGAGCGCTGAACCCGATTTCGCCGCACGCCGTTCCCCCAGTGCAGGTCGAGGGCACGGTCGCGGGCCGGGCATACCAGTTGGCAGAGATCTTGCCGGCCAACGACAGTTCCGGTGAGCGGCTGCTATGGGTTCCCCTGCTCGACGGCACCGAGCGTCTCGGAGTGCTGCGTATCGGTCTCGCCGAGCAGGTCGTCGATGATCGTGACTTGCGGATACGGTGCTGGTCACTTGCCGGGCTGATGGGCCACATCGTGATGACCAAGATCGACTATAGTGACCGGCTGCGATCGCTGCGCTATAACACGGCACTTTCGGTGCCATCGGAGTTGCTATGGCAGCTGCTGCCGCCGCGCACCTTTGCCACCGACCGAGTCGTCGTCACCGCACTTCTCGAGCCGCCCGATCAGGTCGCCGGCGACGCCTACGACTACTCGGCAGACTCGACCACCTTGAACCTGGCCATCTTCGATGCCGTCGGGCACGATATGCGAGCCTGCCTGACCACCGCCTTGGCGATGACCGCGATCCGCAACGCCCGCCGCGCCGGGGAGACCGATCTGGCTACCTTGGCCGACCGAGCCAGTGACTTGGTCAGGGAGCAGCCAGGTCCGCTGCGGTTCGTGACCGCTGTGCTGGCGCGCCTGGACACCGAGAACGGTGTACTGCGCTACCTGCTGGCTGGCCATCCGCCGCCGCTGCTGGTACGCAGCGGTCGGGTGGTCAAGGAACTGGCGCATCCCCCGCGTCATCCGCTGGGTCTGCCATGGGACGCTCCCGTTGATCTCATCGCCTCCGAACAGTTGGAGCCGGGAGATCGGCTGCTGCTGTACTCCGATGGGATCGTCGAAGCCCGGAATGCGTCCGGAGAATTCTTCGGCGAGCAGCGATTGGTTGACTTCACCGAGCGGGCCTCGCTCGCGGAGCTGTCTGCCCCGGAGACTCTGCGACGGCTGGCCGCCGCGGTGCTCGCTCACCAGGGTGGGCACCTTCAAGACGACGCCACCCTGCTCATGGTCGATTGGTCCGCCAACAGCCACCGCCGGATGTGCCCTGAGGTTTTCGTAGCTCGACCCTGACCAGCAGGTCTCGCGTTCGATGGCTCGACCCTGACCAGCAGGTCTCGCGTTCGATGGCTCGACCCTGACCAGCAGGTCTCGCGTTCGATGGCTCGACCCTGACCAGCAGGTCTCGCGGTTCGCAGCTGGGAGTTAGCTGCGGGCCTGCTCGACCCAGTCCGGAACCTGCGGTGCTTCAGGAGGGGTCGTGGGGGCCGGCGGTTTGGGCCGGTGTGCACCCGTACGCGGTGCCGGGGCAGTGGTCTTTACGCGTGTGCTGTTGAGCGATTTGGTCGGCGCCGCGGGTGTCGTCACGGCAACGCTGGGGGCGTCGCCGTTGGCCAGGCTGCGAGCATCGCCGCTACCAGCGTTTGGTGCTGGGATTGCCGCCGCGGTAGCCACCGGAAGGCCAGGAGCCGGGAGCTGTGGCCTCTCGATCGCTGGGGGCTGGACGGCCGGAGGGTGGGGCGCCACAGCCACGGTTGCCGCCGGGATTTTCGGCGGCACATCAGCTGGCGCAGGATCGGCTGCCCGGTGGGCGGTCATGATGAATGGCGCTGAGACCGCCCCGGCCGCCAGCACGAGGGCGAACGTTCCGGCTGCCGCGAAGCGCGTCAAGCGCTCGGAGGTAGCCCGGCGCCACTCCGCGTCTGGGGAGTCGACGTCCAGCGCAGCAGCGACCAGCCAGGGCGGTTCGTGGTGGCTTGGCACCTGCTGAGCCAGCTCCTGCTTGGTCGGCTCGCAAGCCTGGAACTCGGTAGAGCCTGGCCCGTCGGGCGCGGCAGCTGGATGAGCCGGCTCGACGTCAACTGCCATGGTCACACCGGTGGCGTCGACGGCCCCGGCCGGTGCCGCACACAGGGCGGCGCCGAGCACGATCGCGGTGTCCGCCTCCGGGTCCACCACGACAGGACGGCCGAGTTCAGCTTCGAGAAGCTGGGCCACAAGCGGGATCCGCGACGATCCACCGACCAGCAGCACGACGTCGAGGTCAGCGGGCGCGATCCTGGCCGACGCCAGCGTGCGGCGCAGCGCCTCAACGGTTTCGGTGATCTGCGGCCGGATCAGGTCCTCGAGCTCAGTGCGGGTGAGCCTGACCTCGGACTGGAGCTGCGGAAGCAACACCGGGATCGTCACCTCGGTGTCCACTGAGAGCGCTTCTTTGGCTTCGATGCACTCCCGCCGGCACAGCGCAAAGCCCCGTCGTAGCCGCTCGGTAGCGCCCGGTTCCCACTCGCTCAACGCCGGCACAGCGGCCAGGACATGACCGAACACAGCGTCGTCGAAGTCCGTGCCCCCCAGATCGCTCAAGCTTTCCGGAGTCCCGAGGATGGATGTCACCGGCGGCGCAGCCGCCACATCAGACACCGGCGGCGCAGCCGCCACATCAGACACCGGCGGCGCAGCCGCCACATCAGACACCGGCGGCGCAGCCGCCACAACAGGCGCAGCCGAGTCGGTTCTGCGTACTACGGCGGCGTCAAAGACACCGCCACCAAGGTCGTAAACCGCGATGGTGGCGCCGGTACCGATGCGCTGGCGGATCGAGTAGCTCGTTGCCGCTGCCTGCACACCAGCGCAGAAGCCGACCTGCGGCAGATCGGCCGCGCCCAGTGCCTGGGCCATCGCGCAGATCGTGCCGTCTTCCCAACCCACCGGGTGCGTGACGGTGATGCCGCGGGCCGGACCGCCCTCGCGCTGCGCGACCCGGTCGACCACCCATCTGACCACAGAGGCGGTCAGTTCCGATGCGGAATACGAGACCCCGTCGATCACTATGGGGATGCCGTCGTCTGCGGTGCGCGCGAACCCGCGAACGACCCGGCCCGGGTCAGCGCCAGCGCGGCGTTCCGCCGCTTCACCCACAACGATCTCGCCGTCGCTGGACAGGTAAATCACCGAGCGCACCGCATCAGACCGGGTGCCCAGTGGCACCACTTCCAGGTGCGCAGGCTGATCCGGCCGTTGCCGGCAGATGGCCGCGGCAATGAAGGTGGTACCCACGTCGATCCCGAGCCAGTAACTCATCGCGTCCTGCCCATGTCCCTCCGCGTGCAATTTCGCGCCCTGTCTACCGCATCACTCATCGTCAGCACGGGCCGCGTTGTTAACGCTACGCACAGTGACAAAACCGTCTCGTGACTCCGGAGAGTGTTGAACTTATTGCACAGCGTAAGAAAGTTGGGTGGATTTATCTCGATACAGGCCGCTGTCAATCGTTCGTGTGCGGTGTAGGTTACGTTGGGTTTTGTTTCAGTGGAGGGTTTGGTGAGCTACAGCCTCGGGATCGACGTCGGCACCACGTTCGTTGCGGCCGCGATTGCGAGGAACGGCACCGCGGCAGAGATGATCCCGCTGGGCAACGAAGCGGTGGTGACACCGCCCGTGGTAGGCCTTCAGGGTGATGGCACGGTAGCTACCGGTGAGGCTGCCCAGAGCTGCCCGAACGGGGTCAGCGGTGAACTGATGGGCCGGCTCGGCGACCCGACTCCGGTTATCCTCGGCGGAGCATCTTACGACGTCACTGCGGTGCTGGGTGCTTTGCTGCGCGACGTGGTCGCGAAGGTCACCGCTGCTCGAAAGCAAGCACCGGAGCACATCGTGCTGACCCGCCCAGCCACTTGGGGGCCGTTCCGGTGCGCGCTGCTGGAGGAGGCCGCCCGGCAAGCGGAGCTCATCAAGCCGACCCTGGTGACTGAACCGGAAGCCGCCGCCGCGTACTACGCCGCAAGCCAAGGCTGGAATGAGGGCGACACGATCGCGGTCTACGACCTCGACGGCGGCACGTTCAACGTGACGGTCCTGCGCAAACAGGCCGGCAAGGGACAGGTCCTCGGGAAACCGGAACGTATCGAACACCTCAACGAAGACGACGGAGCCGAACCGACCGTCACTGCGCTATGGCGCACGCTGAAGTCGGCCGACGTGGAACCCGACGACCTCAACGCGGTTTTGGTCATCGGCGGATCGGCTGGCCTCCCGTCGGCTGTGCAGACGGTGTCGGCACAGCTGGGACGTCCCGTCGTGGTGGATCCCCACCCGCAACACGTTGTCGCTCTGGGTGCCGCCACGCTGGCTGCTCAGTCAGCGCAGCTACATCGTCTCATCCCGACCCGTGCGGTTGCGGCTGCCGCGGGGAAACGAAATCCAGCGCCACCTGCGCCGCCACCGGTTGCACCCCTGCCCATACCCGTACAGCGCACTGCGGGCCGGCTAGCCGCTGAACCGCGGCAGGTAGCCGCCGCACCCACCCAGCCAGCCATCCCACCCACCAAGCCAGGCAGCGCGCCTCAGCAGTCCACCACCGCGGCCAAGCAACCAGCCGCCACACCTCAGCAGCCCACCGCCGCATCTCGCCAGCCCGCTGCCGCTGCACCCACCCGACCTGCCTCAGCGCCTCGACAACCTGCGGTCGCACCCGGTCCCAGCGCGGCCCCTCACAAGGCAACCACCGTTCAGATCCCCGCCCCGGTGCCGCGACCACCAGCCCCGCCATCCCCGCCCGCAATCCGGACTCCCCAGCCAGCCACCAACCAGCCACAGCCGGACAGTGGCGGGCGCAACCGCAGGCCACTTTCATGGATTCTCGCCGGCTCGGGCGCCGCGGTAGTGCTGATTGCAATCATCGTGTCAGTCGTGCTCGGCATCGGGACGGGCACCGGTGCGCCAGCCCCAGTCAGTGGCAAATCCCGACCCAACGCCGCGGTCAACGAAGTAGCGAAGATCGCACCTCAACCCGCCAGACCGGCGGTGGGCGCCACTATCGGAGTGCAGCCCACCCCCACCTTTGTCGCCGTCTCCCCCGACGGCCGGTACGCCTACACGGCCAACCGGGACGCTCAGGTCGTCACCAAGCTGGACACCGCAACCAACCGGGTGACCGCGACCATCCCGATCGGGGCCGGCCCGCCACGGTTTCTCAGCTTTGCACCGGACGGCCGCACGCTGTACGTCAGTGTCTTCAATGACAAGCAGACGACCCATGTGATCGATGTGGTCAATACCGGCTCGGATAACGTGGTGGCGACGATCCCGCAACCTGCGCGCCCGTACCTGCCGGAGGTCAGTCCTGACGGCAAGCAACTTTACGTTCCCGATCAAGGCAATGCATCCATCTCCGTGATCGATACCACGACCAATACGGTGGCGGGAGAGATCCCAGTCCCGCCGACTCCGCACGGACTGGCGTTTTCCGCCGATGGCGAGCTGGCCTTCACCGCAAATCACGAATCGAACCTGGTGTCGGTGATCGAGACCCGTAACCTCGAACTAGAAAAGACCATTCCGGTCGGGAACAGCCCGCTCAGCATTGCGATTAATCCACACCGGCCCATAGCCGGTATCGTTAACGACGCCTCGAACTCCGTCTCGCTCATGGACACTTCCGGCCAGCAGCTCATTACCACAATCCCGGTTGGAAAGAACCCGCAGGACATTACCTGGTCGCCAGATGGCCGGTTTGCCTACGTCGTCAACAAGGGCAGCAATACCGTAACAGTGATTGATTCCGAAAATAGCCAGGTCACCGCAACGGTTCCGACCGGGGCGGGCCC
>JAJPIR010000030.1 GCA_021324675.1 Actinomycetota bacterium
CCTATGCACAGTTGTTAGCTGGCGGGGCGCTACCGGTAGCAGGTTTCGAGCAACTCGACGCTGCTGCTTTGCACACCGAGGACGTGATGCTGAAAATCCGGCTGCGCCAAGGTCTGCCGCTAAGGCTGCTGCGCCCCGACGAACGGGAGCGGTCCGCGGTCGCCATCACAGACGGTCTAGTAACGAACGAGCGCGAACGGCTGGTCCTTACCGACCGCGGGCGGTTGTTGGCCGACGCGGTGATCCGGTCCTTGCTGGGTTAAAACCAAGATGGTGCCGGGCTAGTCCTGCCGTCGCAGCCGCACCAGAGTGCCGATCGCGTCACGCTCGGCGCCAGCGACCGGTCGTCGTGCTCGCTCCGCCCTTCCCATGGTGAGCCGCTCGCAACCAGCCAGATCGGCAACCACATCTTTCGGCGACAACAACACCGCGGGATTCGGTGGTCCTCCGGTTCCCGGCGAGGGGTTAGTGCTGTGGTGACCTACCGCCAACAGCATGCCGCCTGGGGCTAGGGCGGCAGCCGCCTTTCGTAACGTGACACGGCACGCGCCTGGCTCCCGCTGCAGGTAGGCGACGACCACCGCGTCGAACGGTCCGGCGGGGGTGGATTGTTTACCGCGTCAGAGAGCTCGAACGTGGCCCGGTCGACGATCCGTGCGCGACGCGCGAACTCAGTTGTGCGCTGTAATCCCGCCGCCGAGACGGCCCACCCCGATCACCTGCCAGCCCTGGCTGGCTAGCCAAAGTGCGTCAACACCTGCTGCAGCGGGTGGTGGCCTCTGTCTGGAGTCGGGCTCCAACCCAGTTCATCATACCCAGCTGGGTATGATGGCAGGGAATTTCTCCGCGTAATCTGCCGCTTGTATACCCATACAGGTATTCCTGTATGACGAGGAGGTAAAGGGTGGCAACCATCGATCTGACTGCCGGTAATTTCGACGACGTTGTCAACAGCCCCGGCATCGTGCTTGTCGACTTTTGGGCGGGGTGGTGCGGTCCCTGCCGAATGTTCGCACCGGTGTTTGCTCAAGCGTCCGAGCGGCACCCGGACATCACCTTCGCCAAGGTGGACACCGAGGCGCAGTCGGCACTGGCGCAGGCTTACCGGGTCATGTCCATCCCGACACTCATGGCAGTGCGCGACGGTGTCGTGGTCTACGCGCAGCCTGGCGCACTGTCTTCGCCGATGCTTGAGCAGCTGATCGAGAAGGTCCGCGCGTTGGACATGGATCAAGTACGCGCATCGCTGGCAGCGGGAGTGTCGTGAAATGGCCTGCACCGAGCGAGCAGCGCTGGGAATGCCGCATCCCCACGGGTGGCCGCTGGAGCGAGTGGTGAATCTCCTTGCGGGGCTTATGGTTGTCGTGAGTTTAGCTTTGGGGCGTAAGCATTCGGCCCGGTGGCGAATTCTCACTGGGGTTGTGGGGGCGAACCTAATGTTCAATGCGATGATTGGTTGGTGTCCAGGTAGCCTGCTACTACATCGGCTCGGTGTTCCGACCGCGACCGAGCGTGCGCTAAATCCGAAAGTTGAAAGCCGCAAAGTTTGATCGCGGCTGCTAACGCCCGCTGAGAGGCGCCCCGATTGCCACCCATGGTCGGCAAACCGCCGACCATCGGTGGCCGATGGCCCAACTCGTCGCGGTCACGGCTTGCGGCAATCTTGACCGACTAGCGAACGTGGGCTTCGGCGCGCATACGCTCAATCATGTGAGGGTAGTGCATTTCGAAGGCGGGCCGTTCGGATCGGATGCGAGGCAGCTCGTAGAAATTGTGTCGGGGCGGTGGGCAGGTGGTGGCCCACTCCAGGGAGTTGCCGTAGCCCCATGGGTCATCGACGGTGACCGGTTCGCCATAGCGCCAGCTGCGAAACACGTTCCAGATGAACGGAAGCATCGAGGCGCCCAGCACCAACGCCCCGATGGTGGAAATGACATTGAGTGTGGTGAACCCGTCGGTGGGCAGATAGTCGGCATACCGGCGGGGCATGCCCCTATCACCGAGCCAGTGCTGCACCAAAAACGTGGTGTTAAAACCGATCAGCGTCAACCAAAAATGCAGTTTGCCGAGCCGCTCATCCAACATCCGCCCAGTCATCTTGGGAAACCAAAAGTAGCTGCCGGCGAAGGTGGCGAACACGATGGTGCCAAATAGCGTGTAGTGAAAGTGGGCGACCACGAAATAGGTGTCGGTGACGTGGAAGTCCAGCGGGGGGCTGGCCAGCAGCACACCGGTGAGGCCGCCGAGTAAAAAAGTCACCAGGAAACCGATCGAGAACAGCATCGGCGTCTCAAAGGTCAGTTGCCCCTTCCACATGGTGCCGGCCCAGTTGAAGAACTTGATCCCGGTGGGGACCGCGATCAGATACGAAGTGAACGAGAAAAACGGCAGCAGCACTGCACCGGTGGCAAACATGTGATGCGCCCACACCGTCATCGACAGTCCTGCAATACCGAGGGTGGCGTAGATCAGTGTGGTGTAGCCGAAGACGGGCTTGCGGGAAAACACCGGCAAGATCTCGGTGATGATGCCAAAAAACGGCAGCGCCACGATGTAGACCTCGGGGTGACCGAAAAACCAGAACAGGTGCTGCCATAGGATGGTTCCACCGTTGGCCGGGTCATAGATGTGGCCGCCCAGATGCCGATCGTAGGCCAGCGCGAACAACGCGGCGGTCAGAGTCGGGAAGGCCAGCAACACCAGGATGCTGGTGACCAGGATGTTCCACGTGAAGATCGGCATGCGAAACATCGTCATGCCGGGTGCGCGCAAACACACCACGGTGGTGATCATGTTGACCGCGCCGAGGATGGTGCCCAAACCGGCCACGATTAACCCCAGGATCCACAAATCCCCTCCAGCACCGGGACTGTGCACGGCATCGCTTAACGGTGTGTAGGCGGTCCATCCGAAATCTGCCGCCCCGCCAGGGGTGATGAAGCCGGCGATCGTGATCAGCGCACCAAACAAAAACAACCAGTAGGACAACGCATTCAGCCGGGGGAACGCTACATCTGGGGCGCCGATCTGCAGTGGCAACACCAAATTGGCGAAACCGAACACGATCGGGGTGGCATACAGCAGCAGCATGATCGTGCCGTGCATGGTAAACAGCTGGTTGTACTGCTCGTTGGACAAAAACTGCAGCCCGGGGGCGGCTAACTCGGCGCGCATCAATAACGCCAACAAACCCCCGATGAAAAACAGCACGAAACAGGTCACCACATACATCAACCCGATCAACTTGTGGTCGGTCGTCGTGATCAACCGATACAGCAACGTCCCCTTCGGGCCCAGCCGGGCCGGAAACGGACGGCGAGCTTGCAGCGGTGTGAAAGTCGGTGCTTCAGCGGTCATGGCACCTCCCACATCGACAGTGGGTTGGCTTGAACGCAGTCCGGGTACTCAAGACGCTGGCCGTTGCGCGGCTAGTTTGTCTGAGCAGGCCTTCCGATAGCCGGCCTTTCATGGGCGTAGCCATCTTGTGTGCTCATAGGGGCCCAACAGGTCAAGGCGTCGCCACAATACGCTGGTGGGTAGGGCTTGGCTGCGATGACGCAGCACCGCTCGGTGTTGGCGTTGCCGGTTTACCCGCACGACAATGTCGATGTCGCCGGGTTGATGTCCGATAAACGAGCTGTTGTATTCGGTGTTGAGGGTCTCCGCGACGGTCGCGGGCAGTGTCCAGCCCAGCACGGGTAGGCCCAGCTTTGCCGCGGCCATACATGCCGCGGCCGTGGCTTGGCGGTGATCCGGATGCCCGGTGACGCCCGCCGGGTCGAACACCAGCAGCCCCCGCGCGTCGAGGCGCTGCGCCAGGACGATGACGTGCGTCGCCAATTCCTGAACCGGCATCCCGGGTAAGCATCCGTCTGGGTAGCTGTGTAAATCCACTGTGCCGACCCCGAGCTCCTCGGCGGCAGCAGCGATTTCGCGTGCCCGGATGTCGGCAAGATCACCGGAAACGCCATGCAGGGTGGACGCCTCGCCGCGGGTAAAGCACAACACCGCCAGCCGCGCGCCCTGCTCGCCGAAAGCCGCAAGCAGGCCACCCAAACCGAACGACTCGTCGTCGGGGTGGGCGACGACAGCAAGAACGCATCGCCAGGCAGGGAGCCGCCCCGTCGCCTGCGCACCGTCGCGGGTCATCGGATGAGAGGCCACCCGCGCCCCCGGCCGAGCGAAAGTCCTGACACTGTCATGCCTATCCTGTGCCGGAGTCGGAGAATTCACAAAAAGCAGCATAAGCCCGCGCCCCGTAGATGGTGGCCGGGCCGCCGTGCATCAGGATGCTGACCCCGATAGCTTCGGCCGCCTCCTGTTTGGTGGCACCGGCACGTGCGGCGCCGCGGGCGTGCGAGGCGATGCAGCCGTCGCAGCCGTGCACGACCCCGATTGCCATCGCGATGAGTTCTTTGACTTTGCGCTCCAGCGCACCCGATTCCAGTGCGGCGTTGCTCAGCTCGGCGAACCCGCGATAAACCTCCGGGATCATCTGCCGCAGCGCTCGATGTTGCGGGTTGAGGTCGGAGAGGACTTCGTGATGGTGCCCAGACATACCCTATAGGGTATCATGTCCAAGCGCGATAGCATACCCGCTGGGCACCACCTCCTTGAGCGGATCGGTGCTTGGCCAATGGGTGTCAACCGCCCGCATGCCGTACCGGAGGAGACTTGCCATGCTGAGATTTCTCACCCGAGCCTGGGTGCCTCTGATTGTCGTGGTGGCCGTGGTTCTCGGCGGTGTCGCGGTCATCC
>JAJPIR010000019.1 GCA_021324675.1 Actinomycetota bacterium
CGGCGGCCCCTCCGATGATCGGGTGGGCCGCCCGTTTTACCAGCTAGATGGGTGGAGCGGGCGACGGGAATCGAACCCGCATAGCCAGCTTGGAAGGCTGGGGCTCTGCCATTGAGCTACGCCCGCATACTCCGCCGGAGCGGCGGTGTCCTAAGCGTACCGGCAGCCTGATTGGTCGTGGGAGGGAGCGGTGGCTGACACGCGATCCTGTTCGTCGCGTAAGCTGCGCGGGGCACCAGTCGGTGCACCGGGGTGTGGCGCAGCTTGGTAGCGCACTCGCTTTGGGAGCGAGGGGCCGTGGGTTCAAATCCCGCCACCCCGACCAGGCACGATAGGTTTGATCAAGGTCGAAAAATTGGCCGAATGTAGCAATGGTGTAGCAACGACTACTCACAGGTCGTCCCATTCGATGCTGTCGAGTGCCTCACGCATGGCATCAAGGTCGGTGTGGGCATAGATGCCCAAGGTGACATCGAGGTCGGCGTGTCGAGCGATCCGCTGAACGACGTGCGGGGGTGTCTTGAGTTGGAGGAGCAAGCTCACCACGGTGTGGCGGAAGTCATGTAGGCGCACGTGTGGGAACCCAGCACGGGTCCGGATTCCATCAAAGTGCCGGTTGAGACTACGGGGTTCCATCGGGGTACCCACGCTTGTGGGAAATACCAGGTCATGCTCGACCCACAGTTCACCGGCTAGCGCGCGCTCAGTGGCTTGTCGGTTGCGGTGTTCGATCAAGACCCGTTGCGTAATCTTGGGTAATGGGACGGTGTTGTCCGATTCTTCGGTCTTGGTGTCATCCATCAGGAGACGACCTTTAACCCGCTGTACGGTCTTGGTCGAGGTGATGGTGCCTAGGTTGAGATCAAGGTCTGACCAGCGCAGGCCGAGGAGTTCGCCCCGGCGGAAGCCGAGGGTGGCAGCCAGGACGTAGAGGGCGTAAAGCCGAGTGCGTTGGGCTTCGCCAAGGATGCGCTTGACGTCGCTGACGGGGAGTCCTTTGCCGATCTTGTAACGGGGTGCGGGGATCTGCACCAGCTTGGCAACATTACGGGTAATGATCTCATCACGTTCAGCGTTGCTCAGGGCGTTGCGTAGGACAGCGTGAATGTATTGAATTTGTCGGGTTGATGGTGTTCGCTGACAACATTTGCCGACTGAGCAGCACTGTTGCTTCTTTTCGCGATATTTGTCGTACCGGTTGGCGCAGCATAGGCACTTCTGGCGGCAGACCGCGATGAGGTGCCGAACATCTGCTCCGGTAAGCTTGTCGAGTCTTTTCCTGCCAAGGACTGGTACGATGTGCAGCCGCACGGCGCTTTCATATCCTCGTGCTGTGGTGGCTCGTTTGTGGGATACGACTTCGCGAAGCCAGTAGTCCAGGTACTCCGCTACGGTTGTGTTGTGATCCGCAATGAGTACGCCGTTGGCTGAGTTGCCTTTCAGCTTGTCCAGCTTGTTTCGGACCTCGTCGAAACTGTCGCCATAGACGGGCCTGCGCTTGCGCTGGCCGGTTGTTGTGTAGATGTAAGCACTACCTACCCATCGACCGTCTGACGATCGTTGATAGATAGAGCCTTCCCCGTTGGCCCGGCGACGACGGTCGGGGATGGTAGATGACGTGCGCTTAGCCATCAAGCCACTTCTTTCAGTAATTGGGCGATGTATTCTTCGATGGCGGTACATGGGATGCGACGCAGGCCGCCGATCTTGACTGAACGAAGCTGGTTAGTGCGAATCAAGTCGAAGATCTTCCATCGACTGATCTTGAGTACCTGTGCGGCTTCCTCGACGGTATAGACGACGACTTTCACGGGCTCCGGCTTTGACTCGTCCATAGCTGTCCTCCTTTCTCCGTTTAGGCGGCTTGATCGCGACTTGCTGAACAGTCGTCGAGTGGTTCGCCGGCCGCGAGTTGGGCGGCGGTGTATTCGGCTTTCCATCGCTGTCGTTCGGCCACGGCTTGCAGGAGCAGCACGGGTCTGGGTGGGATGTCGGGGTCGGTGGGTGCGGGTCGTTCCCATTGGTAGGGCCCGTCTTGGGGGCCGTGGGTGGGGTGGATGCCGGCCTGTTCAAGGAGTTGCCGAACGAATTCGCCGCGTTCGGCGCGGTGATCGTCCAGGCTTTTGTTCGACCACTTGCGCGAAACCAGCACCCGGCGCCCGGCGATGCCCAGGTGTTCGAGTCGGTGGGCTTTGCCCTTGCAGCGCCCAGGTGTCAGGGAGTGCCGGGCACCCTTGGGCTGGACCCCATACAGCAACCACACTGCACAGCGAGGCGAGCACGGGGTGATCTGCAGTTCAGCGTGTAGCCGGTGGACGTGATCCCGCTGGGCAGCGGTGCTGTGGTCGTCGAGGCCCGCGGCTTGGTGGATGCTTTTGGATAGATATTTGCTGAGGTATCCGATGTGGCGTCCGGCTTCTTCAGTGCCGCCCAGGATGCCCTTGACGTGCACCTGCTGGCCGAACCGGACCACATGCGCGGGCTGGGTTAAGTCCGCACAGGCCTGCTCCCAGGTGGGCAGCGGCGTGCCAGTATTTGGGTCGGTGAAGGCCTTGGTGCGGATGTCCCAGACCGGAGGCCGTTCGGCGGTGTAGATGGGCTGGTCGTGAGCGGGCCACCAGACTTGGTGGTAGGTCGCGGCGGTGATGGCACGTAGCTCGGCGCGGGGGATGGTGCCGCGGATTGCGGCGTGGAA
>JAJPIR010000066.1 GCA_021324675.1 Actinomycetota bacterium
TGTTCAACCAAGGTGTCCGGCCGGCAATCAACGTCGGTGTGTCGGTCTCCCGGGTCGGCGGTTCGGCGCAGATCAAGGCCATGAAGTCGGTCGCCGGCACGTTGCGGCTGGAGCTGTCGCAGTACCGCGAGCTGGAGGCATTCGCCGCGTTCGGGGCGGAGAACCTGGACGCCACCTCACGGCGCCAGCTGGAGCGCGGTGCGCGGCTGACCGAGCTGCTCAAGCAGCCGCAGTACGCTCCCGTACCAGTCGAGGAGCAGGTCGTGGCGATCTTCCTCGGCAGCCGTGGTCATCTCGATGATGTGCCGGTGAATGATGTGCGGCGATTCGAGTCGGACTTCCTTGCCCATATTCGCCGGCATCACTCGGGCATCCTGGACACCATCCGGGAAACCAAAGCGTTCAGCGAGGACACCGAACGGCAAGTGGTGGACGCGGTCGCGGAGTTCAAGAAGGAGTTCACTACCTCCGACGGCTCGCCCCTGGTCAACGAGGCCGAAGCTGAAGCGATGGACGCCGAAGATGTCGAGCGTGAATCGGTGAAGGTCAACAAGCCGGCGCCCAAGAACAAGAAGAAGTGACGCGATAAATGGCAGCGCAGTTGAGGCTGCTCCGCCGCCGGATCCGCTCGGTGCAGTCCACCAAGAAGATCACTAAGGCGATGGAGCTCATCGCGACCTCGCGGATCGCCCGGGCCCAGGCCCGGGTCGAGGCATCCCGGCCGTACGAGCGAGAGATCACCAAGGTGCTCTCGGCGCTGGCCAGCGCCGCCGGCACGCTGGATCACCCGCTGCTGGTGGAGCGGGAGAACCCGACCCGAGCCGCGATGCTTGTGGTGACCAGCGACCGTGGGCTGTGCGGCGGCTACAACGCCAACCTGCTGCGGGCAGCAGAAGAGCTGCATGCACTGCTGCGCGACGAAGGCAAATCCGTGCAGCTGTACTGCATTGGTCGCAAGGCGGTTGGCTATTACCGGTTTCGCCAGCGGGCGATCGAGCAGTCCTGGACGGGCTTCTCCGAGCAACCGTCCTATAAGGATGCTGCTGCGGCCGGAGATGTACTGGTGCAGGCGTTCCTGGCTGGTACCGACGACGAAAATGGTGACCCGGGCCCCGACGGGGTACCTGGAGTCGACGAGCTGCACATCGTCTACACCGAGTTCCGCACCATGATGACCCAGACTCCCCAAGCTCGCCGGATCGCGCCTCTGGTGGTGGAGTACGCCGAGGAGGACGAGCAGCGGGAGAGCCAGCGGTCAGACGGCCTGGCGCCGCTGTATGAATTCGAGCCGGACGCCGAAGAGCTCCTCGCTCACCTGCTGCCGAAGTACATCAATACCCGGATCTACGCAGCACTTCTGGAGGCTGCGGCATCGGAGCAGGCCGCCCGCCGCCAGGCGATGAAGGCCGCCACGGACAACGCCACCGAGTTGATCGAGGACCTCACTCGTGAGGCGAATCAGGCTCGCCAGGGCCAGATAACCCAGGAGATCAGCGAGATTGTCGGCGGCGCAGAAGCGCTGGCCGCCGCGGGAAGTGACAACTGACATGAGTACAGCAGAGAAAACGACCGTCGCTGAGTCGAACGGAGCGGGTACTGGCCGCGTGGTGCGCATCACTGGGCCAGTGGTGGATGTCGAGTTCCCCACTGGTCAGGTGCCGCCGCTGTACCAGGCGCTGACGGTGGAGGTCGAGCTTGAGGCGCTGCGCAAGACGATGACGCTGGAGGTCGCCCAGGATCTCGGTGACAATACTGTGCGAGCCATCGCCATGCAGCCGGCGGACGGGTTGGTGCGAGGCGCGCCGGTGACCGATACCGGGTCGGCGATCTCGGTGCCGGTCGGCAACCAGGTTAAGGGCCATGTGTTCAACATGCTGGGCCACTGCTTGGACGATCCGAACGCCAAGTTCACCGGCGAGCGTTGGGGGATTCACCGCGACCCCCCGCCGTTCGACCAGCTCGAGGGCAAGACCGAGATGCTCGAGACCGGGTTGAAGGTCATTGATCTGCTTACCCCTTACGTGCAGGGCGGCAAGATCGGCCTGTTCGGTGGTGCCGGCGTGGGCAAGACCGTGCTGATCCAGGAGATGATCATCCGGGTGGCCCGGAATTTCGGTGGTACGTCGGTGTTCGCCGGGGTGGGTGAGCGCACCCGTGAAGGCAACGACCTGTTCCTGGAGATGCAGGAAGCCGGTGTGCTGAAAGACACCGCGCTGGTCTTCGGTCAGATGGATGAGCCGCCGGGCACCAGGATGCGGGTGGCGCTGTCTGCGCTGACCATGGCGGAGTACTTCCGGGACGAGATGAACCAGGACGTGCTGCTGTTCATCGACAACATCTTCCGGTTCACCCAGGCCGGTTCGGAGGTGTCCACCCTGCTGGGCCGGTTGCCTTCCGCGGTGGGCTACCAGCCCACGCTGGCCGACGAGATGGGCCAGCTACAGGAGCGGATCACCTCCACCCGTGGCCGGTCGATCACTTCCATGCAGGCGATTTACGTGCCGGCCGATGACTACACCGATCCGGCACCGGCGACCACCTTCGCCCACCTGGACGCCACGACGGAACTCGACCGTGGGGTGTTCGCCAAGGGCATCTTCCCGGCGGTGAATCCCTTGACCTCGTCGTCGACCATCCTGGACCCGCAATACGTGGGCGACGAGCATTACCGGGTTGCGCAGGAGGTGAAACGGATCCTGCAAAAGTACAACGACCTGCAGGAAATCATCGCCATCCTCGGCATCGACGAGCTGTCCGAAGAGGACAAGGTCACGGTGAACCGGGCTCGCCGGATCGAGCGGTTCCTGAGCCAGAACATGTACTCCGCCGAGCAGTTCACCGGGCAGGAAGGCTCGACAGTACCCCTCAAGGAAACCATCGAGGCCTTCGACAAACTGGCCAAGGGCGAGTTCGACCACATGCCAGAGCAGGCCTTCTACCTGTGCGGTGGGCTCGAGGATCTGGAACGCAAGTACGAGCAGCTCCAGAAGAGCTGACCTTGAGCAACGGTATGGCGGCGGGGCAGTGTTAGGGCGAGGAGACATGCGTGGCTGAGATGTCCGTCGAGCTCGTGGCGGTGGAGCGACCGGTGTGGTCTGGCCACGCGACCTCGGTGTTTGCCGAGACCACTGTCGGCGAGCTCGGCGTCCTGCCCGGGCACACGCCGCTGCTCGGTGAGCTTGTCGAAGGTGGCATCGTCAAGGTCACCACGACGGACAACGAGGTCGTGACGGCTGCGGTGTTCGGTGGTTTCCTTTCGGTTACCGGTGACCGGGTCAGCGTGCTGGCCGAGGCCGCCGAACTCGCCGACGAGATCGACGTCCAGGCGGCTCGGGATGCCCTGGCGCAAGCCGGGGACGATCCGGACGCCGCATCCGCGCGGGCCAGGGCAGCCGCCCGGCTCAAGGCTGCCGGCGAGAACGGCTGACATCACGTGCCGTGGCTCGCCCCCGGCGACCACAGCACGTCCCCGTCGGGGTTGGCCACCCGGGACAGGATGAACAGCAGGTCGGAAAGCCGGTTGAGGTAGCGCCCGGTTAGCGGGTTGGTCCGCTGGGCGTCGACGGCCAGCAATGCCCAGGTGCTCCGCTCTGCCCGGCGGGTCACCGCCCGGGCGCTGTGCAGCAGTGCCGCACCGGGGGTACCGCCGGGCAGGACGAACGAATCCAGCTTCGGCAGCGGGGCGTTGAACTCGTCGCACCAACCTTCCAGGCGGGTGACATAGCCTTCGTCAATCCGCAGCGGAGGGTATTTCGGGTTTTCCACGATCGGAGTGCATAGGTCGGCGCCCACGTCGAACAGGTCATTTTGCACCTGCTGGAGCACCGTCACCAGCCGCGGTGCCGGCCCTCCCAGCGCCAGCGCCACCCCGACTGCGCAGTTGGCCTCATCGACGTCGGCGTAGGCGACCAGTCGTGGATCGTTCTTGCTGACCCTGGAGAAATCGCCGAGGCCAGTCGTTCCGTCATCGCCGGTGCGGGTATAGATCCTGGTGAGGTGCACAGCCATGGGGTGCACGGTACGCGGGTGGGCACCCGCTAGCGTGCACTCCCGTGAGTGAGCACTTCCGGATCTGTGGCGGCGCCCGGCTGACCGGCGAGGTGCAGGTCGTCGGTGCGAAGAACAGCGTGTTGAAGCTGATGGCGGCGGCGTTGCTGGCGGAGGGCACCACCACGCTGACCAACTGCCCCGAGATCCTCGACGTCCCGTTGATGGCCGACGTGCTACGCGGCCTGGGCTGCGACGTGGAGGTCGCCGGCTCGAAGGTAAGCATCGTCACACCCGCTGAGCCCAAGTACGAGGCCGATTACGGATCCGTGAGCAAGCTGCGGGCGTCGGTGTGCGTCCTCGGCCCGCTGCTGGGCCGCTGCCGGCGGGCCAAGGTGGCGTTGCCCGGTGGCGATGCCATCGGCTCCCGGCCCCTGGACATGCACCAAAACGGGCTTCGCAAGCTGGGCGCCCGCAGCGAGATCGAGCACGGCTGCGTTGTGGCCGAAGCCGAGGGGCTGCATGGCGCGCAGATCTGGTTGGACTTCCCGAGCGTCGGGGCGACCGAGAACATTCTCATGGCTGCGGTGCTGGCTGAGGGCACCACAGTGATTGACAATGCCGCGCGCGAGCCGGAGATCGTGGACCTGTGCGTGATGCTGAAACAGATGGGTGCGCGGATCTCCGGTGAGGGCACCTCCACGCTCACCGTCGACGGCGTGGACGCGCTGTCACCCACCGAACACCGGGTGATCGGTGATCGCATCGTTGGCGCCACCTGGGCTTTCGCCGCCGCGATGACCCGCGGTGACGTGACCGTCCGCGGCGTCAACCCGCATCACCTTGATCTGGTACTGGAAAAGCTGCGACTCGCCGGTGCCCAGGTGGACCTTTCCTGGCCGGACGCCTTCCGGGTGGTGATGCCAGGCCGACCCACCGCGGTGGACTTCGTCACCCTGCCTTACCCGGGTTTCGCCACCGATCTGCAGCCGATGGCGATCGCGCTGTCGGCAATTGCCGAGGGCACCTCGATGATCACTGAGAACGTCTTCGAAGCCCGATTCCGGTTCGTGGAGGAGATGATCCGGCTGGGTGCCGATGCTCGTACCGACGGTCACCATGCGGTCATTCGTGGCGTCGAGCGGCTGTCCAGCGCCCCGGTCTGGGCTAGCGACATCCGGGCCGGGGCTGGATTGGTGCTAGCTGGATTGTGCGCGGAGGGCGCCACCGACGTGTGGGACGTCTTCCACATAGACCGCGGGTACCCCCGCTTCCTGGAAAACCTGGCCGCTTTAGGCGCCGACGTCCGCCGCGTCACCGCAGCCCCAGAGCGCTGAGTCCTTGGCTGCCCGGCTTCAGCTTCGGAGACGGGGCTCAGCTCCGGGATGGGATTCTCCGTCGGAAACGAGGGGGAGTGCACCCCGGGCGTAATCGCTGCGAATCAATTTTTTGTCGAATTTTCCTACTGAAGTCTTCGGTATCTGCGGGACGAAGCTCCAGCGTTCGGGTAATTGCCAGGCAGGTATCAGGGCACTGAGATGATCCCGTAGCTCGCCCACGCTGACCTGCTCGCCTTCGGCCACCACCACAGTCGCCAGCGGCCGCTCGCCCCACCTGTCGTCCGGGATGGCCACGACCGCGGCCTCGACCACCTTCGGGTGGCCCATCAGCAGGTTTTCCAGATGCACCGAGGAGATCCATTCACCGCCTGACTTGATCACATCTTTGGCGCGGTCGGCGATGGTGAGGAAACCCAGCTCGTCGAGGGTGCCCACGTCACCGGTGCGCAACCAGCCGTCATGAAACCGGGCCGGGTCGGCATCCAGATAATAGCGTGCGGCAACCCACGGCCCGCGGACCTGGATCTCGCCCACCGCTGTGCCGTCGTTGGGCAACACCACATCGTCGTCGCCCACGATCCGGCCTTCGACACCGGCAACTAGCCGGCCCTGGCTGGCCCGGTAGTGCCAGTACTGTTCGCCCTGCGCGCCGACCGGCGGGGTAGCCACTGAACCGATCGGGGAAATCTCGGTCATCCCCCAGGCATGTTTGATGTCGATGCCGAATTCCTCGGAGAAAGCCCTGATCATCGTGAGCGGAACGGCGGAACCGCCGCAGATCACCTGGCGGAACGACGACAGGTCCCCGCCATGCTGGCGCAGGTAGCGCAGCACGTCACCCCAGACGGTCGGCACTGCACCGGAGATCGTGGGCCGCTCCGCCTCGATCAGGTTGACCAGCGACTCGGCGGCCAGGAACCGGTCGGGCATGACCAAGCTCGCGCCTGACATCAGCGCGGCGTACGGCAGCCCCCAGGCATTGGCGTGGAACATCGGTACTACTGGCAAAACCCGGTCGCCCGGGGTGAGCCCTGCCGCCTCACCCGTGCACAGGCACATGGAGTGCAGGTACGTCGAGCGGTGGCTGTACACCACGCCTTTCGGGTTGCCGGTGGTCCCGCTGGTGTAGCACATCGCGGCGGCGCAGCGTTCGTCGATGCTCGGCCAGGCAAATTCCTCAGGCTGGGCAGCCAGCACCTCGTGGTAGGAGTGCAGCTGCGCGCTGCCCTCCGCTAATGGTGAGGTGTCGGCCCGACCCACGATCACCACGTGGCGGACCGTCTTCATCTGCGGCAGGGCGCGGGCCAGCACTGGTACCAGGGAACCGTCCACGATGACCACGTCGTCCTCGGCGTGGTTGGCTATCCAGGCCACCTGGTCCGGCGCGAGCCGGATATTGAGGGTATGCACCACCGCGCCCATGGCGGGGATCGCCAGGTAGGCCTCGAGATGCTCCTGGTTGTTCCACTGGAACGTGGCCACCCGCTGATCGCCGGTAACGCCGAGCTCGCGCAACGCTCCAGCCAGTTGCGCGGCGCGGCGCCCCAGCTGCGCGTAGCTCGCCCGGCGAGCACCATCGTCGCTCCAGGTGACCACCTCCCCGTCCCCATGCACGCTGACGCCATGGCGCATGATCATGCCCACAGTGAGCGGGACATCCATCATCGTGCTATCCACCGCAGTGGCCCTTCTCTCCTCGATCGTGGCCCCGAATGTGGCACGGGCCACACCAGGTGCCCAGTATTCTCCAAGCTAGGACGGCTGGAGGTGCCCTGATGCCCTTTCCCGGCGACCACGAACGGGACCGGCCCTGGGTGATGCGCACTTATGCCGGGCACTCGTCGGCGCGCACCTCCAACGCCCTGTACCGCCGCAACCTCGCCAAGGGACAGACCGGCCTGTCGGTGGCTTTCGACCTGCCGACCCAGACCGGTTATGACCCCGACCATGAGCTGGCCCGCGGCGAAGTCGGCAAGGTCGGCGTACCGATCAGCCATATCGGCGACATGCGCACGCTGTTCGACGGCATCCCGCTGGCGCAGGCCAACACCTCGATGACGATCAACGCCACCGCGATGTGGCTGCTGGCTCTGTATGCGTCGGTAGCTGCCGAGCGCGGCGCGGACCTGGCTCAACTGTCGGGCACCACGCAGAACGACATCATCAAGGAGTACCTGTCACGCGGCACCTACGTCTTCCCACCGGGCCCGAGCCTGCGGTTGATCACCGACATGGTGGTCTACACGGTCAAGCACATCCCGAAGTGGAACCCGATCAACGTCTGCAGCTACCACCTCCAGGAAGCCGGTGCCACTCCGGTGCAGGAAGTCGCCTATGCCTTGTGCACCGCGATCGCCGTGCTGGATTCGGTGCGCGACAGCGGACAGGTCGCATCGGAAGACTTCGCGAAGGTGGTCGGGCGGATGTCGTTTTTCGTCAACGCCGGGGTGCGCTTCGTCGAAGAGATGTGCAAGCTGCGTGCCTTCGGCCGGCTGTGGGACGAGATCTGCCGGGATCGCTACGGCGTCATGGACCCCAAGCTGCGCCGGTTTCGGTATGGCGTGCAAGTGAACTCGCTGGGGCTGACGGAATCGCAACCGGAGAACAACGTCCAGCGCATCGTGCTGGAGATGCTGGCGGTGACGCTGTCCCGGGATGCCCGGGCCCGAGCGGTCCAGCTACCCGCGTGGAACGAGGCGTTAGGCCTGCCCCGGCCTTGGGACCAGCAGTGGGCGCTGCGGATGCAGCAGGTGCTGGCCTACGAAACCGACCTGCTGGAGTACGAGGATCTTTTCGATGGTTCCCGGGTCGTCGAGGCTCGTGTCGCCGAGATCGCTGCTGGCGCGCGGGAGGAGATCGACTGCGTGCAGGGCATGGGCGGGGCCATCGCCGCCGTCGAATCCGGCTACATGAAAGCGCAGCTGGTGTCGTCACTTGCGGCGCGGCGCCGGAGAATCGAGGCCGGCGAGGATGTGATCGTCGGCGTCAACCGGTTCACCGAGACCGATCCCAGCCCGCTGCAAGCCGAGGGAGCGGGCACGATCGAAACCATTGATCCTCAGGCCGAGGCGGAACTGATCGAAGCGATCCAGGCGTGGCGCGCCGGTCGGGACTCCGCCGCGGTCGCCGACGCGCTGGAACGGTTGGTGGAGGCGGCCAAGACCGACGTCAACCTGGTCGAGCCAGCCATGGCCTGCGCCCGTGCCGGAGTCACCACAGGGGAGTGGGCCGGGGCGCTGCGCGGGGTCTTCGGCGAATACCGGGCGCCGACCGGGATCACCGGTGCTGCTGCGATAGGTGCCGGGGGTGAGGCGATCGCACGGGTCCGGGAGCGGGTCCGCGCCGTCAGCGAGGAACTCGGTGAGCGGTTGCGGATGCTGGTGGGCAAGCCCGGGCTGGATGGGCATTCCAACGGTGCTGAGCAGGTTGCGGTCCGCGCCCGTGATGTCGGGTTCGAGGTGATCTACCAGGGTATCCGGCTCACGCCAGCCGAGATCGTCGCTGCCGCGGTGGCTGAGGACGTGCACGTGGTTGGCCTGTCGGTGCTGTCCGGTTCGCATCTGGAAGTGGTACCTGCGGTGATCGACGGGTTGCGCGCTGCCGGGGCCGGGGACGTGCCGGTGATTGTCGGCGGCATCATCCCGCCAGATGACGCCGAGGCGCTGCGCGCTCAGGGCGTCGCCCAGGTCTTCACCCCAAAGGACTTCGAGCTCACCGAGATCATGAACCAAATCGTGGATCTGATCCGTACCCGGTGGGTCGGTGCGCACGAGGATCCTGGGCATGCGCATTGAGCGCCACGGGGACACAGTCCGGATCACGATGACCCGGCCGCAGCGACGCAACGCGCTGTCCGCCGAGCACCTCGCGGAGTTGCGCGACGCGTTCGCCGAGGCGGGCCGGACAGACGCCACCGGGATCGTTCTCGGCGCCGAGGGTCCGGTGTTCTCGGCGGGGCATGACTTCGCCGATGTGGCTGCGCGCGATCTCGCCGGCGTCCGCCAGCTGATCATGCTGTGCACTGAGGTGATGCGCACCATCCAGGCGGTCCCGCAGGTCGTCGTGGCCCGGGTGCACGCGCTGGCTACCGCGGCGGGCTGCCAGCTGGTCGCGTCCTGCGACCTGGCAGTAGCGGCCGAGTCGGCAGGCTTCGCCCTGCCCGGGGGTAAAGGTGGCTGGTTCTGCCACACGCCCGCGGTGCCGGTGGCGCGGTCGATCGGGCGCAAGCGGCTGATGGAGATGGCGTTGACCGGTGACGTGGTCGATGCCCGCACCGCCGCGGAATGGGGCCTGGTCAACCGCACAGTCCCCGATACCGAGCTGGACACCGCGGTAGACGACCTGCTGGCCCGGGCGACTCGCGGCAGCCGGACCAGCAAGGCACTGGGGAAGCGCACCCTCTACGCCCAGCTGGATCGTCCCGAGGCCGATGCCTACGGCATCGCCCTGGAGGCGATGGCGAGCGCTTCCCAGACTGCCAGCGCCAAGGAGGGCATGGCGGCGTTCCTGGCCAAGCGCCCACCCGCCTGGCCCGACTGATCGCGCCGGATCTCCTACTACGCGGTAGGCGGCCCGAATGATGCCGTTGACCCGATCGGCGGAACTGTCGTGAACTCGACGGCACCGACCTTTCGACGCCCTCAGCAGGTCGGTGTCGTCGAGTTCACGGCGTGATTCGGCGACAGCCACCGTCCCCTAGGCTGGTGCACCGTGCGGCTGGTCATTGCGAAGTGTCAGGTGGACTACGTGGGCCGGCTGACCGCGCGTCTGCCGATGGCGTTGCGGTTGCTGCTGGTCAAAGCGGACGGGTCGGTGAGCGTGCACGCCGACGACCGCGCCTACAAGCCGTTGAACTGGATGAGCCCTCCATGCACCCTGGTCGAGCGGCCGGGGCGCTGGACGGTCACCAACCGCGCCGGTGAGCAGCTGATCATCGAGATAGCCGAGGTTGTGCATGATTTCCAGCACGATCTGGGGGTAGATCCCGGGCTGGTCAAGGATGGCGTGGAAGCGCATCTGCAGGCCTTGCTCGCCGAGCACACGAGGGTGCTTGGCCCGGGCTTCACCCTGATCCGCCGGGAGTACCCGACGGCCATCGGACCAGTGGATCTGCTGTGCCGGGACGGTGACGGTGTGACGGTGGCGGTGGAGATCAAGCGTCGGGGTGAGATCGACGGGGTCGAGCAACTCACCCGCTACCTTGACCTGCTCAACCGCGATCCGCAGCTGGCCCCGGTTCGCGGGGTGTTCGCCGCCCAGCAGATCAAACCGCAGGCGCACACGCTGGCCACCGACCGCGGGATCCGCTGCGTCACCGTCGATTACGACGAACTGCGCGGTGCAGACAGCGTGGAGCTGCGATTGTTCTGAATCCACCAGGTGTTCGGCGTACCCTCGACGTACGCGCAACACCGGGGGTGAGGACGAGGATGGCGCAGCGCGTGGACAGCAGCCAGCCGCAGGCCCACCAGAGCCCTACCGGCTTCCCGTCACTCGACCCGCGCACCGGCGAGGTGGTGGCCTACCACCAGGCGGATGACGACGCTGCGGTGCACGCGGCCGTCGCCCGGGCACGTGAGGCTGCCCAGTGGTGGCGCGAGCTGGGGTTCGCACAACGCCGCCGGCGGCTGCTGTCTTGGCGCGCGGCGCTGACCCGGCAACTCGACGAGCTGGCCGAGCTCATTTGCGCAGAGACCGGCAAACCCCGGGATGACGCTCGGTTGGAATGTGTGCTGGTGATCGCGCACCTGGATTGGGCCGCTCGCCACGCCGAGCGGGTGCTGCGTCCGCGCCGGGTGCGGTCGGGCTTGTTGATGATGCATGAGGCGTCCTCCGTGGCCTACGAGCCCTATGGCGTGATCGGCGTGATCGGTCCCTGGAACTACCCGGCGCACACCCCGATGGGCTCGATCAGCTACGCGCTGGCCGCCGGCAATGCCGTGGTGTTCAAGCCCAGCGAGCTCACCCCGGGAGTGGGCCAGGCGCTGGCTGCGAGCTTCGCAGCAGTGGTCCCGGAGCAGCCGGTCTTGCAAGTCGTCACAGGTTACGGGGAAACCGGAGCAGCGCTGTGCCGTGCTGGGGTGGACAAGTTGGCGTTCACCGGTTCCACCATCACCGCGCGGAAGGTGATGGCGACCTGCGCGGAGACGCTGACCCCGGTGGTCATCGAGTGCGGCGGCACTGACGCGTTGCTGGTGGATGCCGACGCCGACCTCGCCGCGGCCGCCGACGCCGCGGTCTGGGGCGCGATGGTCAATGCCGGCCAGACCTGCGTTGGGGTGGAGCGGGTGTACGTCACCAAGGAGGTTGCAACGGAGCTGACCGAACGCATC
Organism: Actinomycetota bacterium; assembly: GCA_021324675.1. Classification (GTDB taxonomy): domain Bacteria; phylum Actinomycetota; class Actinomycetes; order Mycobacteriales; family Pseudonocardiaceae. The sequence goes on from JAJPIR010000066.1 coordinate 11,660, forward strand.
GTCGCCCTGACCCGTCGGCTGCGGGTAGGCGGGAAGCCCACCGACCACATCGGCCCGATCACCAGGCCAGAGCAGATCGACGTGATTCGCGCTCACATTGCGGACGCGGTAGCCCAAGGTGGCACGGCGCTGGTCGGTGGCGCAGAGGCGGTGTGCCCGCCGTTCGTCCAGCCGGTGGTGCTGACCGATGTGCCGGAGACCTCGACAGCGGTGACCGAGGAGACCTTCGGCCCGACTATTACGGTGCACCGGGTCGCGGACCTGGATGAGGCGGTGCAGCGGGTCAATGCGGGCCGCTACGGGCTGGGCGCAGCGGTGTTTTCCCGGCATCGCGGTCCGCAGATTGCCAGCCGGCTGCGTTGCGGGATGGTGGCGGTCAACAGCGTGGTGTCCTACGCCGCGGTGCCATCGCTGCCTTTCGGTGGGGTCGGCGATTCGGGGTTCGGGCGTATCCATGGCGCCGACGGTCTCCGCGAGTTCAGCCGTCCCAAGGCAGTCACTCGCCGGCGCTTCCGCCCCCTGGTCCAGGTCCTCACCTTTGACCGCCCGTCCTGGGCGGTCCAGTTGCTGCTGCGAATTGTCCGGGCTCTTTACGGTCGCTAAGCGGAAGGCACGAGATGACTCAGATCAAGACGGTCGGTGTGGTGGGCGTGGGCACGATGGGTGCCGGAATCGCCGAAGTGCTGGCCCGGACTGGCCACGACGTGGTGGCCGTCGAGCTCGACGACCACGGGATAGCCCGCGGTCGCGGGCACCTAGAACACTCCACCGGCCGAGCCCTGGAACGTGGCAAGCTTGACGAGGCAGCTCGCGAGGAACTGCTCAGCCGGATCACCTTCACCACCAAGCACACCGACCTCGCCGACGCCGACTTCGTGATCGAGGCGGTACCGGAGCGCATGGACGTCAAGAGCCGGCTGTTCACCGAGCTGGACGGGATTGTGCGCGGCGATGTCATCCTGGCGTCCAATACCTCCAGCCTGTCGATCACCGAACTGGCCGTGCAGACCAAACGCCCAGACCGGGTCGTCGGGATGCACTTTTTCAACCCTGCACCGGTCCTCAAGCTCGTTGAAGTGGTGCGCACGGTGGTCACCGATCCCGACGTCATCAGCACCGTCACAGACCTGGCGACCACGCTGGGCAAGACCCCGGTGGTGGTGGGGGACCGGGCGGGCTTCATCGCAAACGGGCTGCTGTTCGGCTACCTCAACCATGCCGCGAGCATGTTCGAGCAGCGCTACGCAAGCCGGGAAGATCTCGACGCCGCGATGCGGTTTGGCACCGGCTACCCGATGGGGCCGCTGGCGCTGCTGGATCTGATCGGCTTGGACACTGCCTACGAGATCCTCGACGCGTTGTACCGGCAGTCACGGGATCGCCGGCACGCGCCGGTGCCCCTGCTCAAGCAGATGATCACCGCGGGATTGCTGGGGCGGAAGTCCGGCCGCGGCTTTTACACCTATGCCGGGGTGGATTCCTCGACGGTGGTGCCGGACGCCGCCACCCCGCCCAAGGAGGAAGTCGGCGCGCAGCCACGTTCGATCGGTGCTGTTGGCGTGGTCGGCACCGGAACGATGGCCACAGGCATCGTCGAGGTCCTGGCAAAGGGCGGCCACGACGTGATCGTCCGCGGTCGCAGCACCTCCCGGACTGACGCCGCGGTGTCGGCCGTCAGCCGGTCGCTGAACAAGGCCGTGAACCGCGGCAAGCTTTCCGAACCGGACCGCGATGCTGCCCTCGCGCGAATCACGACCACTACCTCGCTGGACGATTTCGCGCAGGTGGACCTCGTGATCGAGGCGGTCGCAGAGGACTTGGAAGTCAAACGTGGGATGTTTGCCACGCTCGACGAGGTCTGCAAGCCGGGCGCGATCCTGGCCACCACCACCTCGTCATTGCCGGTGGTCGAGTGCGCGGCCGTCACGTCCCGGCCCGGCGAGGTGGTCGGCATGCATTTCTTCAACCCCGCGCCGGTGATGAAGCTGGTCGAGGTGGTAACCACCATCAGCACCACGGAGGAGGTGGCCGCTACCGCCCGCCAGCTTGCCCGTTCGCTCGGCAAGGTGCCGGTGACCTGCGGAGACCGCGCCGGTTTCATCGTCAATGCGTTGCTGTTCCCCTACCTCAACGACGCGGTGCGGATGCTCGAGGCGCATTACGCCTCAGCCGACGACATCGACACCGCGATGAAGCTTGGCGCTGCGCTGCCGATGGGCCCTTTCCAGCTGCTTGACGTGGTCGGTCTGGACGTCTCGCTGGCCATCCAGCGCAGCCTCTACCAGGAGTTCCGCGAACCTGGCTTCGCTCCTGCTCCGCTGCTGGAACAGCTGGTCACCGCTGGCCGCCTAGGTCGTAAAACCGGTAAGGGCTTCCGCGACTACTCGTAAGTGCCTACCGGCGCTGCAACGCATGACCCTAGCCGCAGCAGCCGCCTCCGCAGCACCCGCCGGCAGCGGGGCCTGAGCGCCCCGAGGCAGCACTGGACAGCGCAACGGTCGAGAGCAGCCGGACGGTGTCGTCATGGCCTGACGGGCACCGGGCAGGGTGCCCTGAGGCGCTCATGGGCCGGCTGAGTTCGAAGGTCGTCGAGCATTCCCGGCACCGGAACTCGTAGCGTGGCATGACCGCAGCGTACGCCACCAGGAGTGCTCGCTGAGGTCATCGCGTGGCGTTCGCAAGGTTGATCACGGGGGGGATTTACGCCGTAGGGTGGATGGCGATGCCGCGCCGCAATCCGCCCCACCGCGCCGAGCCGCCCTCTGCGGTGGGTCGGCGCGGTGGGGCATGGCTCGAAACCGGCCCGGACGGGGACTGGCTGGTTCGGGCGGTCTCCGGTGAACACGCCGTCAAGAGCTACCGCTGCCCTGGCTGTGACCACGAGATCAAGCCCGGTACCGGGCACGTCGTGGTCTGGCCAGCCCGAGAACCCGGGTCAGCCGCCGACCGGCGGCACTGGCACACCGGGTGTTGGACGGCTCGGGGGCGCCGCACCCCTACGCGCAGGCGCTGGTAAGGCTTCAGCTTTGCTGAGCCGGTCCTCCGGCCAGCACGTCATCTCCGTCTCCGGTGGAGGCCAGGTGCCGCAATGCTTCCTCCAGCTTCGTACTTACCGTTTGCAACTGGCCGGTCACCTGGCGGCGCAACGTCCGCAGGGCCTCAACCTGCCGGGTGGCCTCCTTTATCCGCGCGACGGCAGTCTGGTCGGCCTCGGTGACCAGGCGGCGGGCCACATCGGTGGCTTCGTCGATACGGCGCTTCGCCTCGGTCTTGCTGCTCGCCTCCTGTTCGGCTAGCTCACGGTTGGCATCCCGGCGCCGCTGCGACATCGTGATGTCGAAGTCCTCCTCGACCTGCCGCCTGCGAGCTGCTGAGTCGGCGTCGATCTGGGCGGCTCGCTGCTTGGCCTGCGCCACGATGTCCTCCGCCTGGCGATGCGCATCGGCGAGGGCCCGCTCGTGTTCGTCATCCATCTCCGCTCGCCGCCGCTGCGCTTCGGCGATCATCTGCTCGTATCGGGTGCGTAGTTCGACGGCCTCGCGCTCGGCCTCGGCCCTGGTGGACTCGGCGGCGGTGGCGGCGGCAGCGGTGATCTCCGCAGCCTCGCGCTGGGCGCTGCGCAGCATGCGCGCCACCCGCTCACTCATGCCTTCGACGGAGGTGGGTGGTGCAGCCAGGCGAGCCACATCGGCGCGCAGCTCATCGATCTCCCCGCGAGCCGCCTCGAGCGTACGGGCAAGCTCGGCGGCCTGCGCGGCTGCGGCATCCCGATCCGTCACCGCGATCTGGAGGTCAGCTCGAAGGTGTTCGAGCTGGTAGTTCACCTGCGCGCAGTCATATCCACGACGGACGATGTCGAACGTCGATCTCATCGGAAGCAGATCACGATCGTGGACTGAGCCCATGCAGCCACGTTACTCGGGTATCGATGGCTGGCGGGTCGGCCATCCTCGTTATCGGTGGCTTATCGGCGGCGCGCTGTCCGGAAAGCCTTACACGCCAAGCCTTACACGCCGCGGAAGCGGTTGATCGCCTCGAGATGGCTTTCGCGGAACTCCGGGTTACGCACGCCCAGACCCTCCTCAGGCGCCAGGCAGAGAACACCGACTTTGCCCTGGTGAACGTTGCGGTGCATGTCGTGGGCGGCCTGGCCGGTTTGGTCCAGCGGGTATACGCGAGACAGCGTCGGGTGAACCTTGCCTTTGGCGATCAGCCGGTTGGCTTCCCATGCTTCGCGGTAATTGGCGAAGTGCGATCCCACAATCCGTTTGAGGTTCATCCACAGATAGCGGTTGTCGTAGATGTGGTTGTAGCCAGAGGTCGAGGCACAGGTGACGATCGTGCCTCCCCGTTTGGCGACGTAGACGCTGGCGCCGAAGGTCTCCCGACCGGGGTGCTCGAAGACGATGTCCGGATCGTCGCCACCGGTGAGCTCGCGTATTTTGCTGCCGAATCGCTTCCACTCCCGCGGATCCTGGGTGTGCTCGTCTTTCCAGAATTTGTAGCCCTCGGCGTTGCGGTCGATGACCAGGTCGGCGCCCATGCGCCGGCAGATTTCCGCCTTCTCCGGGCTGGACACCACGCAGACCGGGATGGCGCCGCCGACCAGGGCCATCTGGGTGGCGTACGAGCCCAGCCCCCCCGATGCGCCCCAGATCAGCACGGTATCGCCTTGCTTCATATCCGCACCATTACGGGAAACCAGCTGCCGGTACGCGGTGGAGTTGACCAGGCCGGGGCTGGCGGCTTCTTCCCAGGTGAGATGGGCTGGTTTCGGCATCAGCTGGTTGGACTTGACTAATGCAAGCTCGGCCAGGCCGCCGAAATTGGTTTCGAAACCCCAGATACGCTGCTCGGGATCGAGCATCGTGTCGCTGTGGCCGTCAGGGTGCTCCAGTTCAACGGACAGGCAATGGGCCACCACCTCGTCGCCTGGGCGCCAGGCGTTCACCCCGGCTCCAGTGCGGAGCACCACGCCGGCCAGGTCTGATCCGACCACGTGGTAGGGCAGGTCATGCCGGGCGGCCAACGGAGAAATCCGGCCGTACCGCCGGAGAAACCCAAAGGTGGGTAGCGGCTCGAAGATCGATGTCCACACGGTGTTGTAATTGACAGCGCTGGCCATCACGGCGACCAGAGCCTCGCCTGGACCCAACTCCGGCACCGGTACCTCATCAAGATGCAGGGACTGGCGTGGGTCCTTGTCCCGGCTAGGAAGACCAGCGAACATGTCGGCCTCGTCAGCGTGGACCGTAATTCCCCGGTAGGTTTCCGGCACCGGCAGTGAGCCGATGGAATCGAGGTCGCCGTTGAGGATGGCATCAAGGATCTTTTGCACAGTCATCCTTCCCTGGTGTCCGTCCCCCGTGTGGGAATGTCACGGCTACGCTGAGGTTACCGATTGGTATATCAAACACCACTGCTCCGAGTGAGTGAGACAGGTCAGTCTAGGTTCGTGACCCGGTTTCCGTTGGTGACCTACGTCACAGGTGGCGTGCCAACGGGATGATTACCGGACTATCGGGGCATCAAGCGGTTGTCGATGGCCGCCGACTTCTCACGCGCTTCTGCGCGTTGATCACGGCTGCTCTGCGTCGCTGGCTGGTTGCACCAACTCCACCAGCACGCCACCGGCATCCTGGGGATGGATGAAGTTGATCCGCGAATCCGCCGTGCCGCGGCGCGCGGTGTCGTAGAGCAGCCGCACACCGGCGTCGCGCAGGGCCTGCGTAGCGGCCTCGATGTCGGTGACCCGGTAAGCGAGTTGCTGCAAGCCGGGACCCCTGCGATCCAGGAACTTCGCAATAGTGGAGGTCGGGCTTAGCGGGGCAAGCAGCTGTACCGCGGCGCCGGTGCCGGGATCACCGGGGGCGCGCAGCATGCCCTCGTGCACCCCTTGCTCCTCATTGATCTCCTCATGGGCCAGCTCCAGCCCGAACGTCGTCCGATAAAACTCAACGGCCGCATCGAAATCGGGCACTGCGATGCCGACGTGATCAATGGCAGTGACGAAAGCCGGGAGTGGCGTCATGAGCTGCAGCGTACGGCCGGCTGGGGTGTGCTTGCCCTCATCTCGCGTGCTCTGGGGGATAGCGCGGTAAGGTCAAAGGAAATCCTCGTCTACCGAAATCAAGCCGGAGGTCTGTGTTATGGCCGGTTCCGTCATCGTCGCCGGAGCCCGTACCCCGATGGGGCGGCTGCTCGGCCAACTCAAAGACTTCTCGGCCGTCCAGCTCGGTGGTTTCGCCATCAAGGCGGCGTTGGAACGCGCGGGTGTGTCGCCCGAGCAGGTGCAGTACGTGATCATGGGTCAAGTACTCACCGCGGGCACTGGCCAGATCCCGGCGCGGCAGGCAGCAGTGAATGCCGGGATCGGCATGGAAGTACCGGCCCTGACCATCAACAAGGTGTGCCTGTCTGGATTGAATGCGATCGCGCTGGCCGATCAGCTGGTCCGGGCTGGCGAGTGTGACATTGTTGTGGCTGGCGGTCAGGAATCGATGACCCAGGCGCCGCACCTGCTGCCGAAGTCGCGGTCCGGCTTCAAGTATGGCGACGTCACCATGCTTGACCACATGGCCTACGACGGCCTGCACGACTCGTTCGATCAGGTCTCCATGGGGGCTGCAACCGAGAAGCACAATGCGCGCCACCAACTGACCCGGGCTGAGCAGGACGAGTTCGCCGCGCAGTCGCATCAGCGCGCCGGACGCGCCGTGGCTAGCGGCCTGTTCGCTGAGGAGATCACTCCGGTGACCGTGCCGCAGCGCAAAGGCGACCCGATCGTGGTGGATAGCGATGAGGGCATCCGGCCGGATGCCACGGCTGAAGGCCTGGCCAAGCTGCGCCCGGCGTTCTCCGCTGACGGCACCATCACCGCTGGATCGTCCTCCCCGATCACCGATGGCGCCGCCGCGGTGGTGGTGATGAGTAAGGACAAGGCCGACGAGCTCGGGCTGAGCTGGCTGGCCGAGATCGGGGCGCACGGAATGGTCGCCGGCCCCGACGATTCCAGCCTCCACGAGCAGCCTGCCAACGCGGTGCTGGTGGCCTGCCGCAAGGAGGGCATTGAGGTCAGCGACCTGGACGTCGTCGAGATCAACGAGGCATTCGCGGCAGTAGGCGTGGTGTCCACCCGCAAGCTGGGCATCGACCCGGCACGGGTCAACCCGAACGGCGGGGCGATCGCCCTGGGCCACCCGATCGGCGCATCCGGCGCCCGGTTGGTGCTGCACCTGGCGATGGAGTTGCGCCGCCGCGGTGGCGGAGTCGGCGCGGCCTCGTTGTGCGGCGGCGGTGGCCAGGGTGACGCGCTGATCCTCCGGGTGCCCAGTAACGACGCAGCGTGAATTCGCGCAGCCGCGATATCGGCGACCTGGTCGTCCGTGCGCGGCAGGGCCAGGCTCGAGCAGTGGGCCGGCTGATCTCGTTGATCGAGGACGGTTCCCCGGAACTGCGCGCGCTGGCTGCGGCGCTGGCCCGCGACACCGGCAGGGCCCAGGTGGTCGGCATCACCGGGCCGCCAGGTGTGGGCAAATCAACCCTGGTCAGTGCGCTGGTCGCCACATTTCGAGCGGCTGGTAACCGGGTGGGAGTGCTCGCTGTCGACCCGTCTTCCCCCTTTTCCGGCGGTGCGCTGCTCGGTGACCGGGTACGGATGCAGGAGCACGCCACTGACCCTGCAGTCTTCATCCGCTCGATGGCCACCCGCGGGCACCTGGGAGGTATCGCCTGGGCGACCCCCCAGGCTCTGCGGGTCCTAGCCGCCGCCGGATACGCCCAGGTACTGGTCGAGACCGTGGGCGTCGGCCAGTCCGAGGTCGAGGTGATGGCGCTGGCAGACACCACGGTGGTGGTGCTGGCGCCGGGGATGGGGGATGGGGTCCAGGCAGCCAAGGCAGGGATCCTCGAGATCGCGGACATCCTTGTAGTCAATAAAGCCGACCGGGAGGGCGCCAATCAGACAGTGCGCGAGCTCCAGCACATGATCTCGCTCGGCCGCCGGGAGGTAGCGGGTCCAAGCTGGCGGCCACCGATCGTCCGCACGGCTGCGCACAAAGCAGAAGGCATTGAGGACCTGGTTGCAGCGATCGACGAACACCGGGCATGGATGCTCAGCCACGGTGAGCTCGATGCCCGCCGGCAGCGCCGCGCGGAAGCCGAGGTCGAGGCGATCGCCCTGGCGCAGCTGCACCGCAAGCTCGGTGATGTGCTACGTGGCAGTGCCTTGCCCGGGCTGGCCAAGCGCGTCGTCGCCGGGGATCTAGACGTTTACCGAGCGGCCGACGAACTGATCGCCGAACTCACCAGCTGATCGGTGGCTCCCGTACACCACTGGCAACCGGTGTTCGTCGGGCCGCCCGAATCCTTCGTTGGACGGGTGAGCGGGCCATACCGTGCACCAGGGATCGAAGAGCGTGCATGAGGGATCGGAAAAGCGTGCATGAGAGCGCGACACACCGTGCATGAGCGCGCGACACGCCAGGAGGGTTAGGAGTCGGTGAAGTCGCCTGCGGCGCGGCGTACTTCGGTCAGTAGCGCGGTGAGCTGGGAGGTCTGGGCGTGGTTGAGTCCCACCAGGCCGAAGTCGATGTCGGTCAATGCCACGGTGGCAGCTTTTTGGCGCTGCCGCCCGGCTTCGGTGATCGTGACCAGGGTGGTGCGCCGATCGGTGGGGTGGCCACTGCGCTCGACGAGACGGTCGGCTTGCAGTCGGTCAACGATGTTGGTCACGCTGGTCGGATGCAGCTGGAGCCGCTGGCCCATGATCTTCATCGGCAGGGTGCCTCGCCGGGAGAACACCAGCAGCACCAGCGCTTCGTAGCGGGCGAAGGTCAGCCCGTGCGGGCGCAGCGCGGCATCCACCGCTGACTGCAGGATTTGCTGCACTCGCATCACATTGGTCACCGCAGCCATCGTCCCCGCTGGCCCGATGCGGTCTTGCCACAGCTGCGCGGCGCGTTCGATCGGGTCGAACGGTAGCGGGTGATGGGAGGACATGGATCAACCGTAAGCTCCGCCGTCCCAACGGGGTAGGGCAGGCTGAACGAATGATCGTGGCATTCAGTGTCGCCCCTTCCGGGGGTGAATCCGACAGCGTCAGCGCCGCGGTGGCCGAGGCGGTGCGAGTGGTCGCGGAGTCCGGGCTGCCTTACGAAGTCAACGCCATGTTCACCCTCATCGAGGGGGAGTGGGACGAGGTGATGGACGTGGTGCGCCATGCAGTGGAAGCTGCCAGTGTTGGGGCCGCCCGGACCAGCCTTGTGCTCAAAGCTGACATCCGCCCCGGCTACACCAACCAGCTTCGCGCCAAGGTGGACCGTGTTCACCAGCACCTTGCCTCGGCCTCGCCACCGCCCCGAGACGCAGACACCTCGAGGTGACAGAAGCTTCCTGGAACCCGGTATATCTCCCTGTCAGGGTTGAAGAACGCAGTTGTTGGACGTCCTACTATTGGATGCATGGCGGGTGGCGATGGAGGTCGCGAGCGCTGGCAGCGCAGGTACACCGAAGCACGGCAGGCGAAACGGCTACGGGACGCAGACTTCACCACGCTGTCCGGAGTCGAGGTCGAGCCGGTATACGGACCGCGCGAGGGTGACTCGGTCGCGGGCTTCGAGCGGATTGGCTGGCCAGGCGAGTATCCGTTCACTCGCGGCGTGCACTCCACCGGCTACCGGGGACGGACCTGGACGATCCGTCAATTCGCCGGATTCGGTAATGCCCGCCAGACCAATGAGCGGTACCACCAGATATTGCGCAATGGTGGGGGTGGCCTGTCGGTGGCCTTCGACATGCCTACCCTGATGGGTCGAGATTCTGACGATCCGCGCAGCCTCGGTGAGGTGGGTCACTGCGGCGTGGCAATCGACAGCACCGCAGATCTGGACGTGCTGTTCTCGGGTATCCCGCTGGAGCAGGTCACGACGTCAATGACAATTTCGGGCCCGGCGGTGCCGATGTTCTGCATGTACCTGGTCGCCGCGGAAAGACAGGGCGCGGACATCAGCAAACTCAACGGGACGCTGCAGACCGACATCTTCAAGGAGTACATCGCCCAGAAGGAGTGGCTGTTCCCCCCGGAACCGCATCTCCGGTTGATCGGCGACTTGATGCAGTACTGCACGGACAACATGCCTGCCTACAAGCCGCTGTCGATTTCCGGATACCACATCCGGGAAGCCGGGGCCACGGCTGCGCAGGAGTTGGCCTTCACTCTCGCTGATGGATTCGGGTACGTGGAGTTGGGCCGTTCGCGCGGTCTTGACATCGACCGTTTCGCGCCCGGATTGACGTTCTTCTTCGACGCCCACATCGATTTCTTCGAAGAGATTGCGAAGTTCCGCGCTGCCCGGCGCATCTGGGCTCGCTGGATGCGCGATGTCTATGGTGCCACCAGTGATAAGGCGCAGTGGCTTCGCTTTCACACCCAGACCGCAGGCGTCTCGCTCACTGCGCAGCAGCCTTACAACAACATCGTGCGCACCACGATCGAGGCGCTGGCCGGGGTGCTGGGCGGCACCAACTCGATGCACACCAACTCCCTGGACGAGACGCTCGCGCTGCCGTCAGCGCAAGCCGCAGAGATCGCCTTGCGTACCCAGCAGGTCATCATGGAGGAGTCCGGGGTAACCAATGTGATCGACCCGCTGGGTGGATCGTGGTACGTCGAAGCGCTGACCGACCGGATCGAGGCTGACGCCGAGCGGATCTTCGCACGGATCAAGGACATGGCTGCGGTTCCCTCGGGACGGTACCCGATCGGTGAAATGACCTCGGGGATCCTGCGCGGCATCGAGGACGGCTGGTTCACCGGCGAGATTGCCGACGCGGCCTTTGCCTTCCAGCACGCGCTGGAGAAAGGTGACAAGAAGATCGTCGGTGTGAACACCCTGACCGAGTCGGTGACTGATGAGCTGGAGATCCTCCGGGTAAGCCACGACGTGGAACGTGACCAGTGCCGGGTGCTCGCCCAGCGCCGCAACCAGCGGGATCAGGGATCCGTCGACCGGGCCCTCGCGGTGCTGGCCGAGCAAGCCGCCGGTGAGGGCAACCTCATCGAACCGCTAATCGACGCGGCGCGGGCCGAGGCCACACTCGGCGAAATGTGCGGTGCGCTGAAAGCCCAGTGGGGTGAATACCGGGAGCCGGCCCGGTTCTGACGTCGCCGCATCCCGGTTACCGAATCCATGCCAGGATAGATAGCGTGAGCAGGCCTAATCCTCAGCAGACCGTAGCACTGTCCGGCGCATTGTCCCGTGCCGTTGACCTGTCTGCCCTCAAGGCGCGGGCCGACGCGGCTCCCCGGCGAGACGCGCAGGCCACACCGTCAGCCGGCGTCGGGGGTAACTGGGTCGTCGATGTCACCGAGCAGAGTTTCCAGACCGATGTCGTCGAGCGCTCGATGCAGGTACTCGTCGTGGTTGACTTGTGGGCGAGTTGGTGCGGCCCCTGCAAGCAGCTGTCTCCGGTGCTCGAGCGGCTCGCCACGGCCGGACGTGGCGCCTGGACACTGGCCAAGATCGATGTCGATGCCAACCCGCGGATCGCTCAACTGTTCGGCGCGCAGTCCATCCCGACCGTCATTGCTATCGCCGGTGGTCAGCCGGTCGACGCCTTCGCCGGCGCGCGGCCCGAGTCCGAGGTGAAGCGGTGGATCACCTCTCTGCTCGATGCCTTGCGCGACCAGATGCCCGGCATTCGGGCCGCCGAGCGGGGTGCAGGCGGCGGCCAGCCTGGTGCCGAGCCGGAAGACCCCCGGTTTACCGCCGCCGAGGCTGCCCTGGCAGCCGGTGACCATGCCGCTGCCGAGTCGGCTTACCAGCAGATCCTCGCCGCTGATCCCGGCAACGATCAGGCCCGGATTGCGCTGGCACAGACCCGTTTCCTCAAACGCGCTCAAACAGCCGACCCCGCGGCGGTGGCGAAGGCTGATGGCGCACCTGACGATGTCGACGCGCAGATTGCCGCCGCCGATGCCGAGGTGGCCGCTGAGGCGCCGGAGCGGGCCTTCGAGCGGCTGGTCGCCACGGTTCGGCGGCTGACCGGCGAGGACTCCGACCGGGCCCGGGCGCATCTGGTGGGGCTTTTCGAGCTTTTCCCCCCGGATGATCCACGGGTTACCTCAGCGCGCCGGGCGCTGGCCAGGGCATTGTTCTGATCCAGCTGCTGTGCTTGGCTGGGGTTCGCCCCGGGTAAGCGCCAGCGGGATGACTCCTGTCCACGGTCGTCTGCCGGGGGACGAAGCCGGTGGGGGTGGCCCGCTACGCGCTTTGACCGATACCTCGGAGAGCGGGACGGCCAGTACCAAGGTGGCGGTGAGTTCCTGGGGCCTGTGCTCTGGTAGGTCGCGGGTGCGCCCGGGGAGGAGGAAGTCAACGACGCGGTCCAGCGCGTGGCCCTTGGCGCGGGGATCGGTGATCGGGGTTGCCCGGCCGTAAATGACGGCGCTGCGGTAATTCATCGAGTGGGTGAATGCCGTGGCCCCGAGCACCAGACCGTCAAGGAGTGTGATCGTCGCGCACAGCTCGGCGCCACCGGCGAGGTTTCGCAGCATGCGGTTGCGGCTGGATCCGTGCAGCAGCAGCGTGTCCCCATCGCGGGCGTAACCCATCGGGAGGACGACCGGGTAGCCATCCGCGACGAACGCAACGTGAGCCACCAGCCCGGCGTCGAGGATCTCGTAAAGCTCGTCGCGGTTGTGGATGGCTCGATCGGCGTGGCGGCGGATCCGGGTTCGCGGTGTGGCACCGAGCGGTGTGGCGGCCACGTCGGCGGCGCGCTCTGGCCTTGTGCCGGCATCGCGTGCCCGCTGGGTAACCAGCACGCAGACCGATACGACCAGCAGGGTGAGCAGGGCCGCGGCGTCGAGATGGTCGCCGAGCAGCGGCACCGACCAGGCGATCGTCAGCAGTGGCTGGCAGAGCTGGATCTGGCTCGCCCTGGCCACACCCGCCCCGGCGAGTCCGCGGTACCAGGCGAGGAAGCCGACGAACATCGACACGATCCCGACATAAGCCAGACCTGCTACGGCGGACGCGCTGAGCTGCACCATCGGGCGGTAGGCAATCGCCACCACGGTGATCGGCAGCGAGATCGGTAGCGCAGCCAGCACACCCCAGGCGATCACCTGCCAGCCGGGCATTGTCCTGGCAAGCCTGCCGCCCTCGGCGTAGCCGGCCGCGCCGGCTAGCAGCGCCGCCAGCAGCAGCAGATCGGCAGCGCGCAGGGTGCCGGCCTGGCGAGACAGCATGTATCCCACTACTGCCGCCGTCCCGAGGCAGCTGGCCGCCCAGAACAGTGGTCCGGGCCGCTCGCCTATCCGGATGGCGGCGACGGCGGCTGTCGCCGCGGGCAGCAGCCCGATCACCACCGCTGCGTGGCTTGACGTGGTGTGCTGCAACGCGAGCGCGGACAGCAGGCCGAATCCGATACCGCAGCCCACCGCGACCGTGATCAACCCTGCCCAATGCTCGCGTTGCGGTAGCGGTGCGCGGACCCACCGCAGGCATGCCGCCGCCACGGTAGCGGCGATCACCGAACGCCCCGCACCGACGAAATACGGATTGAAGTCCTGCTCGGCCAGCGCGGTGGCGGGGAAGGTGAACGAAAACGCCAGCACACCAAGTGCCGCCCAACCGAGGCTGGGAAGCGCTTTCCGGGTGGACAGAGTATCGATACTCTGAGCTCTCATGTCCAACGATAGCAGTATCGATCGGGTGGGGTCGGCATTGCGGGAGGCCGCACGAACCATGCGACCCGGTGAGCGGCTGCCCTCGACCCGTGAGCTCACTGCTCGCTATGGCGTCAGCCCCGTCACGCTGTCCCGGGCCTTGGCGGTGCTGGCGGCCGAAGGGCTACTCATCACGCGCCCGGGAAGCGGGACCTACATAGCCGAACGCGCGGCGCGTGCTGCCGAGCCGCCGGACCTGTCCTGGCAGACCCTTGCGCTCGGTGATCGCACGGTCGACCCGACCAGTGTGGCGTTCCTCCTGCAAGCAGAGCCGGCCGGAGCGATGTCCCTGGCCGGCGGATACCCGCATCCCTCGCTGCTGCCGAATCGTGCGCTGGGCAGCGCGCTCGCGCGTGCTGGCCGGCGCCCGGACGCCTCCGATAGGCCGCCACCAGCGGGTATCCCCGCGCTGCGGGCGTGGTTTGCGCGCACGCTCGGCACTGGGGTCTCACCAGAGGACGTGCTCGTCACCCCCGGCGCCCAGGCGGCGTTGTCGGCGGCCTTCCGCGCAATCGTGCCCAGCGGTGCACCGGTGTTGCTTGAATCGCCGACCTACATCGGCGCGATCGCCGTCGCGCGAGCCGCGCGGCTGCGAACGGTTCCCGTCCCCCTCGATGAGCACGGCGTGCGGCCTGATCTGCTTGCGGCTGCCTTCGCTGCAACCGGGGCGCGCCTGCTCTACTGCCAGCCGACGTTTCACAACCCGACCGGCACCGTTCTCGCCAGTCACCGGCGCGAGCAGGTTCTCGCCGCCGCGCGCGCGGCTGGTGCGTTCGTCATCGAAGATGACTTCGCGCGCTGGCTGTCCCACGAGCGTCCTGCTCCCGCGCCATTACTTACCGATGACATCGACGGGCGCGTGATCCATATCGCCTCGTTGACCAAAGCTACGTCGCCTAACCTGCGGGTAGGTGCGCTCATCGCGCGCGGGCCGGTCGCAGAGCGCCTGCGTGCCCTGCGGTTGGTCGATGACTTCTTCGTGCCGCGGTTACTCCAGGAAGCTGCGCTTGAGTTGGTCAGCGCACCGGCGTGGCGCGCCCACCTTGCTCGGCTGGCAGCAGCGCTGGCCGAACGACGCACCGCTTTGCTGGCCGCGGTGAGCGACCAGCTCCCCGAGGTCCGGGTGAGCCGGTTACCTGCGGGTGGACTGCACCTCTGGGCGCGCCTTCCCGATCATATCGATGATCTCGCACTCGCCGCGCAGGCTCGGTCAGCTGGGGTGCTGGTCGGCCCCGGTCGACCCTATTTCGCTGCCGAACCTCCGGCCCCGTACTTGCGGCTGTCGTTTGCCGCCGTCCGCGATGTCGACGAGCTGCGGCAGGCGGTGCACCGGCTCACCGAAGCGATGCGGCACTAGGGGAAGCCAGTTCCAGCCATTTTATGGAAACTGCTGCCGCTGCCGCTTAAGCCTTCTGATCGAGGCCTAAGTAATCCGTCTGACCGATTTACGTGTGACTACCGATTGCCGCGTGGTCTTAGTCCTCGGCAGGGTATGTGGTGGTCGAATCCGTGAATCACATTGATGAGGTCCGGGCTATGCCCGTCCGGGGTTCATCAAGGCCTTTCCTAGGAGGACTTCATGTATGACGCACTGAGTGATGTGGAGATCGAGCGGCAGGACGTCGAGCTACTGCCGGCGCGTACCGTCCTGTCGCTTGTCTGCCACGCCAGCTGCGGCAACAGCAGCACCACCAGCACGTCGGGAACCAGCACGGCAAGCACGTCGGCCACGCCCTCGGCGACGCCCACGGCTGCGGCGAGCACCACCGCTACCCCCAGCAGCGGACCCACCTTCACTGCCAACAACATCTTCCTCTTCTTGGCCACTAATCAGTACAACACGGTCACCGGTGGAGCGGCGGGCACGACTGGGGCCAGTGGCACCGGCGCTGCGGGTACGACCGGAGCCGCGACTACGGGTGCCAGCTGAGGCGACCACGCAACCGAACAGATGCCTCCGGCAATCAGATGTCCCATGATGCGGAGGTAGTCAAAGAGTGGCTGCCTCCGCATCATGGTTTTACATTCCGCCGGGACACTTTAATTTAAGTCCTAGACCGGGGATGGCATGGAAGAATGCCGTGCCGCAGCAGACCGGGCGAGCTTTCCGCTGCGGCAGCGGCAGCGCCGGACAGGGAGAGATATATCCGGCGGTTCTCCGGAGAGAGGATCGCATCCGTAGTGGTAACTAGAGTAAGACTCCTTGGCGGATCTCCACCACCTAATGAGATGAAATTGCCAGTTAATAGTTTGTGAACCGACCTGCTGCGACTGTGACGCCACACTGAGTGGGAACTTCCCATGCCGCTTGTTGAACGGATAACCATCCCATCGCTTTGCGGTTCGACGTACTTACCATCAGTCACGGAACTGTCAGGTCCTTTGCAGGTGAGCGCGAGCGAGGCGGCGACGGTACTGGGCCGGGGTGCACCAACTAGTTGAAGTCCGCGCTATCCTTCTAGCTGGGCCTTTCTTACGGCGCGTTTGCGCTTGTTGTCACAGAGTTGTAATCGGCGGCGGTTTTCGATGTCCGAGGCAGATTGCAACATACCCTACATGCCATTAGACTTCGCGAGTCAACACAAACCGGACTCGTGCGGTTTGATTGTCTTCGCGCGGTGGTCATTGTGCTTGGTGACCATATGGCAGCTACCATATTATTTGCAAGCTTGTTGCCCGGATCGCGACCCTTCGAACAACTCAACGCTCACCTCGCAGGGACACCGGCCTAAGCCGGCAGCGGCCGTGCTTGACGTAGGCCGCATCACCGCAGCGCAGGTAGCCTTCCAGCGATGTCTACCAGGTGGGGCCGGATTTGCTTCGGCATCCCGGCACTGGACGCCCTCAGTTACCAGCCCCCTCGCACCATGGGGGCAGCATGTATCAACACCAGTGCGCTCGAGCCATTCTGCCGGTAGCTTCTTACCTCGTCCCTGGTTCGGTGGAGCCTACGGCGGTCGCTCGAAAATGAACGCGCGGTGGCTCGATCAGTGCCGGACCGGTAGTGGGCGGGACGAGGTTGGCCAGTGGTTCGACCTGAGATTAACGAAGCATTGAACGCTGCAACCGAGCTTGATAAGAAATATCGCGGCTGTGGCTCCTACGGGCTGGTCGGCGCTGAGCGTACCGGTGCGCGCCACGACGAAGCGTGAGACGCGCCACGTCGCATCAGCTTCATCCGCTGGCTTGCATCTGTGCGCCCTGGTCACGCTGATGGCCGTCTTCGTGCGGCGAGGTAGTCGCAGGCCGTTTGGCCGCAATGTCACTGCTAGCTTCACGAGGTTCGGCGATTAACGGGGCAACGACCTCCCCGCTACAAAGAATGACTCCGACACCATTCTTCGTAGCATGCGGAGAGGTCGTTGCCGATCACTTACCCTGACCCTAGAAGTAATCCCAGAAGGCCAGTTGCGAATGTCTGGACTCCACTGAGCACGCCATTGACACCGCCGAGCACAGCGCCAAGCAAGCCGCCCATTGTCCCTCCTTTCGGGTCGTTGATTGTCCCCACCTCGAACCTGAGACAGTTGTACACTGCCGTTTACCCTCCGCTCGGCTCTCTCTGCATCCCTGCGTCGGCACACTGTGCGAGCTGCTGGTATCTTCTTCAACGAATCGCCGGCGCGCAACGCCGCAATCCATGGCAGGCGCGAGAGGTTCGGAGTAAAGGTGTCGCACAAGGTCGGCGACGCCATACCTGCTCGGCAATTTCTGCTTGGCTGATTGCTTGCCGCGGTTTTGATGATAAAGGCGAATCGAAGGCGATGTCAATAAAAACTCTAGCGTGTACGATTGGCAACTTAGCGTACCCTAAGGTGTGATATCAGCAAACTCTCTGGCGCTGGTTGCAAACTTAGCGTGGCCAAAGATGTCGGCGCCAAAACACTCTGGCAACGATCAGGAACCGATAGTGTAGAATTCAATGCGATCGGTTATTGGATATAACGTTCGTAAAATTGGCGTTAAAGGCAAAGGGTAATGTTCGAGTCAAGATGCAGTAGCATTCGGGTTGCCGTAAGGTGAATAGCCGGCATTGTCCGCGATTGTGGCGCTGGTCACCTATTCGGCGGGAAGCCTAGATCGGTCATACAGGATATATCAGACGCTGGCGGTAAGCGAGGCAACGAGTAGCATCAGCCGAGCTCATCGCGGCAGAGAATAGCGGCCGTTCATGCGCGTCAGCCCGCTTGCAGCGGTCAGCGGTTGGGTCGAAGCTGAGGTCGAAGCCCTCGGGTTACGCGCGACCGCGCCTGGTTTGAGCTGCTCAGGGCAGCAAAATGACCCGGAAGGATTCGAAGCCGCGCAGGGCCACCCCCGGCGCTCGATAAGTGGGCGGCCCCGCCAGCCGCATCAGCGGGAATCGCCGCAACATCCTGGGAAACAAGATCGAAGCGGAGAGCCGGGCCAGGTAGGCCCCCAGACAGTAGTGAACCCCTCCGCCAAAGCTGAGCCCGCTGCTGGGGCGGCGCCGGATGTCGAACCGATCGGGGTCGTTGACGAGGGTGGGATCACGCAGTGCCCCGGCGACCAGCCCGAGTAGGATGCTGCCCGCCGGGATGGTCACCTCGGCGAGGTTGGTGTCCCGTTTAGCGGCGCGGAACATGATCTGGACCACCGGTTCGCAGCGCAGGATCTCCTCGATCGCGGTGTTGGCCAGCCCCGGGTCCTCGCGCAACAGCCGGGCCTGCTCGGGGTTGTCGAGAAACAGCTTCAGGCCGGTGCCCACGAGGCTGGTTGGCGAGTCGAAGCCCGCGCTAAACAGCAGCGCCAAGCTGCAGAGCAGCCGCTCCTCGTCCGGGCCGCACTGCCCGACCAGGTCGTCGACCAAGCCGTCGGCCGGCTGGTGGCGCCGCTCATCGGTGAAGGCGGTCAGCTCCTTGAGCATTTGCTCACCGGCCTGGATCGCCTGCCGGCGCTGCGCCGGTGACGGGGCCAATTCCAGGGTTGCGTTGGCTTGCCGGGCCAGCCAACCCAGCCGCAGCGCGTGCTCGTCAGGCATGCCCAGTAAGCGACCGATGATCAGCGCGGAGTAGGGGACAGCAAGATCGCGCTCGACGTCCACCGGCTCCCCCGCCGCGCCCAGGCCGGCTACCTGGTCGAGCAGGGTTTCGGCCAGGTCCGCGATCTCCGGGCGCAGCTGGGCGATCCGCCTCGGCGAGAAATACCTGGCCACCATGCCGCGCTCCAACCGATGCTCGGCACCGCTGCGAAAGGCCATCGACCCGAACAGGCAGCGGGCCAGTCCCTGCTGCTTCCACGTGGGGTTGGTCTCGTGGAAGTGCCTCTCGGTGAGTGGTTCGACACCGTCATCACGCAACATCGCCGTGCAGGCCGCGAATGTGGTCACCAGGTACCGGGGCGTCACCCCCGGGAAGTGGACCGACACGACTGGTCCGATCTCACGCAGCCGCGCGTAGAGCGGGTACGGGTTGGCTTCTGGGCTGGGCCGGACCATCCGCAAGAACAGCCGCTTCGCTGTTGTGCTATCGATCGTCGTGCCACCGGTCGTTGTGCCCGGGGTAGCAGGCTCGACCACCACTGCCGGGTTCATGCCTGAACCCCAGAAGCAGCCGGGTCGGTAACAGGCAGATGCTGTGCCCAGAAGTTGAGCAGCGCCCGCAAGGTCCGTTCCGGCTGTTCCAGGCTGGGGCTGTGAGCCGCGTTGTCGATCACGACGTGTGCGGCGCCGAGCCGGGCGGCCATCGCCGCGAAGGTGGACCGTTTCCACACTCGCCGGTCGCCTCGGCCGTGCAGGACCAGCACAGGAAGCCCAGATGCAGCCAGCTCCTCGGTCCGGTCCGGTTCCTCGGCCAGAGCCCGAGCGGTGCCGTGCGCGAATCCCGGGTTGGCGCCGCGCAGCTTCTCGAACCAGAACGCACGCATGGCGGCGTTGCGCTCCGGCACCACGCGTTTGATCACGGGCCACAACAGCGCGAGGCTGCCCGCCTCCAGCTTGCGGTCAAGCTCGGCCAGGCCGGCGCGCTGCTCGGGTTCCCGCAGGTGCGGCCCGCACCCCAGCAGGATCAGACTGGTCACAGCGGAGGGTTCAGCCAAGGCGGCGGCTCGAGCGACAAACCCGCCGAGGCAGTGCCCCACCAGGTGGACCGGTGCGTTGCCCCCGGTCTCCGCGCTGACCTGGGCAATGACCGACCGCGCATCCTCGGCAAGCAGCTCGATGGAGTAGGCGTCGGGATCGCGGGGCCCAGCGGACTCGTATTGGCCGATCTGGTCATAGGTCCATCCGTGATAACCGGCTTGGGCGATCGCGGGCAGCACCGACCAGAAGTCCTCTTTTGAGCCCACGTACCCCGTGACCAGGATGACCGCGATCCTGAGATCGTTGTCCGATCGAGGCCGTGCATACGAGGCGACCACCTGGCCCCTCGGGATATGGAGCACCCGCCGCTCCACACCGGCGGGCACGGTCAGCACAGTCATGGGCGTGATGCCTCCACTCGCTGGGTGCTGGACACGACGTGCTCCAGCAGTGACACGGCACGGCCTGGCCCGTCCTCGGCTCGAATCCGGCGCCCCAGCTCGGCGGCCCGTTGCCGGAGGCCGGTGTCATCGAGTACCTGGCGGATTGCCCGCTGCAGAGCTGGGCCGGTCATCGACTGCAAGGGCGGGGCCGCGGCCGCAACGCCGAGCCCGCGCATTCGCGCTGCCCAGAACGGCTGGTCCGTCCCGACCGGGCAGATCACTTGCGGGCGCCCCGCTGCTGCTGCCGCGCCTGTCGTCCCCGCGCCTCCGTGGTGCACCACCGCAGTCACCCGAGGAAACAGCCAGTCATGCGGCGCGTGCCGGATAACCAGAACCCGATCTGAGGAAGCCAGCTCGCCCGGCCTCTGGTAGCCCAAGGCCACGATGACCCGGATAGCCAAGCGTGCGGCCGTTTCTTCGACCATGGCGGCCAACGCGCGTGGGTCCCCCATGCGCATGCTGCCGAACCCGATGTAGACCGGGGATTCGCCGGCATTGAGGAAAGCTGCCAGCTTGCGGGGCGGCGTCCAGTCCGGCGGAGTGCGCAGGAACCAGTAGCCGCAGACGTGCGCCGAGGTCGGCCAGTCACCTGGACGGACCAACACATGCTCGCTGAAGGCGTGCAGCACCGGCGTGCCCGGAGAATCCGGGCTACGCAAAGGATCATGACGACCAGGGCGGCGAGGCAGCCCCGCACTGGTTCGCCAGCGATCGATTCCCCGCCGGGCCCACAGGCTGAGCTGCAGCGTCGCCACCCGGTAGGACACCCGGTTGACGACCCCCGGCAACTCGGCGGAGTTCGACCAGATCGGCGACGCGAACCGCTCAGTCGGCACCAGCGCTGGGACTGGCATGGCGACCAGTGCAGGTATCCCTAGGCGCTCGGCGATGTGCTGACCGAGCGGAAGCACCGGATGGTGCACCCAACATCGGCGCCGCTGTCCCTCACCGAGCCCCAGGCGTCGGCGAGCACGCCCTCCGCCAGCCCGCCCAGCGTCCTGGCCAGCGCCGCGAAGTGCCAAACGCCGTGGCTGTGGGCCATCGCCTCGCCCACATGCATCATGTCGATATCCAGCGCCGTGAACGGCACACGGCACCCGATCGCCAAAGGCCTGAACAGTGGCGGGGCCGCGAGCAGCGCGTCATGCCCCTCGGCGCGCAGCCGCGCCGCAAGCGCCACCAACGGACGGACATCACCCTGTGAGCCCACGCCGATCAGTAACACCTTCATCGTTGTCGGCCGGCAGCGTCGGAGCGCTGGGCAGGTGTGGGCGGCCGGTGGCCACGGCCCAACCGCTGGGCGTGTAGCCGCGCGCCGTGGGCGGCCATGTCAAGCATCGACGCTCACCGCAGTACTGGAATGCAGACAGGCCGCAATAGTGGTGACCACCTCGCCGACTGTCATAGCGATGATCTCGTTGAGATCCTTGCCGGCAAGAGTATGCATAAAATTAATCGATCGCCGCAATGCTCGATCGGTATTGCGCACAGCTTGACGAACTCGTCGCTCTCTAACTCCAGATCTGCTTCGAATTGCGTCACCATGCAGATATCCGCACTCGGTGCGCCTTTCGCGCCGATGGCGTCAATTAAAACTGTGCGGACGTCGCCCAGCGCCTGCTCAGGCGTCATCAGGTTGCCCCTTCTTGCGTGGCTTGAACCTCGGTACGATTGCGGGTCCACGTGGAACTCGCGGTGCCGTCGATCGTGCTGTCGGATTCGCCCAATTCTGCCGGCTGTTATTGCCGGGCGCGCCGCGTTGTTACTTCTCCTTTATCTGCCCGTGCAGGTCTGGCGCCGGTGGTCCAGATATCGAGGAGCTGGTCCAACGCGAAGCTGTTGACCGAATTGGCTGGAGCGATCGCAACGTTGCACGTCACAGCAGGGCGAGAGGGGCCGGAGAAAGGCATCTGAGTCGACGACGCCACACCACTCGATGTGGATACTAAGCAGCTGTCGAAGTCACTGTCAATCACAACGTTATGGCAACAAGTGGAAACGGGCTGTAAGATATCCCGTGAAGCATCAAAACGCCAGAGATTATTCGATCAAGGACTAAAGTGACGCTTTGGTTGCGGTAGGTGAACATTAAACTTGATTCGCGGCGCACCTACTGCGCCAGACCTACGTCAGCGTCAGTCAATCCAAGCCTGCGCTCGTCATACCTTCTGGTGATGGCGATTGAGCAGGGCAGCGATGTGCTGAGGCGGGCCCGGTGCACCGAATAGTGCTCCCACTGCCCAGTTCGCACCGATCCATGGCCAGCACGCTGCCTGGTCGGCGTTGTTGACCGGGTAGGCAACCACGTCGATGCCGGCACCTCGAACCGTGTGCACGAGCGCCTGCGCCGCTTGGGACAAGATCCGAGACGGGTCGTCGGCTACTTGCTTGGATATCGGCTCGGCGATGCGCACTGTGCATATCGGCAGCTCCGCTACGCAGCGTAGCTCGCCGATGCCACCGGCGAAGTCGTAAACTCCGGCGCGCACGCCCAGCTCAGTGAGCACTCGCAGATTGTCTTCTGCTTGCCCGCCGCCGCCGTCGGCGAAATCGCCGATGACGGTGCGGATTGCCGATACCGGGGCCCGGATCTCCAGCCGGCCTGCTGGCAGGCCGGTCTCGGCGAGCACCGTTCGGACTTTGGCCACCAAATCAGGGTCCTGAGCCTGAGATGGCATGAGGTTAACTACGATCGGAGGCACCCGAGCACCGAAGCGATGCCGCCAAGACATGGCTTGCTGCGCAGCGGTGTGCAGTAACCACTGACCGACTTCATGCACCACACCGGTCCGCTCTGCGGCCTGGATGCACTGGTTGCCGCTCAGCATGCCCAGCTCTGGGTGCTCCCAGGCCACTGCTGCCTCGACACCCATCACCTGCTGATCAGCCAGCGTAACCACCGGCTGGTAAGTCACCTCTAGCTGGCCGGTTTCCAAGGCGCCCGGCATCGCGGCGGCGAGACGAAGCTGTGCCTCATCCGCGGCGTCCTCCTCGGCGTCGAACAAAACCCATTGGCGCTTGCTGCGCCCGCGGATCCGGCGCAGGGTGGCGCTGGCGGCGCGCATCAGCTCTTCAGGTGAGCATCGGTCGGCTCGGCGTTGCACGACCCCGACCGTGGCAGTGAGGGCGACCCCGGTGTCATCGATGTAGAACGGTTCGGCCAGCTCGGTGTTGATGGTCTCGATCAGGTCACTGATGTCGGGAACCGCATCGCCAGGTTCGATGAGGATGGCGAACTCGTCGGCGCCCAGGCGAGCCACCATCGACGGCCGCTCTGCGACCACGCCGGCTAACCGGCGAGCGGCCACGTCCAATGCCAGGTCTCCAGCCTGACGCCCGAGGCCATCGTTGACTGCGCAGAAGCCATCCAAATCCAGGTGTAGCAGCGTGACGATCGCCGAGGGTTCCAGCCGTGCCAGCACCTGTTCCAGGTGACTAATGAAGTATTGCCGGTTCGGCAGACCCGTCTGCAGATCATGAAGTGTCTGGTGCCTGAGCTGCTGCTCGAGCAGCCGCATGTTGGTGATGTCCTCGGCCATGGTCACGACGTGCCGCGGTGACCCATCGGCATCGCGCAGCACCACGCCATCCAGATAGACCCATAACGCTTCACCATCGGCCCGGCGCAACGCAGCACGGACCCGCAAGCGCGGGTCGCGGCCGGTCACCAGCCCCTGGTGATGCTCCTCAGCGATCGGCCGGTCGCCGGGTGAGAACAAGTCGGTCAGGTCACGTCCGACCAGAGCACCAGCACAGTAACCCAGGATGTCGTCTAGCGACCGGTTCGTTTCGACGATCCGCCCATCGGGCTGACTGATCGCGATACCCACCGGCGATGAATCAAACACGGCGCGCAATCGCGCCTCCTGGGCGCGTAGGCCCTGCTCCACGTCTTGCCAGCTCGATGTCAGTGCCCGGGTGTACCCGGACGCCAACGCGCCGAGCAGCTCGATCATCCGGCCACACGGTGGGTCTGCGTGCTCATCGCCCTCGGTGGCTGGCAGTGCCTTGCCGAGTACGGAGAAGGTGCGCGACAGAGTCTGCGCACCGGTGAATCCGGCAGTAACCAGCCGGGCACCTACCTCGTGCGCCGCGTCAGTATCTACAGAGTCCCCGGATAGCGCGGCGACCAGCCGCTCGGTGAGCTCTAAGACATAGTCCAGGGTTTCGCCGGCCGTCATGGGGACAGAACAGCTAGCGGTAAGCGCGGCGACCCACTTCCGGGCAACACCAGACAGCGGCGGGGACGTGCGGCCCCGGCCACTGTAGTTGCCTGTGTGGTTCTGTCTCACCAGTTGTGCCCACCATCAACGAACCGCAGGCTCAGTACGTACTGCGGTAAGTACACCGTACCGTCGGGAGCCTCTCCCGATTTCCCCGCCATTCGAATGAAGCACCACCGCACAGGCTACCCCATGTAAGCAGGTTTCTACTCACAGTTGCCCGTGAGGAGTGAGCCATAACACTCCAGCGGGCGGTAGGCGCAGCACGGCCGAGTAGGGCCTGCCGTGCCATGGCGTCTCACTGGCGATCACTTCGCCCAGATTGCCTACGCCCGAGCCGCCGTAATGTTCGGCATCAGTGTTGAGCAACTCGCGCCATTGCCCCGGCCGGGGCAAACCGACCCGGTAGGCCTCGTGCGGTGTGCCAGCGAAGTTGGCCAGGCAGGCCACCACGGAGCCGTCATCTCCCCAGCGCAAGAAGCTCAGCACGTTACCCCAGGCGTCGTTGGCGTCGATCCACTCGAAGCCGGCGGGGGAAATGTCCTGGCTATACAGCGCCCGATGCGAGCGGTAGAGGGCGTTAAGATCGCTGACCAATTGCAGTACGCCGCCATGCAGCGGGTGATACTGCAAGTTCCAATCCAGTGACCGGTTCTCAGACCATTCCGCAGGTTGTCCTAGCTCCCCACCCATGAAAAGTAGTTGTTTGCCGGGATGCGCCCACATGTAGGCCAACAGGCACCGTAAGTTAGCCGCCTTGTTCCAGTCATCGCCGGGCATCCGGCTCCACAGCGAGCCCTTCCCGTGCACTACTTCATCGTGGGACAGCGGTAACACGTAGTTCTCGCTCCACGCGTACATCAACGAGAATGTCACCTGGTTGTGGTGGTAGGTCCGGTGGACTGGATCGTGGCTCGCATAGTCAAGGGTGTCATGCATCCAACCCATGTTCCATTTGAAACCGAATCCGAGGCCACCGACGTGGGTCGGGCGGGTGACTCCCGGCCATGCGGTGGATTCCTCGGCAATCGTCATGATCCCGGGATGGCGCTTGTAAACGGTGGCATTCATTTCCTGCAAAAAGGCCACCGCGTCAAGGTTCTCCCGGCCCCCGTAGGCGTTGGGCAACCATTCCCCCGGTTGGCGCGAATAGTCCAGGTACAGCATCGAGGCCACCGCGTCCACCCGAAGCCCGTCCAGATGAAACTCCTCCAGCCAGTACAGCGCGTTGGCTACCAGGAAGTTACGGACTTCATTGCGCCCGTAGTCGAAGATCAGCGTTCCCCAGTCCGGATGCGCCGCGCGCCGAGGATCAGAGTGCTCGTAGCACGGCGCGCCGTCGAAGCGCGCCAGTGCCCACTCGTCGCGCGGAAAATGGGCAGGGACCCAGTCCATGATGACCCCGATCCCGGCCCCGTGCAGCGTGTCGACGAAATAGCGAAAATCGTCCGGACTGCCGTACCGCGACGTCGGCGCGTAGTAAGAGGTGACCTGGTAGCCCCAAGAACCGCCGAAGGGATGCTCGGACACGGGCAGCAACTCGACATGGGTAAACCCCGTGGTGCGCAGGTAGTCGACCAGCTGGTGGGCCAGCTCTCGGTAGTCCAGGCCCTGCCGCCAGGATCCCAGGTGGACTTCGTAGATGCTGATCGGCCTGCTGATCAGCTGGCCCTGCGCGCGTTCGGCAAGCCACTGCGCGTCGTTCCACTCGTGGATCGAGGGGCCGGCGACCACCGAAGCAGTGCTCGGTGGGATTTCGGTGGCGCGGGCCATCGGATCGGCCTTCTCATGCCAGCTGCCGTCGGGCCCGAGCATGCGGAATTTGTAGCGGGTACCGGCGCCGACGCCGGGCAAGAAGATCTCCCACACTCCGGCTGCGCCGAGCGAGCGCAGGGGGGTGCCTGTCCCGGACCAGCCGTCGAAGTCTCCGCACACCCGCACACCCCGGGCATGCGGTGCCCATACCGCAAACGAGGTGCCGACGACCATGCCTCCCGGGGTTGGAAAGGTGCGCACGTGTGCACCGAGCACTTCCCAGAGCCGCTCATGGCGGCCTTCCTGGATGAGGTGTAGGTCCACCTCGCCCAGCGTGGGTAGCCAGCGGTACGGGTCATCGGTGATCTCGGTGTAGTCGCCGTAACGCACCCGCAGCCGGTAGTCGCCACTGCCCTGCGTCACACCGTGGAAGAAACCATCGGCCAGGTGCTCTAGCGGGAATTCACCGTCGTCGGTGAGCACTGTTACTTCATCGGCATGCGGGCGCAACACACGTACCACGGTGCCGTCAGGGTGCGGATGTGCCCCGAGGATGGAATGCGGATCATGATGCTCGCCGGTCAGCAGCCGGTGTAGCTCCTCCGCCGGTGCCGCTGAAGTGGTGCGGTCTGCCGCCTGCACGGTCACGTCCTCCCTCGTCTCGTCTCACTACCAGTGTGTCGGCTCTCGGCCGGATCCGCCGGATGACGGCGAGTGGGTCAGCCCGAATAGTGAGCCCGGACTATGGGGTAGCTAGGCAGTAGCACGGCAAAGCAACGCCGAGCTAGCTAGTCAGGCGGGCGACGGCGGCCAGCGGGATCGGAAGCCAGGCAGGGCGGTTGGCGTGTTCGTAGCTGACCTCGTAGATCGCCTTATCCAGCTCGAATGCCCTTAACAAGGCCGCATCTTTGCGCGGGTCCGCCGCGACTTGCGCATAGCCATCGCAGAAAGCCTCCTGGTTGCGGGTAGTCCAGGCCAGCGCGGCCGCGGCGTGTATCTCGGGATCGGCATCACCCAGCGGCACGTGATGAGCGGCGTAGTCGAACGAGCGCAGCATTCCAGCCACATCACGCAAGGCCGAGGCCGGGGCGATGCGGTCTGCTAGCGGGATCATGGGCTCGCCCTCGAAGTCGATCAGCACCCAACGGCTGACAGTGCGCAGCACCTGACCGAGGTGCAGGTCACCATGAATGCGTTGCAACGGCACCGGGGCATCGACGTCACGCACCTCATCGAAGGCCGCCCGCAACACGTCGGCGTGCGGCGCAAGTTCTGCTACCTGGCTGACGACTCTGTGCAGCCTCCGCTGCATGCCTGCGGCCAGCGCATCAAGGTATCCGCGGCTGGCCACTGAGACGCCCAGTGCGGTGGCCAGATCAGTGTGGACGGTAGCCACCGCATGGCCTAACCGGCGTGCCTCAGAGGCGAAATCCCCTCCGGCGTCCGCCGGGTCGTTGGGCTGTGCATGGCCGGGCGCACCCTCGATGACCTGGTTGTCGGCCAGCAGATCGCGGACGCTCGCGGTCGCCATTGCCCAGCCCTCGGCGGCGCTGCGGAGGAACTCCGACATCATCCCGTAGGTAACCGGGTCAGCGCCCAGCGCGCCCTCAATGCTGCCCAGTAGCGCCGCGATGTGCTTGCAACCCACGGCGGTCAGCGCCCGGTGCAGCTCCAGATCCGGGCTGCGACCGGCGGCCAATTTGCGGAACAGCTTGAGAATGTAGGTCTGCCCGTATACCAGAGAGGTGTTGGACTGCTCGGCTCCCACGGGGCGGGAACGCTGCTCGGTGTCCAGCGTGACACCAGGTTCGGTGGCGAAGCCCAACCCGTCCACTTCCACGCCCCGCGCCATGAGGTCCAGCAACACGGCCGTGAGTTCCGGGTCGTGCACCGCCTGGTATACCGCGTGGTCACCGCATGCAGCTACCCAGGCGTGCCCCAAGAACTCGGGCAGATCGCTGCGCACCCCGAGCATGAGCTGGTAGCGGTCTCGATATGACTCGCCTTGATCGACCTCGACGACGGCGTGTATCAGCCGGGGATCAGATCCCGCAAGGTCAGTGGCGCGCACTGGGAGCACGGCACGGATCGGGCGGTCTTTGCCGGCGAACCAGCGCTGCTCAGGTAGCACCGCCGCCAGCGAATCGGAGATGTCAGCGATGAGGTCAGCAGCGGTATTGGTCACGGGTCACGTCCGGGGTAGGTAGCTCGATGTTAAACCAGTAAAAGCCGTGTCCGGGCAACGTGAGCAGGTAGGGCAGTTCTCCGATCGGTGGGAAGCGCACCCCGCCGGTCAGCTCCACGGGAACACCGTCCTGGTACTCAGACAAATCGAGCTCCACCGGTTGCGGGAAGCGGGACATGTTGTTGACGCAAATGACAAGATCGTTCCCATCGTCGGTGTACTTGCGCAGGTAGGCCAGCACGCTGGGATTGGAACAGCCGAGCTCGGTGAAATCGCCCAACCCGAAGGCGGGGTGCTCGCGGCGCACCTGGATCATCCGCCGGGTCCAGTTCAGCAGTGACTGCGACGAGGTGGACTGCGCTTCGACGTTGACTGCCTGGTACCCGTATACCGGGTCCATGATCACCGGCAGGTAGATGCGGCCCGGATCGCAGCGGGAGAAGCCGGCGTTGCGGTCCGGGGTCCACTGCATCGGAGTGCGCACTGAGTCGCGGTCTCCCAGCCAGATGTTGTCGCCCATCCCGATTTCGTCGCCGTAGTAGAGCACTGGTGACCCAGGCAGCGACAACAGCAAGGCGGTGAACAGTTCGAGCTGGTTGCGGTCATTGTCTAGCAGTGGGGCGAGGCGCCGCCGGATACCGATGTTCGCGCGCATCCGGGGATCCTTGACGTACTCGCTGTACATATAGTCGCGTTCCTCGTCGGTGACCATTTCTAGAGTCAGCTCGTCGTGGTTGCGCAAGAAGATACCCCACTGGCAGCCGGACGGGATGGTCGGCGTCTGGGCAAGGATTTCCGAGATAGGGAATCGGGATTCCCGGCGGACCGCCATGAAGATGCGAGGCATCAGCGGGAAATGAAACGCCATATGGGCTTCGTCGCCGCCTACCGCAGCGTCGCCGAAATACTCGACAACGTCGGCAGGCCATTGATTGGCTTCGGCCAGCAACACCCGGTCCGGGTACTCGTCGTCGACCACCTTGCGGCAGCGTTTGAGGAATTCGTGGGTGCGTGGCAGGTTCTCGCAGTTGGTCCCCTCCTGTTCGAACAGGTAAGGCACCGCGTCCAGCCGGAAGCCGTCTATACCGAGATCCAGCCAGAACCGCAGCACGTCGATCATCGCATCCCCGACCGCTGGATTCTCGTAGTTCAAGTCGGGCTGGTGGGAGAAGAAGCGATGCCAGTAAAACTGGCCGCGCACCGGGTCGTATGTCCAGTTCGAACCCTCAGTATCCACGAAGATGATCCGCGCATCGGCGTAGCCGGTATCCTTGTCGCTCCATACGTAGTAGTCACCGTATGGCCCGTCCGGATCTCGCCGGGATTCCTGAAACCAGGGGTGTTGATCAGAGGTGTGGTTCATCACCAAGTCGGTGATCACCCGGATGCCCCGCTTGTGCGCCTCGTCCAGCAGCACCACGAAATCCTCGACGGTGCCGAACTCGGGCAGCACCGCGCGATAGTCGGAGATGTCGTAACCGCCGTCGCGCAGCGGGGAGGCGTAGAACGGCGGCAACCACAAGCAGTCGACGCCCAGCCACTGCAAATAGTCCAGCTTCTGCGTCAAGCCGGTCAAGTCGCCGGTGCCGTTGCAATCAGAGTCGTGAAAAGCCCGTACGAGTACCTCATAAAAAACGGCATGTTTGTACCAATACGGGTCTCTCGGCGCGGCTTTGGCGTGTTCGAAGTCCTTGGCTTGCGGTTCGACCAGGTGGCCGTCGGACCGCACTGCCTCACCGGTGTGTGGGATTCCTTCCAGGTCGGAGGGAGACTGATGATCGAGGGTCTGGGCGCGGAGATCGTCAGACGGCATCAGGATGCGACCTTCGTGACGGTGGGGCGGGCAGCAGCATGGGCCGGACGTAACGCATCGATGCGTCGACCCTGTACGCAGGTCTCAGTCGTACCGGTCCGGCGCCGGGAACGCAAAACAGCTACCGTCAGGTGGAACCCGGTCGGGGGACCGGAAGGAGTGCGATGGGGGTAACTGACCGGCTCCCGCTGCGGCGGTTACCGGCCTGGACGTGGGCTGGGCAAGCTCCGACCTGGCGTGACGCCCGCCCGGCGCTGATCGAGGCGGCGCTGAAACGTGCGCAGGGCCGCCCGTCAGGCAACTGGTTCGTGCTCGCCGCGAGCCGGGAGATCAAGGACAGCAAGCCGTTCGGCCGGACCATCGCCGGTGTCGAGGTGGTGGCTTGGCGGACCCCCGACGGTGCTCTGC
This sequence comes from Actinomycetota bacterium, assembly GCA_021324675.1. Classification (GTDB taxonomy): domain Bacteria; phylum Actinomycetota; class Actinomycetes; order Mycobacteriales; family Pseudonocardiaceae. The sequence continues at coordinate 42,256 of JAJPIR010000066.1, forward strand.
ATGCCGGTCCCGGCGAGTGCCCGCATCTCGGTGCGCCGCTGTGCCATGCGGTGGTGACCGCGGGCAAGCTGGTGTGCCGCTGGCACGGTCTGGCGATCGGGGCGCGGGGTGTGCCGGGGTGGGACCCGTTCCCGGCTCATGACGACGGAGTGCTGGCCTGGGTGCGGCTAGACGGCCAGGGTGGGGAGCAACCGCTTGCTGAGCCGGTGCTGGCCCGCAGGCCGAACCTCCAGACCAGCATGGACGCGGTGTTCACTGGGATAGGGCGCTGCGAGCCGGAGGACGTCATCGCCAACCGGTTAGACCCGTGGCACGGGAGTTGGTTTCACCCGTACTCCTTTGTTGGGCTGCGCGTGGTCGAAGAACCCGGATTAGAGCCCAGAGATGACGCCGCGGAGGCCGATCGGTTTGTGGTGGAGGTGGCATTCCGGCTCACCCGGCGGGTAGGAGTGCCGGTGCGCGCGGCGTTCAGCTGCCCCGAACCGCGGACGGTGGTCATGGAGATCCTGGAGGGGGAGGGTGCAGGGAGTGTCGTGGAGACACATGCGGTCCCGCTAGGCGTCGATGAATCCGGCCATCCCCGAACGGCGGTGATCGAGGCCACGATCGCGACGTCACCTCGTCCGGGATTCGCCGCAGCTCGCCGTGGCGCGCCGCTGGTGCGCCCGGCGATGCGCTGGGCGGCAGCCCGGCTATGGCGCGACGATCTGGCCTACGCGGCTCGTCGCTATGAACTGCGCACAACCGGCCGCTGGCCCGGGTAACCCGGCGCGGTGCCGGCGCCTAATGAGCCTTGGCGAAGCGAGCGGCGGCCCGCAGCGGCGCCAGCCGGCCCCGGATCGGCACGGTCCACAGCGGGTGCCCGCGCAACCCCCATCTGGCCAGCAGCGCGTTAGCGGCGAGCAATCCGCTGGTGGCGGCACGTTCCATCAGGGCAACCGGCAGGTCAATCCGGGTGAAGTCACCGGCCAGGACCACTGCCGGATCGGGCGTGGTGACCGGGGGCCGGTCAGCAAAGGTGCCCGGCGCGAACAGCGGGCAGTCGGCGCGCAGTTCGTGGCGTTCGTCGACGATCGTGGCGGCGGTGGTTTCCGGGTAGACGCGATGCAGCTCCTCGACGAGGCGACGCTTGCCCTGCTGAGCGTCTGAGGTGAGCGCGTAGGCATGCAGTTCGACCACCGAACCCCCGGTCCGGCGGGCCCAGCGGGCTGCTTCGCCCTCGAAGCGTTCCAGCACGCTGACGTTATCCAGCGGCCCGAACCCGCTGGTGCCGAGGAATCCGGGTCGATCGGGGTGCACAGGCCGGTCCAGCCACAGGCGGGACACCAGAAACAGTGGCGCCGTGCGCAACCGCATGATGCGGGCCCGCCAGCACGCCCTACCGACGCGCGAGGAGGCCGCGAGCAGCCTTTGCAACCCGGCGACGTCGGTGGCGAGCACCACCGCATCAGCGACGATGGTGTCGGGGGCGGTCTCGTTGCCGAACCGGACGGTGAAGCGGCGCTCCCGCCCAGGACAGATTTCCCGCACCGCGGCGCCGGTGGTGACGATGACGCCGAGTTCGGTGAGGTAGTCAGCCATCGGGTCCCACAGCGCCTGCGGGAACGGCTCGGCGGCGACGTCGAACGCCAGACCCTCAGCTGACCCGAGGAAGTAGATGTGGAACATGGTGATCAACTCGGCTGCTGACAACTCGCGTGGGTCAGCGAAGAAGCTGCGGGAAAACACCGAAAATGCCAGGTGCCGGGCGGCTTGCGGGAAGCGCACCCGTTCCAGGAAGGTCATCGCGTCCTGGTCGTCCAACCGGTGGTAGACCTCGGGCACCGACACGTCCAGCAGCGGCAGCGCAGCCACCGGGTTGATCCCTGTGATCATATCTCGCCAGCCGAAAGTGGGGCTGAGCAGGGCGAAGGCCAATGCGTTCCACGGGGGGGTGCGCGGGAGTCCCTGGAAGGTGTCCCGGTGTCCGTCGGCGTCGACCAGCGGGTAATCCGCCATCGGCACCAGTGCCCGGCCCAGCGGATCGGCCCGGCGTAGCAGCGCCCGCAGGTTGTAGTACTGGCGGAAGAAGGCATGGAACCCGCGGCTCATGGTCACCGTGGAGCCGTCGGCCAAGGTGGTCGGCCAGCCGCGCAACCGGCCACCAAGCTGAGGTTCCCGCTCCACCAGTTGGACGTGCACGCCCCGCTCTGCCAGCGCCACCGCGGCCGCGACGCCGGCGATCCCACCCCCGATGACGGCGACCCGGGGCGGCGGCCCGTCCGGTCGTGGTTGACCGTCTCGCGGAGGGTGCAGCACGGCGCGGCGGTCCCGGCCTGGCGGATGTCCGTTGGAGCTCGGCGCCCTCATGCCGGCTTCCGCGCCGGCTTCCGGGCTGGCTTCCGGGCAACGACGGTGTGCACGATGCCGCGTTCCCAGCCCGGCATCGTGGCGATCTGGGGATGAGCCAGGCCGTGCCGGCGCAACCGCTCAGCCAGCGCATCGACGGTGTCAAAGCGCAGCACGCTGCGCCACAGGTACCGGTAAAGCGCAGCGCGCCCGGTAACTACCTTTCCGGCCGGGATGATCACGCTCCAGCACACCGCGGTCCAGATAGCTCGGCTACGCGCTCGACCGTCCAGCGCGTAATCGTGCACCGCGAGCGGTGCACCAGGGGCCAGCTGCTTGCACAGCGTGGCGAGGACCGGGTCCGGATCCGGCAGGTTGCGTACCAGGTAGGCGGCGAGGATCCCGTCGAAGGGCCCGTGGACCCCAGCTGAGGCGAGCTTTTCGACCGGGGCGTGGACGAACGACACCCGCTGCGGCCAGTCGGCTTGCCGGGCTTTGGCGAGCATGCCGGCCGAGGCGTCCACCGCGGTGATCCGCGCCTGGGGTGCTGCGGCCAGCAGCGCCAGCGTCGAGGCTCCCGTCCCGCACCCCAGGTCCAGCAGGTGCAGCCCAGCGCCGCCCCCCGGCAGCTGCATCCGCCGCGCTGACCGGGCCAGGTTCCGGTAGTAGCCCGGACTGGCGGCGACCAGCCTGTTGTAACTGGCTGCGGCCGCGTCGAACTCACGTGTTATGTCGATATGGCTCACGGAGTGGGCGCCGCCACGCGCAGGATGTGGGCGACGGCACGCCAGGGTTGCAGTTGGACGAAGTTGCTCTGACCCCAGCGGTATGTTTCGCCGCTGACCTCATCGTGTACGTCGAAGTGGTCTATCCCGTCGAGGTCAAGAGCTGGCAGGTCCAGCGAGACAGTTCCGTTCACGGTGGTGAACGGGTCCAGGGTGACCACGCAGATCACGGTGTCGCCCGAGGCCGGGTCGATCTTGGAATACGCCAGCAGGGCGTCATTATCCACATGGTGAAACTGCAATGTCCGCATTTGTTGCAAGGCGGGATGGGCCCGGCGGATTTCATTGAGCCGAGTGATCCACGGTTCCAGGGACCGGCCCTCGGCCAGCGCGGCGGCGAAGTCGCGGGGTCGTAGCTGATACTTCTCGCTATCCAGGTATTCCTCGCTACCTGGTCTGACTGGGGTGCGCTCGCACAGTTCGAAGCCGGAGTAAACCCCCCATGACGGCGACAGAGTGGCCGCCAATGCGGCGCGGATCGCGAACATGCCAGGCCCGCCGTACTGCAGCGACGCGTGCAGGATATCCGGGGTGTTGACGAAAAAGTTCGGCCGGCATTCGTCGAGCCGGGAGACCAGCTCGGTGGCGTACTCCGTGATCTCCTGCTTGCCGGTGCGCCAGGTGAAGTAGGTGTAGGACTGGGTGAAACCTAACCGGCCCAGCCCGTAAAGCCTGGCCGGCCGAGTGAAGGCCTCGGACAGAAACAGCACATCTGGGTATTGATCCTTGACCCGCCAGATCAGCCATTGCCAGAAGTCCGGTGGTTTGGTGTGTGGGTTGTCTACCCGGAAGATCCGCACTCCACGCTCCACCCAGAACAGCATCACACGCAGCATTTCCTGGTAAATGCCTGGCTGGTCGGTGTCGAAGTTGAGCGGGTAGATGTCCTGGTAACGCTTGGGGGGGTTTTCTGCGTAAGCGATACTGCCGTCGGGACGGATGGTGAACCACTCCTGGTGCTCTTTGGCCCATGGGTGATCCGGAGCGCACTGCAGCGCGAAGTCCAGCGCCACCTCCATGCCAAGCTTGCCTGCTCGTGCGACGAACGCCTCGAAATCTGCCAGCGTGCCCAGCTGCGGGTGGACCGCATCATGGCCACCCTCGGCCGAACCGATCGCCCATGGCGATCCGACGTCGTCGGGCCCGGCGGGCGTGGTGTTGTTCGGACCTTTCCGGTTCACCTCGCCGATCGGGTGAATTGGTGGCAGGTACACCACGTCGAAGCCCATGCCGGCGATCCGGTCCAGCTCGCGGCTGGCGGTGGCGAAGGTGCCGTGCACCGGGTTGCCGTTGGCGTCCCAGCCGCCGGTGGAGCGCGGGAAGAACTCATACCAGGAGCTGAACAATGCTTTAGGTCGATCCACCCAAACCTTGTGCGACGTACCTTTGGTGATCAGGTCGCGGAGTGGGTCGGCCATCAGGATCTGCTCGACCAGAGGGGACAGCGCAGGTCCGACCCGTTCCTCGAGCGGGCGCCCGGAGTCGCGCAGTGCAGCAGCGGCAGCGCTGAGCGGCGCCCGGTCGCTCTGCTGGCCGGGCCGCCGGGCGGCACGCTCCAGCAGCCGGGCACCGATGATCAAATCGTTCAGCAGCTCAGCCTCGGTCTGGCCGGCCGCGATCTTCGCTTCGATCCCGTGCCGCCAGCTCTCCCAGGGATCGGCCCAGCCATCGATCCGGAAGACCCACCAACCCACCCGATCGGGCACGACAGTGGCGACAAACTGGTCGGTGCCCGGTGGCCCGGCCTGCATGCGCACATGCCTGACCGGGGAGTTGCCGGGACCGCGCCAGACCACCGTGGCCCCCACCGCGTCGTGTCCTTCGCGCCACACCGTGGCGTGCACCGGCAGATGTTCGCCCACCACTGCTTTGCCGGGGTACTTGCCGCACGAAACCGCGGGTGTCACGTCGTCTATGGCGATCCGACCACTCACCGCTGGCGCCCCTTCCCTCGATCCCCGTGTCTAGTCTGCCGTGGCCGATCCGGCCGCGCGCGCCCGGATCCGGTACTCGTTACTGCCTTTTTGCATGACTTTTGCCAGGGACTGGAGCAATCACGAAGTCGTAACACGCGGTTTGGGCCCGGGGCGCGCTCGGGCAAGATAAAGTCCGCCCGTGCGAGCACTGCGCCGCTTTACCGTCCGTGCCCAACTACCTGAGCCACTGGCGCCGCTGGAGACGCTGGCCACCAACCTCCGGTGGACCTGGCACCAGCCCACCCAGGACCTGTTCGCTTCGCTGGACGAACGCACCTGGGCTGCGGTCAACGGCGATCCAGTGCGGCTTCTGGGAGAGATCGCCCCCCGGCGGTTGAGCACGCTGGCCACTGACGAGACGGTGGTGGCCCGCACCGCGGCGCTGGCCCAAGACCTGCGCCGGTACCTGGACGAACCCCGCTGGTACCAGCAACACTCCGGCAAGCTTCCGCGAGCGATCGCGTACTTCTCCATGGAGTTCGGCGTCTCGGAGGTGCTGCCCTTCTACTCCGGCGGCCTCGGCGTCCTCGCAGGTGACCATCTCAAGGCTGCGTCGGATCTTGGCCTGCCGCTGATCGGGGTCGGACTGCTCTACGGCTCGGGATATTTCCGCCAGTCGTTGTCGCTGGACGGCTGGCAGTTGGAGCATTATCCGGCACTGGACCCGCAGGGCCTGCCGCTGAGCCTGATGGTGGACGAGGCAGCTGCGCCGCTGCTGGTCGAAGTCGGCATGCCCGGCGCCCGGCTGCTGCGGGCCCGCATCTGGCGGGCTGACATCGGGCGGGTGCCGTTGCTGCTGCTGGACTCCGATATCGAGGAAAATTCCGACGAGCTGCGCGGGGTCACTGATCGGCTCTACGGTGGCGACCAGGCTCACCGGATCACCCAGGAGATCCTCGCTGGGATCGGCGGGGTTCGTGCGGTGCGGCTGTTCTGCAAGCTCACCGGCCATCCCGAACCTGAGGTGTTTCACACCAACGAAGGCCATTGCGGGTTCCTCGGCCTGGAACGGATCCGCGAGCTGGTCAGCGCAGAAGGGTTGAGCTTTGACGAGGCCCTGACGGCCATCCGGGCCGGGACCGTGTTCACCACCCATACGCCAGTGCCCGCCGGGATTGATCGTTTCCCGGTTGATCTGGTCCGGCGCCACTTCGGGGAATCGTCTGGCGAGGTCGCGCTGGTACCGGGCGTCAACGTTGATCGGGTGCTGGCGCTGGGCGCCGAGCCGGGTACGGGGATGTTCAACATGGCGCACATGGGGCTTCGCCTGGCCCAGCGCGCCAACGGCGTCTCCCAGCTGAATGGCGCCGTCTCCCGGGCGATGTTCCGCAGTCTGTGGCCGCAGTTCGACGTTGACGAAGTACCGATCGGATCGGTCACCAACGGGGTGCACGGATCAACCTGGACGGCGCGGGAGATCGTCGACCTGCTCGGGGAAAGTAGCAACGGGGACAACGGGACGGCAGCGCTGTCGGTACCTGACACCGTGCTGTGGAACTTGCGCTGCACACTCCGCGCGAAACTGGTCGAAGAAGTGCGCAGGCGGGTCCGGGCCGCCTGGTTGGAGCGCGGCGCATCGGCCCCGGAGCTGGGTTGGACCTCGCGGGTTTTCGATCCCCAGGTGCTCACCATCGGTTTTGCCCGGCGGGTTCCCACTTACAAGCGCCTGACGCTGATGCTGCGGGATCGCGAGCGGCTCCGGGCGCTGTTGCTCGACCCTGTCCACCCGGTCCAGCTGATCATCGCCGGCAAGTCGCACCCTGCTGACGATGGCGGCAAGGCGCTGATCCAGCAGGTCGTGCAGTTCGCCGATTCCCCAGACGTCCGGCACCGGATGGTGTTCCTGCCCGACTACGACATGTCAATGGCCCGGTACCTGTACTGGGGCTGCGATGTGTGGCTGAACAACCCGCTTCGACCGCTGGAAGCGTGCGGCACGTCGGGGATGAAATCGGCGCTCAATGGCGGGCTGAACCTGTCCATCCGGGACGGCTGGTGGGACCAGCTCTACGACGGCAAGAACGGCTGGGCGATCCCGACTGCCGATGGTGTCGAGAATCCGGACCGGCGTGACACCCTGGAGGCCAACGCCCTCTACGAGCTGATCGCCACCCAGGTCGCTCCTCAGTTCTACGAGCGGGGCCCGGACGGGGCGCCAACCAGCTGGATCTCCCTGGTACGCCACGTCCTGGCCACACTGAGCCCGCAGGTGCAGGCGTCGCGGATGGTGCAGGAATACGTGGAGCGGCTGTATGCACCGGCCGCGGCGTCAGCGTCCGAGGTGGTGGATGGCGACTTTGCCGGAGCTCGCACCTTGGCCCAATACCGCTCGCGGGTCGGCGCTGCGTGGCCGGCGGTGCGTGTCGGGCAGGTAGGTATCTCAGGTTTGCCCGACACTCCAACCCTAGGCTCGGAGATGACCATCCGTGCTGCCGTCGCGTTGGGCGGGCTGCAGGCGTGCGACGTGCAGGTCCAGGCCGTGGTGGGCCGCGTCGACGATGGCGATGAGTTGCGGGACCCGCTCGTCGTGACGATGAACCCGCTTGGTGACGCGGATGGTGATGGCACCCGGTTCGAGGCGACCGTGCGCTTGCCCCACGCCGGTCTGGTCGGTTACACCGTCCGCGTCCTGCCCAACCATCCCCTGATGGCCACCCCTGCCGAGTTCGGCCTCCTCCACCTCGCCACCTAAGCCCCTCACGTGGCCCCTGGGGACGCACTGACGTGAGCTCGACGGGAGCGACATTTTCCGCGCTAAAAATGTCGGTGGCGTCGAGTTCACGGCGCGATTCGGCGACATCGAGCAGATGTCGCGCCAGGCACACGAGCTGTGATGGTCACCGTATCGCCCGATAAACGAGGACAGTCCGAGCAGGGATGGTCACCCGGGTGCCGGGGCGGCGGCTGCGCGGGTGCACGGGCAGGCCGTCCGGGGAGTCGGTGTCCAGCACCGGTTCGAAGCGGTGCCCGTATTCCGGGCCCGGCAGGGTGAACATGATCGGATTGGCCGCCGCGTGCAGCACCACTAGCCATGAGTCAGTGGCCGCTACCGGGGGATGAGATCGCACGTCGGTGCCGTCGATCCACATGCCAAGGGTTTGTTGGCTGCCATCGCGCCAGTCGCCGAGGTGCATGGGGCGTCCCTCTGGGTGCAACCACACCAGATCAGGAGTGCCGCCAGGAGTGGTCCGGCCTTCGAAGAACTCGGGTTGGCGCAGGGCGGGTGTGGTGTTGCGCAGCGCGAGCAGGCGATGGGTGAACTCTGAGAACATTTCGGCGTCCGGCTCAGCTGACCAGTCCAGCCACGAGGTTCCATCGTCCAGCGAGTACGGATTGTTGTTGCCACCCTGGGTGCGCCAGCGCTCGTCGCCGGCCAGCAGCATGGGGGTCCCGGTGGACAGCGCCAGGGTGGCGAGCAGGTTACGTGCCTGGCGGCCGCGCAGGCTGCGCACGGCCCGATCGTCGGTGTCCCCTTCGGCACCGCAATTCCAGGAGCGGTTGTCGTCGGTGCCGTCGGTGCCGCCCTCGCCGTTGGCGTCGTTGTGCTTGCGGTTGTAGGAGACCAGGTCCCGCAGCGTGAACCCGTCGTGCGCGGTGATGAAGTTGATCGACGCCCACGGCCGGCGCCCGTTGGCCGCGTAGAGGTCCGAGCTGCCGGCCAGCCGGGACGCGAGTTCGCTGACGCCTGGAACGCCACGCCAGAAATCGCGTACGACATCGCGGTAGCGCCCGTTCCACTCGCTGAAATCAGGGGGGAA
>JAJPIR010000074.1 GCA_021324675.1 Actinomycetota bacterium
AATTCGTCACGCTGATCAATGGTCAAAACGCCACGTTGAGCAGGCATGACGAAATAATCTCATGGACGCCAGATCAACAGGATGCGACACGCTTACGCCACACTAGATTTTTGGCCGATTCAACTTTTGCTAAAGAATTGCTGAGTTGTTGAGGTGGTTTTTCGGTGGCCATGAAAACTCCCGTCCCCAACGAGCGCGCTCACCTGGGTGTCACGTGCACCTACCGTGCCCCCGTTCGGGGTTGTTAAAACACGAACCAATAAAACTATCCCATCGGGTTAACTGACGATACCGATTGAGGCATCAGTTAACGGCTCAGTGTCACGCTGCCAGGGCAGCTCCCTCGACAGTGGCGGCGCGTACGCCGCCGAGCGGTGTCGGTCTGCGCAATTGCGCACGGGTCCACGTCACCGGAATAGCTCAGCCGGATCGGGAGAACTTCACTGGGGTGCTAAAGGCTAATGACCAGCACCAAGCGACGCCGTTGCCGTGGATACCGAGGCCGGTAGGTCTGCTGGGCCACCCGGAGTCCTCACTCTCCGTCCCAATCAGCTCAGGCCCGGCGTTCCGGTGGTCTGTGCTAGCGGGTGTCTCGACTCCAGGACGGCACCCGGCCTGCAACGTGTGCTCGACGGCAGCACCCTTGGCCATTGTCGTCGATCTGAGTCCGATGTCGGTTCTGAATCCCGATGCCGTACCGACTCTGGTTGACCTCGCATACCGTGCTTGCGAAGCCGACACCCGCGTATGTCTGGGTTACCGCCGACCACACCTCAACGCCACGCTTGCCACCCCTCTGGCGTAGAGCGCCCCCCAGAGGCGACACGCCGAACTCCACGCCTCCTGGACGTGATCGCCAAACCGCTAACTCCGCGGCATTGATGATGGCCTGAATGCCACAGATGACCACGACGGTCAGGGCATCGCCGCGATCCCTGGGTGAGCCGGGTCGCCTGGGTGAAGGGGCCTGCGCCTGGCGGTACTGCCCTGGCGGAACACTCTCCAGCTCAAAGCGGCGCATGCCCGCGGAGTGTGAGCTACTTACCGAAGTTCACGCCGGAACCCGACCGTCGCCGGTCACTGTGCTGCCTGCCATGCTGTTTCCATGCTGGCCCATCAGTTGCTGTTGGTCACTACCGACCACCTCATGGCGGCGGGATTCCTCCAGACCCTGCGGCGGGCTGTGGTGGCCTTCCTCGCCGTGGTCTTTGCGGTCGGCCTGCTCGCCGGCGGGCTGTTGGGATTCTTTCTCGGCCGGGCGGCCGGTCGCCGGGGGTGACCTGATCTTCAGAGCGGTGCTGCGACAGCGGTACTGGCCGGGCATCTCCAAAGGTAACGCCCATCTGCAGAGGGCGTGTCTGGGCGCCGTCAGGTACAGGATGCCCGGTGTGCAGCAGCGGTCCGCTTACACTTGATGGGTTATGGTCGTTGCGACGGTAGGTGCCGTGGCCTCGGCGACGAGCGACCGTGGGTGTAGCCGAGCCGCTCAATGCCCCGGTAGCCCTGCCAAGCGTCGGTGATGACGTGGGCACCGGGCTCGACGTTGTCGGTCACGAACGGGTGCAGCGAGGCTGGCACCATGCCGAGCCGCATGATCAGAGTCCGCCCGGGTTTATGCGCAGCGTTCGACCGCCGCCACCGCCCCCACCAGCCGCAAGCACCGGGCGCTGCGCATAAGCCAGCACTGCTCATAGGGCGGCTTATGCGCAGCTGCGCATAAGGAACCCTGCGGGGTGCCCGTATCGGAGTCCTCGTGATCACCGGTCTCGGTCATGACACCGGCTTTGAGGAACGCCTTCACCAGGGCGAGCACATGCTTGTCCTTCACTCGGCGACGCACCCGCTCCATCAGGGCCGCATGGTCGATCGAGTCGAAGGACTCCCCGACTTACTGCGTGCTTCGATGAGTTGACTGCGGCGCTGCGAGCGCGTGCTGCGGGATTGTTGTGCGCGGAGGCGGCCGTTGAGTTGCTGATCGCGCATGCGGAGTGGCTGCACCGCACCGGATTTGTCGCTCGGTTCGTGAGGGTGCAGGTCGATCCGGCGTTGGTCGGCCAGACCGCGTTGGCGTGGGTGGACTGGCATGCGGCGGCGGATGCGGTGGCGACCGGGCAGGTGGCGTGCTCGGCCGGTGAGGGCCGGGTCCTGCTGATCGCGGCGAGCATCGCCAAGGGTGTGCCGCTGGATTTGGGCGACGCGGTCAGTGGTCTGGATGCGGTCACCAGCGTTCTGGTGGCTCGGGCCGTGCTGGCCGCTGGTGGCCACGGGGCCGCCGACGACGTGGCGGGGATGGCGTGGTGGTGGTGACCTCGGTGGTGATCATACGGCTGCGTCATCCGCTGGAAGGACAGTCGCTGCGGGTGCTGGGGCGGATGCGTCGGCACGGCCAGCTGGAGTTGCTGCTGGTGTTGCCGGATGGCAGTAAACGGTTGATCCCGCAGGCGTGGACCGATGCAGGTGAGGACACAGTCGGCGATGTCGTGGCAACGCTGGGCTCGCTGGCGGACCTGCTGGAGGCGTGCGCGCTGGTGGATGACCTGGCGGGGTGGGAGCTTGCGGGGCAGGAACAGGCTGCGCGGAAGTCACCGTCCAAGGAGGACTCCCGTGTAGCCTGTCCAGCTCAGTTTGATACCAGACCCGTATCCGCGGCCACCGGCAGCGCTGGTCGAGCAGCTGCCGGCCGACGCGGTCGCGACAGCGATCACGTTGCTGGCTGGCGTGATCGCCAAAGCGAGCGTCGCGGCCGGGATCGGGGTGGCCGCCGATGACTGAGCGCAAGATCACTATCTCGCATCTGCGGCGAGCTGCCGTGATCTATGTCCGTCAGTCCACGCTGGCCCAGGTGGAACACAACATCGAGTCCACCGCCCGCCAGTACGACCTGGTCTGCCGCGTGGTCGAACTGGGCTGGCCACGCAGCGCGGTCCGGGTGATCGATGACGACCTCGGCGTCAGCGCGGCCAGCACGACCGGCCGGTCGGGGTTCGCCGAGCTGGCCGCCCAGGTCGGGCTCGGGCAGGTGGGGATCGTGCTGTCGCTGGAGGTCTCCCGGCTCGCCCGCAACAACACCGACTGGTATCGGCTGCTGGATCTGGCCGGGGGATGACCGACACCCTCATCGCCGACGGTGACGGCGTCTACCACCCGGCCTTGTTCAACGACCGGCTGCTGCTCGGGATGAAAGGCACCATGTCCGAAGCCCTATGCCGATATCGGCATAGAGCTTATCCCGAGGTCGGGATAACAAGGGCTACACCACCAACATCACGAACCCAACGCCGGAGCTCGTGATCGGCTCCTACGCCGCGTTGTGGCGCATCGAGAAATCGTTCCGCATGTCCAAACACGACCTGCGCGCCCGGCCGATCTACCACCACAAACCACCGTAAGAGGCGGTTGTCAATCGGACGTCGAGGATTGCCTTTTCTGTGGTTGGGCGGTTACTACCTCGGGGATGTGGTGATTGGGGTTGTGGTGCTGGGTGTGGGCATGCGGGGCAGCTGGCCGGGTGGAGGCCGGTCAGTTTGTGCTGATGGTGCCGTTCCGCGGGTAGGTGGGGGCTCCGCCGCGTGCGCCTGCGACTCTACGTAGATCATCAAGCGGGTTGATTCCGCCGGTGTGGGCGGGTCCCGACAACGCGCAATCGAGTTTGTGCAGGGTGCGGCGGGGCTGCCCTTGGTTTGTGACGAGCTGGAAGCTCAACGCGACTACGGGCTCGCCCCGCCCGGGGAGAGGTGGTTTGTGTGGGTGATCACCAACGCTGAACCAGGCTGCCAGCGTTGGTGTGATATCAGGCTGCGGCGGCGTTGGGTCTGCGCAGGGCAACGACCCCTGCGGCGAGGTCGGGGTTCCAGGGCATACGCGTGGTGACGATGGCGTGCAGCCAGCGCAGCAGCGCCGCGGCGCAAGCAACGCGAGCTTGCCCGGGAGCAAGTCGGTGGTGCTCGCGGCTGGTCAGGTGGGTGAACTTGGCCTCCAGGACGAGGTTATGCGCCAGCGCACCCCATACGGCTCGCCATGCCGCTGCCCGCAGCGCGGGCCGACCACGGTGGCTGACCCGGGTCTGGCCACGCAGACTCGCCGAGGTGTTCTCCGCCGGATTCAGCCCGGCGTGCTTAACCACGCTGCGGGCCGAGGCGAAACGACACAGATCCCCTGTCTCGGCCAGGATTACTGCCGCGCCCACCGCGGACAGCCCGGGGATAGAGGTGACCAGGCCGGTCAACCCCAACCCGTCGAGCACGGTGACCATGCGCTGTTCGACGGTGGCCAGCTGGCCCAGCGCCCAGCTCCAGTCCTGCATCAGCAGTTCGACCCGCTCCAATCCACCACGTCGCTGGGAGACCACCCCGCGGCCATCGGCCAGCGCGTCAAAGAAGCGATCAGCCACCTTGTGGCACACCCGCTGGGCCCCGAAGCGGGGCAACTCGCCGCGCACGGCGGTGATGAACCCGCCGCGGCCCAGCCTGCGCAGCGTGGCGGGATCGCCGTCACAACGATCCACCGTCACGGCCAGACACCACAGCCATGTCGTGGACTCCAGAGGCTTGGCCGCACACGCCAGCACCGCTGGCCAGCAGCACGACAGCAGGTCACGGATCTGATTGCGGCACGAGACCACCTCACCAACCAACTGAAACCGACGCTGCCCCAGATGACGCAACCGAGCCCAGTCCTCCTCGGCACGCTCGGGCAGATAACAGTCCAACCGGGAGATCAACTTACCGATCAGCACCGCATCCTTGTAATCAGTTTTGTCCCGGGTGTAGTCATCGGCTTCCCGCGCCAAGTGCACCTTCAACGACTGCACGCACACAAAACCCATGCCGGCCTCATCGGCCAGCTGCATCACCGACCGCCACCGGTGTCCAGTCGGCTCACATCCCACCACAATCCCGGCGAAACCCTGCTTGACTCCCTGCGCTGCAGCCCATCCCAGTAGCCCACCCAGCGAGTACGCCTTCACCTTGACCACCCGCCGGCCCAGCACGCGACCATCGTGATCCATCAGCGCCGCGACCTGCTTGTCCTCACCCAGATCGATCGACAAGATCGCCTGATCCACACGGACAACCGTCCGCAACGCCTCGATCTTGCCGTTACGACGCCGATCACCACGTGTCAACCCGCTACGCTGGGCCACGAACGTCCTCCTCGGTGTGCACATTGGGACATCAAGCCCGTCACCCCACCAGGAGGACGTTTCCCGATCTCAACTCCCCAGCCTTCGAGGTCTTTCTACGCGAGTCCATCGACGCGCACCTGAACATCGTGTTCGCCGCGCTCGCGGTCACCCGCCTAATCGAGACCCGCACCGGCTGGTCCATCAAGAAGTTCGTCCAGACCGCGCGGCGCTACCGCACCGTCCAGATCCGCGCCGGAAACCAGTTACTCACCGCCGCCGACCCGATCCCCGCAGAGCTACGCGAGGCCCTCGCTCAGATCATCTGACCGCAGGAGCGCACTAATTTGGCCGAAGTCAGGAAGTACACGTCGGTCGCCTTCAGCATGCGCAAAAACCGTGGCGCGCCCATATCCTTTCCGGCGATCGTGACCGCTGCGCGGAACACCGTCAGCAGGTCGGCGGGGACTGTGCAGCGAAGGGTGTTTTCGGCCCGACACGCCGGGCTGTGGTCCGGTGGGATGGGCACTGTGAGTGATGACATCTGATGCTATGAGCTCCTGGACGAAGATCAAGAAGGTGGGGCGGCAGTCGTCGCCGGAGCAGGTGGCTGCGGCGGCGATGGTGGCCCAGGCACGAGAGCAGGGCCTGGCCCTGACGGGCCCGGGCGGGTTGTTGAAGCTGTTCACGAAAAGCGTGCTGGAAACCGCGTTAAATGAGGAGATGACCGAGCATCTCGGATACGAGAAGAACGGCGTCGGCCGGGATCGCGAGTCGGCGAATATCCGCAATGGTTCCCGGCCGAAAACAGTGATTTCGGACGCGGTGGGCGAGGTGGAGATTGCTGTTCCCCGGGATCGGGAGGGCACGTTTAGTCCGACGATTGTGAAGAAACGGCAGCGCCGTCTCGGTGATGTCGACGAGGTTGTGTTGTCGTTGTATGCGAAGGGTCTCACGACGGGTGAGATTTCGGCGCATTTCCATGACATTTACGGTGCATCGGTCTCGAAGGAAACGGTGTCCCGGATTACCGATGCCGTGATCGCGGACATGGAGGAATGGTCGCATCGCCCGCTGGATCCGGTGTACGTGGCGATCTTCATCGATGCCATCGTGGTGAAGGTGCGGGAGGGCCAGGTTGCCAACCGGCCCGTGTACGCGGTCATCGGGGTCACGGTGGAGGGCCGCAAGGACGTGCTGGGACTGACGATGGGCACCGGTGGCGGCGAGGGCGCCAAGTTCTGGATGAGCGTGCTCGTCGGCCTGAAGAATCGCGGTGTACGCGACGTGTTCTTCCTCGTGTGCGATGGCCTCAAAGGTTTGCCTGAGGTGGTGGAGAACGTCTGGTCGCAAACTATCGTGCAAACATGCATCATTCATTTGATCAGGAACTCGTTCCGCCTGGTGCCGCGGAAACATTGGGACGCGCTCCGGAAGGATCTGAAGCCAATATACACAGCGCCCAACCCGGACGCTGCGGCCATCGCACTGGAAGAACTGGACGAGAAATGGGGTGGACAGTACAGCGCGTTAATACGCCTGTGGCGTAACGCATGGGAACAGTTCATACCCTTCCTGGACTACGACGTCGAAATAAGGAAAGTGATCTGCTCAACCAACGCGATCGAGTCCCTGAACGCGCGATACCGCCGCGCGATCCGGGCACGCGGCCACTTCCCAACCGAACAGGCAGCCATGAAGTGCCTGTACCTTGTGACCCGCAGCCTGGATCCCACCGGGGCAGGCAGCGCCCGATGGACGATGCGCTGGAAGCCCGTGATTAACGCATTCGCCATCACCTTCGGTGACCGCTGGCCGGCCGCTGAGACCTACTAACCAACAACCAAGCCGAAAACACCGTTGGTGTTACGGACCCGGTCGGCGCGAAGCCGGTTGAGCAGTCGCCGCTCGTCGCGGACCGCCCGCTCATCGTCACGGGCAAGAGCACGTAACTCGCCGGCGATCGGGCCGTGCGGGATCAGTGGACGTAACTCGGCGAACCGGTCCAGCGCCAGCAGGCAAGCGATCCGGGCGTCCTCGGCGTCGGTATCCCTCCCGTGGGGCACGCGGAGGGCACGAACCTGGGCGGGCTTCCTGTCCTGTCGGCGGTCGCCAACGGGGCGATCGCCGTGACCAAAAAGTGCCAAGTGATCATGATGACGCTTCTACTGCGGCTGTCCGAGGATCACGGATAGCGTGGTGCTCGCCGTTGTCCCCTCGGAGTGTCGGTGGTCGCGTTCGGGAGACGCTGGATGCGCTTGGAGAAAACAGCCAAAGACCAGAGTTGGCGATGGGTATAAAATTAATTACGGTGGTATACGTCCGTAGGACAAGCTGCGGAACGAGGCCAACGAGATCCTCGGCATCGACCGGTGGAGAGATCAAGCTGCGCAAACCGTGTGCGGAACGCACCAGGAGCAGCGCGTAGACGTCATGTGGCGACTGAGATGAGCAGTGATCTCGCGCTTCTGTTCCGGAGAAAGCCCTATCGAGGGCAGTCAACGTTTGTACACTTCAAGGTCGGCGAAATCACCGAGATCTGAGTAGATGAATCCCATGCCCTCCGCCTTGCCAGCTGCCGTACCAGATGACGGTCGTGACCCAGCTGGACACCCCGTCGGTGAGTCAAGGGCTGATTCCCGCGTCACAGGCGGGGTCGTGGCTGTTCAGGTCGTTGGAATGCGAGCTGAGTAGGTTACTAAGAGGAACGTAAGTATGTGGACAGCTGGGTGGTTTATACGGTGATGTAGCGAAGGTGGGGATCGCCGAAGAATGCTCGGATGAGCTGTAGTAGCTGGGTGAGTCGTTCCAGGGCGGCGATGACTTTGGCGGTGAAGTCGTCGGGTCCGGTGGTGGCCTGACGACCGACGGTGTCGTGTTTGACGTTTTTCCAGACCCATTCATCAGGGTTGAGTTCGGGTGAGTAGGAGGGCAGGCGAAACAGTCGCAGTCGACCGTGGGTGTTCGCGACGTATTCGGCGACTGCTGTGGCGCGGTGCACGGGGTGACCGTCGACGATGAGAAAAACAGGGCCGTGGGTGTCGGACAGGAGTTTGTCGCAAAAGTCGATGAACTTCGCGGTATCCAGACTGCCGGAGATGATGTCGTATTTGAAGGAACCGGTAGCAGTGACGGCGGAAATCATGTTCACGGACAATCGGGCGCCGGTGGTGCGCGCCACGGGGGTCTGACCCACCGGCGCCCAGGTGGTGCCAGCATGGTAATCCGAGCGCACCGCCGCCTCCTCGGCGAAGTAGATCGTGGCGCCCAGTTTCGTTGCCTAGGCGCGGATGGCCGGATAGTCCTGGGTTTTCCAGCGTTCCACCGCCTCGGGGTCTTGCTGGTAGGCCCGAAACAGCAGCCGCTGCGGGGACAGGCCGATCGTGCGCAGCAGTCGACCCACACTAACCGCCGACAGCGCCACCTCGAACTCCCGGCGGATCAACTCTCGCACAATGTCCCGCGTCCACAGGGAAAACTCGAACTGCAACTGCCGGGGGTTGGCGCCCACGATCAAGGCATACAGTTTTCTCAGCTGCGCACCCGAGAGCTTGGGTGGACGTCCCGGAACCGGTTGGCCCGCAACGCCTCCATGCCGCCTTCGCGAAACTTCGCCAACCAGGCGAACACCGTCGAGCGGCGCATTCCCAACGACTTTGCCACATCCTCGGGATGAGCACGGCCTGGATTTGTTCCACCGCCCGGATCCGAATCGCCTCTAGGGTCTGGTGGTCTAATTTCCGCCCATCGTTATCACGCACGGTGACATCCAACCACAGACAGTCACCGAAGTCCAGTTACTTACATTCCCCTTGGTAACCTCGTCATTTTCTCGGCACCTCACCTCTATCGTCCCTCTATCGTTGACTAATCCTCGCCACTGTCTCGGCAGATGTGGCCAACTCGGCTGCAATCGCGGACCGTTGACTGCGCCATGGGTTCGGAGCGAGGTGCACGATGAGCGATGTCGTTGAGGTGGCGGTC
Organism: Actinomycetota bacterium; assembly: GCA_021324675.1. Taxonomy (GTDB): domain Bacteria; phylum Actinomycetota; class Actinomycetes; order Mycobacteriales; family Pseudonocardiaceae. Next base: position 9,107 of record JAJPIR010000074.1, read on the forward strand.
CAGCCGCAGAGCGGGTATGTGGTGGCACGGCTGAGTGGCCAGTTGTCGTTGCAGACGGTGGCGGCGGCTCGCGATGCGCTGGTGGAGTTGTTAGGCGAAGCGGGTTGTGTGGTGGCTGATCTAGCGAGCTTGCGGCTGCGAGATCCAGAGTGCGTGGCTGTCTTTTCCGCCGCGGCACAGCAGGCTGGCGGATGGCCGCGTGCCAGGCTTGCCTTATTCGGAGCCGGTCCCAGGATGTTCGCGCAACTGCGGTGGTCGCGGGTTCGCGAGGCTGTGCCGGTGGCCGATGGACTGTACGCCGCCCTTGCCGCAGCCGGTCTGCCGCCTGGTGCCTGGCCATCGGGCGTCATCGCGACCGACGAGCAGGGCATCGCTGGCGCGCTTGAGGCTGCCGAAGAGAAGGGAGGGTTGGCGCGGTTCGTCCGACATTGGCTTGGTGCCCTACTGGATCACGACTCTTTGCAGCAATCCGAGCTTGTCAGGACCCTAACGGTGTATCTGGATTGCGGTGGCGACTATGAGGAAGCGTCACGAGGCCTCGGTGTGCACCGCAGCACAGTGCGCTATCGCGTTCAGCGCATCCGTAAGCTCACCGGACTGGACCTATACGATGCCGACATCTGGTTGAGGCTCCATGCTGCGACCCGGGCGTGTGCCCGTCTTTTGGCTTGTTCGTGACCACACGCCCGGAGATGAAACAGGTCGGTCCGGGAGCCAGCTCACAGGGTAAGCGCCGAGCTTGGCAGCCAAGGTATCGTCGGGTGAACCCAGTTATGTCAGCGACGCACCCGCCTCGGCCAGCCGCTCGCCGGTTCCACGGATCAGACCAAAAGCTTGCGTCGGCCTCTCGAATGCGGTAGTCAGGGCTCCTACGACAGCAGATGGGCATCTGGACGTGCCTGGCAAACCGGTTTTCAGTATCGGCGCGGCCGCTCGGGTGCTCGGTATTCCGGTGACCACGCTGCGGACGTGGGAGGATCGCTACGGCGTCGTGGTGCCGGGGCGGAGCGCCGGCGGGCACCGGCTGTACTCACGACGGCAATTGGAATGGCTGCGGTTCCTTCGTGACCGCGTGAGCACTGGTCTCTCTGCCGCCGATGCTCACCGCCTTCTCCGTGACCGTCTCGAAATCGGTGTTGCGTTGAACCCCGATGATTCGGAGCATGTTGGCACCCTGTTGATCCTGCTGGCGGAGCAGGACCGCTTCGCGGCGGACTTCGCTGAGTACTTCCTTCGCACCGAGGGTTATGACGTTGCGCTCGTCGTGACTGAGGACGAGGCGTACGCGCAGATGGAGCGGATGGTTCCCAATGTCGTGGTGGTCGACCTGCTGATCTCCGGTGGCCGCGGACTGCAATTGTGTGCATATTTGCACAATCACTTCGATGCGCCGGTTGTGGCCGTCTCTGCCCTGGAGCTCCGCGATGACGCACTTGAGGCTGGTGCTTCCGCTTTTTTGCAGAAGCCGATCGACTATTTGATGCTTGTCGCGACTATTGAGGATCTGTTGGGTCGGAGCGGGCTTCTGCGCGGAAAAGCGGAGGAATGATGACAGGCCGGATATCTTCTGGTGCAGAAGGTCTCGACGTCGTGTTGGGTGGGGGTCTGCCTCGTGACGGAATCAGCCTCATCGTCGGTCTGCCCGGTTCCGGAAAGACCATCCTCGCTCAACAATGTGTGTTCGCCAACGCTCAACCCGAGCACCCGGCGCTGTACCTATCCACGGTATCCGAACCGCTTGAGAAGATCCTTCGCTACGCTCAGGCATTGACCATCTTCGACTCTGCCAAGGTCGGCAAGAGCGTCTACTACGAAGACCTGGGAAGCATCGTGCACGAAGGGGCCTTCAGCGGGGTCCTTGACCTTGTGCGGGGACTCATTCGGGAACGCCGGCCTGCGGTTATCGTCATCGATAGCTTCAAGGCGTTGCATGCCTACGCGGTCAACGGTGCTGACTTCCGGCGGTTCTTGCACGATCTTGCGGGCATGCTCAGCGCATTTCCGGTGACTACTTTGTGGATAGGGGAATACGGACAAGATGAGATTGTTCTGGCGCCCGAATTCGCGGTCGCCGATGCGATTCTCACGTTGGGAAGCGTCGGGGTCGCCGAACGGACGTCACGAGTTCTGCAGGTCCTCAAGCTTCGGGCTTTGTTGCGTTGTTTGATCGCAGTCCCGTGGAGTCGCTGTGCTAGTCGGGGTCACACTGCTTGAGCCAGCTCATCGAAGGCCGCCGCGACACGTAGCTCTGGTGGAGAATCGGCGGCGAGTTCGTAGTGGCCACGGCGAATGTTCTGAATGAAGGCATGCCCGGCGATGACCGTTCTGGCGCCGACGTTGGTCTTGAGGCCACGCATCGGTCGCAGCCGTCGTTTCAACTGGGCATGGTCAGCTTCGATCCTGTTATTGGCGTAACGCTCGATGCGATGCCACGCCTCGGGAAGCACCTCTTCGAGCACCCGGAGATAGCAGGCGGCCTGGTCGGTCACCACTTCGACCGGCGCCACGACGGCGGTGGCCAGCGCGCGGTGAAAGAACCGTCGGGCTGCGCCGCTGTCCCGCCGAGGGGAGACGTACACGTCGATCACCTGGCCATACTCATCCACGGCCCGGTAGATGAGTGTGGTCATCTGATCTGGCCCCGGCTGGTGCGGTTTTCTTCATCGGTTCTGGCCCCACCGTCGGGTGTGGTGGCGGCTGATGGTGGCGTGTCTTCACCAGTTC
>JAJPIR010000075.1 GCA_021324675.1 Actinomycetota bacterium
AATTCGTCACGCTGATCAATGGTCAAAACGCCACGTTGAGCAGGCATGACGAAATAATCTCATGGACGCCAGATCAACAGGATGCGACACGCTTACGCCACACTAGAAGACCTAGGATTGCACCCACTGTTTCGAATTGAAACGAATCGTGAGACATGGCTTGCATTGCACAATGAGACAACGATCGCCGAGCTCGCCTTTGACGATAGTACTTACATATTCGAGCCGGACGAAACTCTACAAGTTCTCCAAATAGAAGTAGAACTTGCAAAGTCCGCCGATACACAAGTTCTGCATGATTTGCATCGAGTGTTCACTGAGGAGTACCACCTCTCGAGTACGCACGATTCAAAGTTCGACCGCGGTTGGGCCTACGTCTGCGCCACCCAGCGGGAGGAAAAGGTTGAAGCGAAACTCACGTTGGATTCACAAGACTCCGCACGCATCGCAAACTGGTTGCGGCAAGATGTAGCCCACGTGTCGGGTTATACTATCAGACGCGAGGAATTTACCAACAACATACTTGATCAATACTTCGACACGTCAGACTACAAGTTGGCAAAAAATGGTTACTATTTGCGTCTGAGAAAACAGGGTTCGTCGCACCGTCTAACGCTACGCCAATTGGCTGATCGAATCGAAGGGGGATTGTCAAATCAAGGTGAGATTAAGAGTCGCGATCAAGAACAGAATTTTGGCGACAGTTTACTGGCCATAGAGGGACATGTAAGCCGATTAACGGCAAGCAAAAGGGCCATACCGCTTGATGTCAGCTTACCTATAGAAGACCGACTGAAGAAGCTTGGGCTCGAGCCATCAATAAAAATTTCAATCGAACGAACTATTTGGATAGTAACACCAGCGGACGACAAAATTCCCGGCAATGCCACCAACCCTGAGCGAATAGCGAAAATCAAATTTGACCAGATAAAAGCGTATTGTGATGGCAGAACACCTCTCGAGTACTCAGAGATTGAGCTCACCGGCATTGAAGACTCGCCATCGAGCCCAAGAGAATTTCGAGTAGATCAGTTTGGGGTCTTTATTACTTCATTTTTGACCGCCTGCGGAGATTACCTTAAGAAACCCAATATAATGGCACGAGGCGACGCGAAATACTTCTATATACTGCGCCAATTGGGACTTATCGGCGAAAACGAGGGCCCCGTCGGAGGGGCCTCGAGCTTAATTAGGGGAAGAGCTAGAGATCCTGAAATTGAGATGCGAACGCGAACCTATCATTCGTTGATTCCATTTTTTATCGTGACCGCGAGTTTGGCGTCAATCCCATATACAAAATATCTATCTGCTCCGTATTCAGTTGTCTTGGCCGCATTAGCCGTGCTTCTAGTTGGTATTGGCAGCGCTATTATTTATATGTTTGGTGAACGGTGGTCAATATCACTCGGTGCGCGAAATTTAATTGTACTTCTTGCCGCCGTGCTCCTTGTGGTCGTTTTGTTCGGCCGGGACGGCCTCGGAATCACTTCCAATGTTTTATCCTTGATAGGTTTCCCGCTAACGGTGATCAGTATTCTCGGAATTGATGTTCGTCGAGCTTCAAAAGCACGGTAACGAGTCTTCCCTAAATCACGTTTGATCAACGCCCGGGTGCCGGCGCTGTCGCCGAGCGCTTTGCGAGCGGCTGCCCAGAACGCAGTTGAAGTGCGCACTCGGATGGCCTGAGGTGACGACGCTGGGCCGGCCTGATCATCGCGCTGGCGGCCAAATCGACAGGCCTCCGCAGGTGCTGAAGCCCGGGGACTATCCCACTACCAGGAGTTTGTGTTGGTTGAAGACGTGTGCGTAGTGGTCAAGTCCCCCCTCGGACACAGACACTACGCCCACGGATGATGTTGGTCGGGTTTCGGCCAGTACGGTGTGTTCTGTGTGGTGGTAGGTGAGGCGGATGCCGAGCTCGCGGTAGACCTCTGCTTTGTCTGCCGGATCGGCGTGGCGCAAGGCGTCCAGCAGGCCACCGAGGGTGTCCACCATCGCGCGGATGTCATCTCGGCTCACCCGTCGGTTCGCGCCGTGGTGACTGGCGAGGTTGGCCAGCCGTGTCTGCGCGGCCGTGCGTTGCTGTTGCACCTGTGTGCTCCAGCTTCTAGGGCTGCTCGATGACGGGCGAGCTTGCGTTCGCACTCGGCGATCGCTCGTCGCGCCGCCTCCACGGCGGGAGCATTGTCAGGCTGTGCGTTCTGCAATGCCGTCAGGGATTGTTCGATCCGTGGTGCCGATGTGGGCATCCCGGTGAATCTCGCACGGCTTAGCGGCCCGTTATTCGGCTGGATCTGTTAGACGGCGACTCGCCCACCGTCGGATCCGTTTGGACGCGTTGGCCGGGATGGACTGGGTGGGCTTCCCGCGTAGCGACAGCCCGGCCTGGTATGACGAGCTCTGTGCGGTCTTGCGCAGCCACGGCGTGGATCCCGGCGACGTCGCCACCGAGGGGCAGGGCCTGATCGCTGAGGTGAAGTTCGCCGCGGTGGCCACTGGTCGTGCCTTCGCGTTGGCCCCGGCGGGGTGGTCACAGCCTGTTCCGGACAGCGTGTGTTGGTCGTCGCTGGTAGGCCATCCTCTCGTGCGGCGAACCTGGGCGGTCTGGCGTGCTGAGTCACATCGGCGCGACCTGGGGCACTTGGTCGCCAGCTTCCCGGCGGTGTAGCGCCGCCGTGGCGCGCGGCACCCGAATTTGTTTTGAATCGCTGCTGGCCACGGATGGTCTAGCCGCTGCTTATCTGGGCATAAGGCCGGCGAAGGCCCGGGCGGGAAGCATTTGGCCACGACGGGCATTTCATCCACTGACGCCGGGGTGTTTGTCCAAGGGCGATCACCGCGATCGGCGATGAGTGCTGGAGAGGGTGAGTAGTTCAACGCCATGGGAACTGTCGGGAACCTCGGCCTTGGTCACTGGTGCCACCAGCGGTATCGGTAAAGCGACCGCGATGGCGCTGGCCGAGCACGGCGCGCGGGTGGTGGTGTCGGGACGCGACGAGGTCCGGGGCGAGCAGGTGGTGAAGGAAATTCGCGCCGCCGGGGGGCAGGCGTATTTCGTGCGGGCCGAGCTGCACGACGAGGCCTCCGCCAGGGCGTTGGCTGCTCGGGCGACGGAGCTGGTCGGCCCGATCGATGTGCTGGTCAACAACGCCGGAATTTATCCGTTTGGTCCCACCGAGCAGACGACCCAACAGGACTTCGACGCCGTCTATGACGTCAACGTCAAGGTGCCGTTTTTCCTGGTTGCCGCGCTGGCGCCGGAGATGGCCGGGCGCGGCCGTGGGGCAATCGTCAACGTCACGACGGTGGTGGCGCAGTTCGGTCTCGCGGGCATGGCGCTGTACGGATCGAGCAAGGCGGCACTGGAGCTGTTGACCAAGTCGTGGGCCGCCGAATACGGGCCGCGCGGGGTGCGCATCAACGCGGTCAGTCCTGGCCCCACGCGTACCGAAGGCACCGAAGAGATGGGTGACAACCTCGATGCCCTCGCGGCCGCTGCCCCGGCCGGGCGTCCAGCCTGCCCACAGGAGATCGCGGACTCGATCGTGTTCCTGGCAAGTCAACGATCGAGTTTCGTGCACGGAGCGATACTGCCCGTCGACGGTGGGCGAGTCGCCGTCTAACAGATCCAGCCGAATAACGGGCCGCTAAGCCGTGCGAGATTCACCGGGATGCCCACATCGGCACCTTCGACGTCGTCGCGGGTGCGATCAACCCCGACGCACCCGAAGTTGATCTGCTCGGTTGATCCGCCTTTTCGTAAAGGAGATGACATCGTGGTCACGACGGCACTGTTGCATTGAGCCAAAGGGCGTGCCGACGTGGCTCAGAGCAGCAAGACAGGCTCCACAAGCCCCGTAGACAACTATGACAAACCGGGCATCTGAGGCTTGGTCGAGGGCTTCTGGCCGAGCAGATGAGATCAGCTCAAGCGGCCGATCCCTCAATGCAACAGTGCTGGCCCGACCACGGACCAATGTGCACGTCGGGGGGGTGCTGCTTCCGACTACGGATCACATGGCTGATCACTACGGTCCCGCGAGAACGTCTCACCTCTGGCGCAGGCGTCGGAGATAAGGATGCAGCCACTGGCTTGTCGTTAGTGGATCGCGCCGATCAGGCAGGCGTAATGTTCTCCGCCTGCGGGCCCTTAGCGCCTTGGGTGATGTCAAAGTTGACTACTTGATTCTCTTCCAAACTTCTGTAACCGGATGCGGTGATTGCCGAGTAATGTACGAACACGTCCGGACCGCCACCATCCTGAGCGATAAACCCGAATCCCTTCTCCGCATTGAACCACTTGACAGTACCCCTAGCCACGTTTACCAACCTCCGGCGTTGCTTCAGTTAAGGGCCCTCCTGGCCCGGCGGCACACTCTACCGCAGCAGCTGCTCACCATCTGGGGATCGACCCGCTGCATCGACAGCACCACTACCCGCAGCGGCCCGTGCCTGCCGCCACAGCACCATGTGGTGCCTGGTGTGCGGCGAACCCTCCCGGAGTGCGGCAGTCCATCGCTGACGGTCCGTGCTCATCTGCTGCATCCACATTTCTTCCACACCCCTGTGCATGTACGCCCCGCCGAACCGCCCCTACCGCGTGCGGTCAACTGCGGTACAGGCCATGGCAGGTCAACGTGCACCGACTGGCACGGTAGAGAGGCTTCCAGGCTCACGATGAACCGCGCATGCAGCCCCAGTACCGCCAGGTGGGGGGCCGGATACTGATTCAATGGCTTTTTGTCCGAGAAGCATGGACCCGACGAGCGTGTGACCGTCGGTTTCATCGAACGATTTGGCGCACGCTCTGTTTGTGACTGGGCGCGCACCGGGTGACCGAAATCTTTATGGCTCCGCATCGACCTGGGAGTAGCTACACCGTACCTCACTTGTCCCTGCATATGTACGCTGCAACTATCGCGGAAAGCTGGTACGCTCACGCCTCGCGCTTGACCTCGATCGGTCGGAATTAGTGGGACTCTCCTACGCTCTTGGGCAAGCGGTGGCTGGGATATTCTGCCGCACCGTACTGTTAGTTACCCACTTGATGCATGTTGACCGCTACGCTAACCAGTACAGGTTGCTGTACGGCGGGACTCGCAAGCGCGCGGACCTGTTCGGCCTGGCTCCGAGCGGCTGGGGCGCGGCAGAGGCAAAAGGACGTTCCAGATCGATGGATGCTTCTCTAAAGAATAAGTTGGTCGGGCAGAAACAGTCTATTGCCGCGATCCAGGGATCACCGCCATGGCTGGGCTTAGGGTGCGTTGCCTCTTTCCCTATTCCTAACGATGGGTTGCAGGTTGATGCGTTCGATCCCAAGGGGGACTCCGAGGAGTCCATTACGCTGGATATAACCCTTGATCGCTACATGCTAGCTTACTACTTGCCGTTTCTAAACACTGTCGATCTCGTCGAACGACGGCAGAACTCCGACCAGTTGGTCTCCATTAGCTTGGCAACGGGAAGGCGCCCAGGTTGCCGCCGGATGACCGCAGTTCTGACCGTAACGAGCAGCACCATGCCGCACTCGGACACCACCCAGCGAACACCAGATGCCCACGCTGCGTGATCCGACTAGCAATGGCGAGCATCGTCGCCAGTACCACAGCCAAGGCTAAGTAGTTGGTCATCACTATGGTGGCCGCTGTGGTGACTGCCATTGTGATTATCCGGTACATGTTGTGGCCTTCTGAGGTCAGGGAACAAACGGGAATCGGGAGTATCAGTCCAGCGCTTCCTTGATGAGTGACGGCCGTAGGAGTGAATGCATTACTGAATTCATCTATCTGTTACCCAATGCCCCGGCAAAGCTTGCTAAACGCAAGGTTGGGATCTCTCCACAAAGTCTGGCGTGGATCTCTCCACAAAGTCTGGCGTGGATCTCTCCATAAAGTGATGGTGCTTATGAGAGATGCTTGACCAGATCCGCCATAAAAACTGACCCGTACGTTTGGCTGAGGTATTCCATGACCTCGGCTCGGGTAAGGCCGTCACCGAGATATCTCTCGGCAGTATCCAGGCCAGCCGGGCAAGAGGCTTGTTGGTCATCCAGGCCCACTGCTACCCAGTCCTGAGATTCGTTGGGATCAACTGACAGGATGTTACGTCCCCGATATCCGCAATGCATGATCTTAGTCCTCCTCCGGTCAAGCGCACTAACGCTATCCCGTAAGGGTAGGTCACTGTTACCCTTTGTCTAGTCGTGGCTCATCATACCTTCCTTGTTAAGCCCTGCGAGAGCGCACCCCGGTCGCTGAAATCATGTCAATGGCCTACTCAATGTGACACCACTGCCCGGGCGTGCGGAAAATTTTACGGGACGAGAGACAATCATCACGGCGCACGACATTATTCCGTCATGGAGCTTAACGACAATTTGATGACCTGCTGCCTCCAGCAGCGGCGGCGCTTACGCTGTAGCCAACGCACTAACGCCCTAGGGAAGCTGTCCTTCGCAGGCTTTCACGTTACCCCAGCGATCTACGGTCCGCCGCGGCTTAACTCCTATGCGCCATCGTGAACACCACCGCCAGCGATTCCTGGTGGGCGACCACAGCGTTCTGCCCGGACGCGGGCACCCGTGCCTGCGTCAAGCGCCGTTGGTCCGTTGTGCGATGAGCATGCTAGCGCAGCGTGTCCCCCTGCGTGCCGGTAGTCAGGGTCACAAGGGTCAATCGCGGTCACGTCGCTTAGTCGCCCATATTCCCAGGTCCCCATCGTGCCCGTCAGTCCCTTGATTGCGGGCCGACCTCTCAAGCTGGCCCATGCGGGTTCAACGCTGAGGTTCGGTGAGCGCATGCCGGACCTATTCCTGGTGGTTGGTCGCCATCCCCTGCTTGATTGCTGGACCTGCCGTGTTCGTCTTCGGGCCGCAGGGTCATCAGACGGCATCCGGTTGGCTCACGGTGGATGGCCGGGCGTTGGTGTCACTTTGGTGGGCATCCGCTGGTTTCCCCGTCCATGACCTGCGGGCTTGGAAAACAGTTTGGGCATCCCTGCGTTGTGGAGAATCACGAATGCGAACAACCAAACTTCCTTCTAACCGCCGGAGCTGGCCTGGCCACCCGCACAAGGAGGGCCCAGACATCACCAACACCGGCGCCCGGGTGATGAACCGCTCAGCAGGTGATGCTGCCCCCGACAAATCCGCTCGACGCCACGATAACCAGGATCGGCCACGGGCCAAGAAAATCACCGTGCCCGCCCACGAAGTGGCTACGCGCAGTGCTGACCACTCGCAGTTCTCGGCGGCAGAACAGGACTCCGATGCGCTGCATCAGGCCGGCAGGCACGCCGAGCTGACCGCCTCGGCCGACTCGGTGCGGGTGTATCTCACCCAGATCGGCAAGGTGGCGCTGTTGACCGCCGAACAGGAGGTTCAACTGGCCCAGCGCATCGAAGCCGGGGTCTATGCCGCTGAGCGGCTGCGCCTGGCCCAGGAGTTGGACGAGACGCTGTTCCCGCAGCTGCGCCGGGACCTGGCCTGGATCGTTGCCGACGGCGAGCGCGCCAAAAACCATCTGCTGGAAGCCAACCTTCGCCTGGTCGTGTCGCTGGCCAAGCGCTACACCCGCTGCGGCATGCCGCTGCTGGACCTAATCCAAGAGGGCAACCTCGGGTTGATCCGCGCCATGGAAAAGTTCGACTACGCCAAGGGCTACAAGTTCTCCACCTACGCCACCTGGTGGATCCGCCAAGCCATCACCCGAGCACTAGCTGGCCAGGCCCGCACCATCCGCATCCCGGTACACCTGATCGAGGTGATCAACAAACTGGGTGGCGTCCAACGCGACCTGCGCCACCGGCTCGGGCGCGAGCCCACCCCGCAAGAACTGGCCCACGAGATGGACCTCACCCCGACAGCGGTGCGGCAATTGCAGCACCATGCCCGCGAACCGATCTCGCTGGACCAAACCCTCGGCGACCAGGGCGACTACCCACTCGGCGACTTCATCGAAGACGCCCAGGCCGTGGTCGCCGCCGACGCCGTCTGCTTCGCCCTGCTCCAGGACCAGCTGCACTCGGTGTTGGCCACCCTGTCCGAACGCGAGGCCGGCATTGTCCGGCTCCGGTTCGGCTTCACCGACGGCCAACCCCGCACCGTCGATGACGTCGCCCGGGTCTATGGAGTCACCCGAGAACGCATCCGACAGATCGAATCCACCACCCTGGCCAAGCTGCGCCACCCCGCCCGCTCCCACACCCTGCGCGACTACCTGACCTAACCGGCAGAGACTCATCAACACCAACCAGAGCCGCCAACGAGGACTCAGCGTCAAACGTTTAACATCGGCTACTACAGCGCCCATCTCGCACTGTCTCCCGGCGCAAGACCAGCACTACGCACGCCGATATCCCGGTCAGCTCACCACCCGCCGGACCTCGGCGAACAGCCCCGCTTTGTCCCCGACATTCATCCCCACATGCAACAGGCAAGCCGCATCAACGCCGATGCGGTCAAGCGGGAAAACGCTCCGGCTCTGCCGATGCGGCTGGGCCGGACGCCCATGGCCTGGGTCAGGGTTGACCTTGCCGACCAGCACGTGGGGATCCAGTCCATACATCGCCTCTACGCTGCTCAGCGGTAGCCGAACGCTAGACGCACCGGCCGCCTGGACTACCACATGCAGACCTAGCGGCACATCCCCGCCCGAGCGCACCACGCCGACAGCCCTTGGCCAAGTCACCTCGTCCGGCGGATGTCCCAGCGGAGGTGCTTGATCAGCTTCACCCGGGTCTTCCACCCGCCATGCTCCTCGTAGCGCATGTGACTCCCCCTCGAGTAGCTCAGTCGGATTGCCCGGACGCGCCAAGGATGGCCTCGGCGACGGCCAGCAGTGCGAAGACTTGTGCGCTGGCAATCGCGACCTGGCGCTGGCCCTCACGATCATTTTTCGAGGAAGTCTTCGCGGCGAGGTTCAGGTTGGCGCTCGCGAGTTCGCTGTACTCCCGGTATTTACTCATGATCGTCTGCTCCTGCTGACTGTGCCTCATCTGACGGTGAAACCTGCCCGATTTGGGTCTGGCCTAGGATTTTGCACACCAGCTACTTACCGATCTTGCCCTGTCGCGTTCCCGCAGGTCAATCCCGGTTATCGCTACGATCTCCACGACCTCGTCGCTACGAGCCGCGACGCGGGCCCCCACATCGGATAATCACACGTGTCATGACTTTCCGCGGGATTTATCTTTAGGAGCTGACTGATGAGTCGATCCGATCAGAGTATTTCCGGCGGAGCCCGGGCCAAGCTCGATCGGTTGGACGCCTACCAGCAACGACACCCGGCGCTGGGCGTGCCAATCGCCGTGGCCCGTAAGTTCATCGAAGACGAGTCGATCAATCTCGCGGCCGTGGTCGCCTTCTGGGCGTTCTTTTCGGTCTTTCCGCTGCTGCTCATCTTTGTCACCCTGCTCGGCTACACCCTGCCCCCCAGCCTGCAAGGAGACGTGCTGCGCAGCGCAGCCCGCTTTTTCCCGCTACTGAACACAGACTCGATCAGGCACCTGAGCGGCCAGTGGTGGACGCTTGTGGTCGGCGTCCTCAGCGCGCTGTGGAGCGGTTCATTCGTGGTCATCGCGATTCAGTCAGCATTCAACTCGGTGTGGGAAATCCCCCATGCCCAGCGACCCGGCTTCGGTACGCAGATCAGGCGCGGCGTAGTCGCGCTGGGCGCCATCGCACTCGGCCTGATCGTCAGCACGGTGATCACCAGCTACGTCACCACGACCGCCACCGGAACCAACCTGGGCATGGTCGCTCGCCTCGCCGGCTACCTCATCGCAGTCGTACTGGACATAGGACTGTTCATCGTGGCCTTCCGCGTGCTCACAGACCGTGATATTTCAACCCGCAACGTGCTGCCGGGTGCACTGCTGTCAGGCACCGGCTTCTGGCTGCTCAATCAGCTGTCCTCACTGATCATCTTTCGATACCTGCACAACGCCGAGAGGATCTACGGCAATTTCGCCACCGTTATCACCATCTTGTCGTGGTTCTACCTGCAAAGCGTCATCACGCTAATCGGTGCGCAGCTCAACGTAGTGCTCAAGGAACGGCTACACCCCCGCCGATTGATCCACGCCCCCGCCCCCGTCACCGAAGCCGACCACCGGGCCTATGACGCCTACGCCAAGGAACGCACCTACCACCACGACCAACAAGTCCACACTCAGTTCCACCAGCATGACTCCGGTGAAGGGTGAAAGGTCCGAGCAGTCTTCAAAATCCGAGAAAACGCCGATCCGCACGCGTCATAGCGATATGAAACCGCTCGCGACCCGGAACCGCTCGCAGCACCGTACGACTGCTGGGCCCCACGATCGGGCGCTTCCCCGGATTTCGTCCTGACACTGGCGGCCTCGGCTTACCTGGGTCGCGATACCGGCACTTCCCGGATCCACGCCGAGGCCGACCTGCGCCTGTTCTTCGCGTGGTGCGCCGACCAGCACCTCATGCCTTTGATCGCCCAGCACGCACAGATCGAGCGGTAGGTGAGGTGGATGCAGGAAACTCGCCGTTTCAAACCCTCCACTGTCTCCCGGCGTACGGGCCGTGGTCACCCGGTTCTACCGCACCTGCGTAATCGACGAAGTCCTGGAGCACGCGCCTGCCGACTACGTCTGTCGTCCCTTGGTGCCAGCCGAGTCACCGACCCTTGGACTGTCACATTTGCACGCTCAGGTGCCGTGCGACGGCCTGCGCTGCGACGGCGGGGCTGGGTCCAGCGTTGCTTGACCAGGTCGCGGTGCCACCGCACGATCGTGGCCGGAGTGACGATCCGAGGCAACTGGCAGGTCCGGGACAGCAGCCGAGTCAGTGCCGCGAACACCGCCCGATCCGCCCACGATAGCCGCGGCCGCTGGACCTGGCGACGCAGCACGGCGACCTCATGACGTAACACCAGAATCTCCACGTCCCTCGACCGGGAACTACGGGCCAGCAGGCCAAGCCACGTCGCCATCCTGCCGGAAGATGAGATAGAGCAGTCGCACCGCCACGGCGGCGATCATGCCCAACGGCCACCGTCGAGCGAGGCCGCAGGTCACCGCTATGGATGAGCTATTCGGCACCCACAGGCTTGAACACAACATCCAGCGGCGACAACCCGACCGCACCCACGACACCGCGAGCTAAGCCGGACGCCACCGCAGCCCGCCGCATGGCGTGGGGATCTAACTCGCTGCAAGCTCAGTCCAACTAGGCTAGTGCGCTGCGTTCACCGACCTGAGCAGTGCAATGGGGCGCGTAGCTGCACGGTGGTGCCGTCAAGGCTGGCGTGGAGGTGTAGTTCGGTGGTCAACGAGCGCATCATGGTCAGGCCACGGCCCCGGTAGCCGGGTTGGGGTGGTGGGGTGCGCCAGCGGCCGTGGTCACTGATGGTGATCAGCAGCTGCTGGTGGTCGACCTGAGCGTGTAGGCGCATCCTCGGATCCGGATGGTTGGGTGGGTAGGCATGTTCGACTACGTTGGCCAGGGCTTCGTAGACGGCCAGGGTGAGGTCATCGACCAGGGTGGCGGAGGCACTGAGTGTTTGCAGCCATTGCTGGAAACGTGCACGTAGTTGGCGCGCGTTGGGCGCGGTGGCCTCGACGGCCAGCTCGAACCACTTCGTGGCAGTGATGGTCTTCCTCGTGGTCTCCGCTAAGGCCAGTACCGAGGCCGTGAGCGCGGACGACATGGCCGCCGCCTTGATTGTTCTCTTGTCGTGGTCGCGGCGGGAGTACCTGGTTGGAGGGCATTCACACGGTTGAATCTCCTCGTGGTTGATCACCATGGTGGCCTTTGAGTCGCTAGTGTTGATAACACCGGTTGTGCAGCTAGCCGCTTTCTGTAGCACTCGCTGGACGGGGAGCTTCGCTGTTGCATGGGTTGGTATCTGCTGCCGTGTGCGGCGTGCAGCGCAGTAGCTCCTGGCCAGGAACGATGCTGGGAGTGTGTGCGTGACTGCTGAGCATCAGCGCCGGGTGACCCGTCGCTGCGGTCGGGGATCGGTGACGGCATGACACTGATCAGCCCGAGATCGACGCCGGAACAGTCGTTGACGGTGACCGCGCTCCCTTCCTCCGTGGACGGGGTGTTGGTGGTGCGGGTGATCGGTGAGGTAGACCTGGTCACCGTGGGCGGGCTGCGCGACCAGCTGCCCAAGTATCTACGCAGCAACTATCGGGGACTGGTGCTGGATTTCACCGGGGTGTCATTCCTGGCAGGCTGCGGAATCGGCGTGCTGCTGGAAATGGCCGATCGGGCCCGCACCGAAGGCATCGCGCTGTGGCTGGTCGCCCACAGCCGCCTGGTGCTGCGCGCGCTGGAGGTCAGCCTGGCAGACCAGCGGATCCCTCGGGCGAGCACGGTGGCTGAGGCGGTGGCGCAATGCGCGGCCTAAGCCCAGCATCCCCAGCAGACGGCAAGCCAGCGTCTACGGTCAAAAGCGGCGGGGTTCGAAGACACCCGGCTCGGGTGGCTTGCCGCTGACCTGGCTGATGATCTCCGTCGCCAGCCGCCGAACCTTGACATTGCGGTGTTGTGAGGCACGCCGAAGAGTGTCAAAGGCCTCCCCGGCGCCGCAGCGCTGCTGAGCCATGATGATCCCGGTGGCTTGATCGATCACTGCGCGGGAAGTCAACGCCTCACGCAGATCGTCGGACATCTGTGCTTGATCGGCCAGTTTCCTCGCCACGGCCAGCGCACCGGCGGCGTTGCCGGCGAAGACCTCCAGTGGCCCCCGAGTGTCCGGGGCGAACGCGTCACGCCGCAGCGAGTAGAGGTTGTAACAGCCCATCAGCCCGGTAGGACCAGTCAGCGGCAGTCCCAGACACGACCGCACCCCCTGCTCGTGCGCGGCCGGGCAAAAACATGGCCAGCGGGTCTCAGTGACAGTATCGACAATGTAATGGGTTTTTCCGGTGGCCAGGGTATCCAGGCACGGGCCTTCATCCAGATCGTACTGCAGCTGATCGATCCGCCTGGCCTGCTCATCACTGGCAGCCAAAGTGACCGCCCGCGAGTGCTGACGGACGGTGACACCGCACGAATTGCCCTCGGGCAACACTTGTCCGGTCAGCTGTGCTAATCGGTCCAGGAAGTGATGCAAGGTGTCACTTTCCAACAACAACGCCTGCAACTCCGCTAACGAACGATCAAAAGGCAACGCCGACATGAGCACACCGGCAATCCGTGGGTATCTCGTCCCAACGGCTACCGCAGATGCCACGTCCGAACGGCGTGCGCGAAAAACCCCCGGCAACACCCCCACCCTACCGCCCTGCCAGCCCAGGGGCACCGTTCCAGCCTCGCGCTGCTCGCACGCTAGGAGCAGTGGCACCGTCACCTGTGGCACACCAACGCAGGGGGCAAGATCGTCGCTGAAATCTGCTGGCAATTGCATCCCAACGTGTGGGGCCACGGCTATGCCAGCGAGACGACCTACGCACTCGCGCAGTGGGCATTCAGCCAAGGCGCTGACGAGATCTTCGCAGTCGTCAGGCCGGATAACACCCGTGCCGCAGCCACAGTGCGCCGCAACGGCATGGAATGGGTCGGAGAGACCAGCAAATATTTCGGAGCAACCATGCAGGTATTCCGACTCCGACCAGCAGACCTTGACCGGACGGCACCACAAGCCCAACTGCCACCGCACCTCGACGCCCGATGACCGCTACGCCGGCTACCTACGCGGTGAAATCAAGGTGAGTGCCACACCATCGACCTCAGAACCTGCTAACCACGGTCACCTATCAGGTGAGGCCGACCCAATCGATGCCGATCGTCGAGACCGGGTGCAGGCAACGACGTTAGCCACGCGATCGCCAAGCGATGAAGCGGCACCATCCGCCGCGAGTTACTCGATCGAATGCTGCTCCGGCGACGTGGTAACCCTCCTATTCGAACCCATGGCCGCCTGGAACTATTACGTCGGCGGAATGTGGGGCGTAACTAGCCCATGTGCTGTTCGATCTGTGAGGAAGGCGACGACCGCCTGGAGTGGCCTCCGCGGGCGGTATCAATCGGAGTTTGTCGTGATCGCCAGCGGAGCATCAGCACGCGTCAATCTCGACCATGACACCGCCTACTGCATGTAGAGACATTGTCGAGCCGCTGGTGAAACACCAGCTGTAATTGATCTTACTGTCAGGTCGGCGCTGGACTGGACCGACCGGCCAAGACACGGTTAGGCCGCCTATATATCAGGCTGGAGTTACCGTCGGGTTTCAACCTGCGTAGACCAACTGAGGCACGGAGGGGTGATTGTCCTTTGATTCGCAGTTAGCCACGGCAATGTCGTCGACGCTGCCCGATAGCCGAATATTCTGCTTACGTAGGTGTGGCTGTTGTTGTGTGGATGAGTCCGGATGGCGTTTGGTGTGGTGACTTGACCGGGATGGGTACCAGCTGGTTTGATTATTGGCTGTGAGCAGTGTCCTCGTTCTCGTCCGGCGATCCGCGGTGGATTTTTGCCGGGTGGCGAGCGCGCTGTGTTCTGCGGGATGAGCCTTGTGTTCAGCTGACCGCGTGCATCCGATGGCGTGTCTTTTTCGGGTGGTTTTTGCGCGGTCGGTTCACCGATTCCGCGGAGGAACTCGCTTATGCACGCCCTGCCGTATCACGCCGGTTCTGCGGGCAGTATCGCTGGTCGAAATGGTCCTGTCAGGCTCGTCATGAGATTGGCGGCGCAGTTTGAGTGGTGGCGTTGCCTCGTCGATTACCGCAGTGATGCTCGCTGGTACCGGTTGCTGGAACGAAGCGAGGAACACGAGGTGTGGTTGTTGTCCTGGCTGCCCGGTCAAGGCACTGATCTGCATGATCATGGCCCGGCATCGGGTGCCTTCGCGGTCGCAACGGGCACGCTAACCGAGCGGGTACTAGCCACTCCACCGGGTCGGCCGCCAGTCGAAGAGGCTCAAGTGCTGCCCACCGGAGGCTGGCGCGCCTTCGGCCCGCACTACATTCACCAGGTCACCAACACCGGTACAGTCGCCGCGGTGAGCGTGCCTATGTACACCCCAGCCTTGACGGTGATGAATCGCTATCGGCTCGAGCCTCAGGGACTGCGCCACCTCGGCACGGAACAAGCCGGGGTGGATTGGTGAGTCGACCGGATGGCGCGCTGAGTATCGACCAGATGCTGTCGCAAGCCCGCGTGCGGCTGCATCGCCTCACCCCGCCACAAGCGTATGACGCCCTTGCCGCCGGTGCCTTACTAGTCGACATCCGGCCTGGCTGGCAGCGCGCGAAGGAGGGAGAGGTTCCCGGCGCGTTGCTGATCGAGCGCAACCACCTAGAGTGGCGCTTTGATCCGGAATGCACTGCCCGCCTGCCTCAGGCCACCAGTTATGACACCCAGGTCATTGTGCTGTGTTCCGAGGGCTATGCCTCCAGCCTGGCCGCCGATTCGCTACGAAGGCTGGGCTTGCATCGGGCCACCGACGTGATTGGAGGATTCAAGGCCTGGGCTGCCCAGGACCTGCCGGTGCATTAACCCCACCAAAGACTGGCTCGCGGCGTTCGAACGTTCGAGAAGCGCTGCCACAGACGTACCTGCGGCGTTGGGCGTGGCGTTGCCCGGCTAGTCGGCATCGCCGGCCGGATATGCGGCCTGGCTGGGGCCCGCGGGATGACATCGTCTAGGTCGACCGGCTCTACGCCTCAGCGTAGATCTCCTTCCTGCCAAGCTAGGCCATCAACACGGTGACACCGCCGGCTGGGCGGCACGCTGATCCCGTCACCGAGCCGCGCGCCCAGCAAACGCTGGGGTGTTGAGTCAGCGCCGGCCAGGGCTCTTGGCTAAATAAGATGTCCACCTCGCTTCCCGCTGGGTGTCCTGGCAAATGCAAATTAAATTGTGGTTTGGGCGGCATTGTGCGGTTGCTGTTGACAGGGCCGCAGGTGATCTGATGTGCTGAGTTCGTGTTCGCGCAGGTGCTTACTCGGCGACGGCACGTCGATTACCTCTCCGTCGTGCGGCAACGAGGTCGGATAACTCATCCTCGACCGGCATTGCTTCAGTGACAACTACGGCATCCACAAGCATGCCAACGTTACAGAGTGGTTGGCCAAACACCCGCGGTTTCACCTGCACTTTATCCCCACCTTCTCCTCGTGGCTCAATCTGGTCGAACGGTGGTTTTGGGATCTGACCGAAAAGGCCCTGCACCGGGGCGTGTTCCACAGCGTAAACGAGCTCATCACGGCGATCGAGGACTACCTGAAAGCCACCAACGACAACCCGAAGCCTTTCATCTGGACCGCTACTGCCGAACAAATCCTCGCCAAAGTTGCCCGGGGACGAGTCACACTTCAGCAAGCGAAAAATCAATTATGAGGCACTGCACTAGTTCCGCCACATCCAGCTGCGTCACATTATCCTGGCTGGATTTCCTCCCCATTGTGCATATGGGGGGATTTCTTCGCCTTTCATGAGGAAGGAATCGGGGCCGAGGATGGCGCCGTCGTTGATGGTCACGCCGTAGTGTACGAATGCGCCAACCCCGAGTGTGCAGTTCGAGCCGATGCTGCTGTGGTCGGATTTGAAGGTGCCGTCTTCGAGGGAGTGGCATTGGATGACGGCCCCCGCGTTGAGGGTGCACTGGTCGCCGATGGTGACGAGGCTTTTCTCGGCTATGCCGCAGCCGTCGTCGAAGACCATGCTACCGATCCGGACGCCCAGCAGTCGCCAGATCACCGTTCTCACCGGTGTGCCGCTGAAGAAGTTTGGAGCGAACATCTTCCAGAGGCGTTCGTGCCACCAGAAGTAGTTGTCGTAGATAGAACAGAACTGTGGAGTCAAGGACCGGAACCCGCCGGCTGCACGTTCTAAGAGTATAGAGTAGGCGACGGTGACCAGCAGGGTAATCACAGTGGCCAGCGGAAAGACCAACGCTCCGAGAATATGGTAAAAAGCCAAGGCGGTCAGTCCGACCAGGATGGTGAGGTAGAATCTGCTCCACTGCGCGAGCAGGTACAAGCCTATTGTGACGAGATTGTGCCTGTTCTTGGCGGCGAGGCGGCGGTGGAACTCCGCCCCGCTTTTCAGATAATCAAACCGGCTATCGCGCTGCACCGATCGCGGAATCTCAAAGCACGGCGATCCGAGCAGTCCGACATTTTCCCGCAGGTGTCCATCGAGTGGGACCATGGTCTTGGTCCCGAGCAGGCAGTTATTTCCCACCGTGGCGCCGGGCGGGTAGGCAATGTTATTTCCAAAAAAACAGTTCCCGCCGATCGACACCCGGGACATGCTGAATGAGGTGCTGGAGAAGCTGGTATTCATCATCGACAGCCCGTCGGAGACCATCGTGCCAGGGGCGACCGAGCTCAGGTACGGCGATTCGTGCTTCTGCTCGATCCCGAAGTTTGACCCCGTCTGTACGGCACCGAACAGGTCCCATCCCAGCATGCGTAGGTAATGCACGATGTAGGAACTGTCGCCGAA
>JAJPIR010000174.1 GCA_021324675.1 Actinomycetota bacterium
GACCCACCGGCCCGCCGCCATCGCGGCAGCCTCGGTCACGCGCAGGAGATCCAGCGCGAGGTTACGGTCGGGCGCAGGCCGGACAGCAGGAGACTTTTCTGATGAGACGCTCGCAGTTGCCATACAGGCACGATAGGTGCGGTGGACTGCGGGCACCTCCCTCCGCGGGAGGATCGGGTGGGGGATCACCCGATCCAGCTCGTCGTGATGGGTGTGACCGGTTGCGGCAAGAGCACCGTCGCCTCCCTGATCGCAAGCCGGACCGGATGGGCACTCGCGGAAGGTGATGACTTCCACCCGGCGGCCAACATTGCGCGGATGGCTGCCGGCTACCCGCTCGATGACCGGTTGCGTGCACCCTGGCTGGCGGCGATCACCTCCTGGCTGGGCCAGCGGGCCGCTCGGGGTGAATCTGCTGTGGTGAGTTGCTCGGCGCTGCGGCGTGCTTACCGGGATGTGTTGCGCGGAGCGGGTCCGGGTGTCCGTATGGTGCACCTGGCTGGACCGTACGAGCTGGTTGCCCAGCGTCTCGCCGCGCGACGTGGTCATTTCGTGTCCCCGAAGCTGCTGGCCTCCCAGTACGCCGCCTTGGAGCCCTTGGCCCCTGACGAACCTGGCATCACCCTGGATCTCGCCCTGTCTTCCACCGACCTGACCGACGCCATCCTGCGCGCCTACGGCCCGCATTGAGGCTAAATCAGGGCCGTCCGGAGCTGGAAGTAAGACAAGATGTGGGGATGGCGAGGGGGATCCGGGCGGCGTTGCTGGTGCTAGCCAAGGCGCCGGTGCCGGGAGAGGTCAAGACCCGGCTGTGCCCGCCCGCCACTCCTGATCAGGCGGCCCGGATCGCTGCAGCGGCCTTTCTCGACACCCTGGACGCAGTGCTGGCGGTACCCGACGTGATGCCGGTGGTCGCGCTCGCCGGCGACCTTTCCCGGGCGGTCAGCGGCGACGCGCTGAGCGCCCGGCTTCGTGCCACCACAGTCGTGCCGCAGCGCGGGGCGACGCTGGGGCAGCGGATCGCCGCTGCCCACGCCGATGCCGCCGCCATGGCCGGGCGATGCCCGGTCTTGCAGATCGGGATGGACACTCCGCAGGCCGACGCGGGCCTGCTCAGCCACTGCATCGACCTACTCGACGGTGCCGGCGCCACGCCAGGTCTCGGCACCGCGCTGGGGGTTGATGCCGCGCTGGGGGCTGATGCCGCGCTGGGGATGGCCACCGATGGCGGCTGGTGGGTGCTGGGCGTGCGGCGCCCTGAACTGGCCGGGCTGCTCGCCGGCATCCCTATGTCGCGTGCGGATACCGGCCTCAGAACACTGGCTGCACTGCACACAGCCGGATGCCAGGTGGTGAAGCTACCCGAATTATCGGACGTGGACACCTGGGAGGACGCCGTCGCGGTGGCCCGTGGCGTGCCCGGTGGCCGGTTTGCTGCCGCGGTCGCGGCCGGTTCGGCCGTGCTGGACGGACGCTGCTGATCGCTTGGGGACTAGCGTGAGAGCGTGACTGTGTTGGGTCGGTGGGCCCATTGGACGGCTGGACACTCGCCGCCGGGCCCGTTCCGGGCACGGTTCTGGCGTAGCCCGTTGCGCGGCCCGTGGTTCACCGCGGTGCTCAGCGTGGTGTTGTTGCCCGGCATCACCCTGATGTTCCTCACCGGTCTGGCGTCGTATGCCGCCTACGATCCGAACCTTGCGCCGGTCAACGACACCACGCCGGATAAGGGATTGCTCGGATCGTGGCTGCCGGCCTGGCCGGCTGGGCCGTGGTGGCTGTACTGGGTGACCCAGGGCGTGCACGTCATCCTGGGCTTGGTGCTCATCCCGGTCGTGCTGGCCAAGCTGTGGTCGGTGTTGCCCAAGCTGTTCGAGTGGCCGCCGGCGCGCTCGGTTGCCCATCTGCTGGACCGCGCGTCGTTGCTGCTGCTGGTTGGTGGCGCAGTGTTCGAGCTGGTCACGGGCGTCATGAACATCCAGTACTACTACGCCTGGCCGTTCGTGTTCTACCAGGCGCACTACTACGGCGCCTGGGTGTTCATCGCCGCGTTCGTCGTGCACGTGGCGTTTCGGCTGGGCCGCATGGTCAGCGCGTTACGGTCCCGAAGCTTGATCCGGGAGCTACGAACCCCGCTGTCGGCCACTCGCGCGGAGCCCCCCGATCCTGATCGTCTGGTGTCGCCGGATCCGGCCGCACCCACCATTTCCCGGCGTGGCGCGCTGGGCATGGTCGCGCTCAGCTCGCTGGCTCTGTTGATGCTCAGCGTGGGCCAGACCATCGGCGGAAGGGCGCGGTCGACCGCGCTGCTCGCCCCACGCGGCCAGGATCTCGGCACGGGCCCGAATGACTTCCAGGTGAACAAGACCGCCGCGATGGCCGGCATCGTCCCGGTTGATGACTCGTGGCGGTTGCAACTGCACGGCACGGTGTCTAGATCGTTGTCCCGGGCGAAGTTGCTTGCGCTGCCGCAGCACACCGCCCGGCTGCCGATCGCCTGTGTAGAAGGCTGGTCCACCGGCATCCAGACCTGGACCGGGGTGCGCCTGACCGACCTGGCTGACCTTGCCGGCGCCGCACCCGGCGACCGGTTGCTCGTTGAATCACTCCAGCGCGGCGGCTTCAGCGCGGCCACGCTGTCGCCTGGGCAGGTGCGCACCCCCGATGCCCTGCTCGCGCTGCAGGTCAACGGCGCCGACCTCTCCCTCGATCACGGCTTCCCGGCTCGGATCGTGGTGCCGGCATTGCCTGGAGTGCACAACACCAAATGGGTTACCCGACTAACCTTCTCAGCAGGGTGATCGCCATGACCCGGCGCGAATCCCTCCAGACGATCGCCTTGCTGGCCAGCTTCGTGGTCGCCGGCTACGCAGCGGTCCGGTTACTGGCCGGCAATCCGATCGGCATCGGCGCCTGGTTCGCCAGCAGCGCCATCATCCATGACCTGGTGCTGTTCCCGCTGTATGCCGGGCTCGACGCGGTGCTGGTCCTGCTGCTGCGCCGCCATCCCACGTGGGCCACCGTCGGCGGCGTCGCGTGGCTAAACCACCTGCGTGTCCCCGCCGCGGTATCCGGACTGCTGCTACTCGTGTGGTCGCCGCTCATCCTGCGCCTGCCCACCGCATTCCATGCCGCCTCCGGACTATCGGCACAGCCATTGCTGCCACGCTGGCTGGCCGTCACCGCAGTACTGTTTGGTCTGTCTCTGGCCACCTTGCTCGCGCGCATCGCCACGAAGCGCCGCTGATCCTCGCTGCCGATCCCGGTATGGCTCCATATCGAGGTAAAAGCATCCTTTCCGCCCCGATATGTCTTGATATCGGGGGTGGGTGGACCGACTATGTAGAGTTAAGATTATGGCGGGTTTGCGGATGACCGTAGGTGTTCTTGCGGTGCTGGGGGCGCTGCTGGAGCGGCCTGACGCCGAGCTGTACGGGTTGGAGATCGTGCGCGCGAGCGGGCTTGAGCCGGGAACTATCTACCCGATCCTGCAACGGCTGCGCGCCGCCGGATGGGTCAGTGACCGGTGGGAGGACCCGGAACCAGCGCGTGACGAGGGAAGACCGCCGCGCCGCTATTACCGTCTCACCACGGAAGGCCGGGCTCGCGCCGTTCACGCCCTGCAACGCGGTCGAGACCGCAGCGGTTTGAGCCGGTTGCTCGCGCCTCCCAGCCCACCAGCAGTTCCCACGACCGAGGGAGGGCCGGTATGAGTGGCCAGCGAGCAGCCGTCGCCAAGGACGGCAGCACCGTTCTCAGCGGCCATCGGCGCGCGGCCCTGTCCGGAGGCGTCGACGGTCCCACCTCGCTGGGGTGGATCCCCTGCCTGCTGCCCCGCGAGGAAGGCATGGCGTGGTGGGCGGAGATGACCTCGTGCCTTGCTGAGACCACAGATGCCGGTGAACGCCGCCGCTACCTGCGCAGCTACCGCCGGTCCGTGCCGCAACTGATCTGGACCAGTTGGATGTCCCAGGTGCGCCAGGTCGGGCACGCGCCGGCGGCTGTTCAGACCTCGGCAAGGCCGGACCTGGATATGTCCAGGGTGACCCCAGAGGACAAATTCGGGATCAAGCTGAGGGCCAGCAGGGCACCGAAGACGCCCGAGCAAAGCTATTCGCTCGTCGCCGGCATCATCTACTTGCTCGGGGGAATCCTCGGATTTTTCGTCACGGGGTTCAACAACATCACCGAGATCACCAATCACGCGCTGTTCGGCATCTTTATGGTGAACCCGTTTCACAACGTCGTGCACGTCGCTCTGGGGGTGTTCTGGCTGCTGGCGGCATTCGCGCTCACGCCGGCCGGCAGTGAAGGAATGAACGTTGCCATCGGGACCACGTTCCTGCTCGCCACCGTGCTGGGCTGGCTGGGGTTGTTCTCCGTGCTGTCCATCCCCAGCGGGGCGTCAGGAGACAATGTCTTGCACCTGGTCACCGCGGCAGCGACCTTTGTCGTTGGCTGTGGCTTGTTCAAGGGCTTGTTCAGGGGCTTGTTCAGGGGTTTATTCAGGGCAGCGAGCGGGCAACCCGCCACCGCCTAGTCACCAAGTGACCACAGACGCGGCCAGTTCGCCTCGACGCGGCCGGTGTTGCGCGGCCCAGGGCCGGTAGCGTGAGCCGATGGCTGATCGGGTCTACCGCTGCGTGGCACATGTGGTGACAGCCCTGTTCCGGGCATTGGACCTGCGCCTTGACGTTGCGGGGCAGGAGCACGTCCCGGCAACGGGTGGCGGGGTGGTGGTGATCAACCACACCGGTTTTCTTGACTTCGCACTGGCTGGCACCCCGTTCTGGCGCGAGCACGGACGGCTGGTGCGCTTCATGGCCAAGCAAGAGGTATTCCGGCACCGGGTGACCGGACCATTGATGCGCGCCATGCATCACATCCCGGTTGATCGCGTCGCCGGAGCGGCCGCCTTCCGGAACGCGGTGGCGGCGCTTCGCGCAGGGGAACTGGTGGGGATCTTCCCGGAGGCAACGATCAGCCGCAGCTTCTGCCTCAAAGAGTTCAAATCCGGCGCGAATCGAATGGCGCTGTTGGCCGACGTCCCGCTCATCCCCGTGACTCTCTGGGGCAGCCAGCGGGTGTGGACCAAGGATCGCCGGCCCAGTATCTCTGCCGCCCGGCATACCCCGGTCAGCATCACCATCGGGCCACCGCTGCAGCCTGGCCGCGGCGCTGCCGCTGATGCCCAGCTCGTTGAGGTGATGAACGGCTTGCTCGACGCGACCCGCGCGCGCTATCCGGTGGTGGACGATCCCGATCCCTGGTGGATGCCGGCGCACCTCGGCGGTACGGCTCCCACACCGGCTCGCGCTGCTGAACTGGATGCTCAGGAGCAGCTGGAACGTGCCCGGCGTCGCGGGTCGCTTGGTTAGTGCTGGGCTACTGCGCAGCGGTGGCCCGCGCCTGGGCGCGGCGCTCCTCGAACCGGCTGGCCTGGCGATCGAGCTGGGCGAGGAACTCGGCCAGCTCGGCGCGGGCCTGCTCACCCTCGGCGTCCAGATTTTCCAGGTCGAACACGGCCCAGTGGCGTAGCAGCGGCAAGATCACTTCATCATGATGGATACGCAGGTCATAGATGCCGGCCTTGGCGATCTGCGCTGCTTTGCGGGCGAAACCAGGGATGACGATGCCCGGCATGGCAAAGCCGACGACCTCGTCGGTGATCGCGCGCAGCGCGGGTCCCGGGCAGATTTCCAGGGCAGCCTTGACGAGGTTGCGGTAGAAGACCATGTGCAGGTTCTCGTCGGTGGACACGCGGAGCAGGAGCCGATCGGCAATCGGGTCCCCAGCGTGGCGTCCGGTGTTGCGATGGGAGATGCGAGTGGCGAGCTCCTGGAAGGAAACGTAGGCCAGGACGCGCAGCAGCGGCGCTTCCTGGGTGTCGTAGCCGGTCTGCATGACCTGCATTCGGGCCCGTTCCAACTCGACCGGATCCACCCCGCGGGTCACCAGCAGGTAGTCACGGATGCAGTACGCATGCCGGCCTTCCTCGGCGGTCCATCGGTGCACCCAGGTACCCCAGGCGCCGTCACGGCCGAAGGTGCGCCCGATCTCGCGGTGATAGCTCGGCAGGTTGTCCTCGGTGAGGAGGTTGACCTCCAGCGCGGTGCGGGCAATCGGGGATAGCCGCGACTGGCCGGGATCCCAAGGTGCTCCGCCAAGATCGGCGTAGTCGCGGCCGAGACTCCACGGAACGTACTCGTGTGGCATCCATTCCTTCGCTGCGGCCAGGTGCCGATCAAGATTTTCGGCGACCACCGGTTCGAGGGCGTACAGGAGTCGGGTGGTGTCCGAGGTCTGTGACCTCACTGTCATAGCAGGCCTCAAAATAGGTAGGGCAGGCGTACCTACCCCACCGTAGCGTTCGGCGGGGCCAATCTGGTTGTAGTTCCGCCTGCTCAGGGGATGCGTGCCAGCAGCGGCCTGGCTGCCGCGTCGATCCTTGCCAGGCCGGGCGCTAGCTCCGGATGCTGCCTCACCGACTCCATGCGTCCCGCGCTGAGCATGGGACGGCCCCCGGCGCAGCGGATTCCCACTTGTCAGGAACAGGTGTGGGTGGCGCAGCGCTGGCGCCGGCGAGCTACCGCACCCGCCGGCGCCAGCGCTGCCAGGCCAACCAGTCGAGTGACTGGACGCCTTCACTGTGTCCCTGCGCACAGCCCGCAGCGGGGTTCACCCCAACACGACCGCCGGAGCGCAGGAGGCCATCGGGCACTCTGGAGGTATGCCGGTCCCGGATGCTCCCGAGTCGCTGACCGCACTGCTCGGTGGGCGCCGGGCGGCACTCGACGCGACCGCGCCCGCGGTCGCCTTCGTGGTGGGCTGGCTCGTGTCGGGTCACTCACTGGGTTGGGGGGCAGGCGCCGCCCTGGTCACCGGGGTTGCGGTGGCCGCACTGCGTTGGCACCGCGGTCATCGGCCGCTTGCCGCGCTCCTGGGCTTGCTTGGCGTGTCAGTGGCGGTGCTGGTCGCGCTTTACACCGGCCGCGCTGCTGACTTCTTTCTCGTTCAATTGCTGTCCAATGTGGTCAGCGCGCTGGTCTGGACAGTCAGCGTGCTGGTCCGCTGGCCGCTGCTCGGACTGATCGTGGGCGGCGCCCTGGGGCAGCGCGCTTCGTGGCGCCACGATCCGGGCCTGCTGCGCGCGTACAGCCGGGCTTCCTGGGTATGGGTGGGCCAGTACGTGGTTCGGATCTCGGTGTTCACGCCGCTGTGGGCAGCGGGTGCGGTCGTCGCGCTCGGCATCGCTCGGGTAGCGCTGAGTTGGCCGTTGGTGGCCGCCTGCGTCGCCCTGAGCGGGACAGTGCTCGTGCGGACGCTGCCCGCGGACCATCCGGGGCTGCGTACAGTACGTCGCAATTGACCACCTAACTCACTACACGTAGTAAGTTAAGTACTGCCCGTATGGGCTACCCGATCCCACCGATTGGTGTCTTCACCACAGCGTAACTGTTCCGTAGCGTTGAGTCGCCGTCGGGGACTGATGGGGAATCCACTTTAGAACGAGAGGAATTGACTCGTGCTCCCCGGAAGCCGCCGTCGTGCGCTCCTTGCTGCTCTTCTTGGCTGTGCGCTGAGCGCAGTACTCGCCCAGCCCGCGTCCGCTGCACCCCTGGTGCCGGACCTGTTGATGCTGCACACCGTGATGGTGGCGTTGGATTCCCGATCACATCAGGTCCCCGACTCGGTGACAGGCTGGTACGTCGATCCGGTTACTCACTCTGTCGTGGTGTCGGCCACTGACGACAATGCCGCCCGCGCCTTCGCCGCGGGTGTGCGCGCAGTGCGGATCCAACACGTCAACACGCGCCCAAGGCTGCTGGCCGATCTCCATGGTGGCGACACGATCACGACCAGCGAGGGCGGGCGCTGCTCGGTGGGTTTCAATGCCATCTCCGGCCATACGCGCTACGTGATCACTGCTGGGCACTGCACGAAGCTTGGTGGTACCTGGTCGGGACCGGACGGCCAGCCCATCGGCCCGGTCGCCAAGTCGTCGTTCCCCGGCCACGACTACGGGCTGGTCGAGGTGGCCTCACCAACTTGGGACCAGACCCATGACGTCGACGCCGATAGCGGCTACGTCACCGTGGCGGGCAGCGCACCGGCCAAGGTGGGGGACCGGGTGTGCCTGTCGGGATCCACCACCGGTTTTCACTGTGGCTACGTGCAGACCGTGGGAGAGACCGTCAACTACGGCGATGGCGAGGTCGTCCGTGGGCTGATCAAGACCAATGTGTGCGCCGAGGCAGGTGACTCTGGGGGCTCGTTCATCAGCGGCAACCAGGCGCAGGGCACGCTGTCCGGCGGCACCGGCGGCTGCCTGCTCGGCGGTGAGTCCTATTTCCAACCGATCCAGGAAGTGCTGACGGCATACGGGCTGACGCTGGTGACCGGCCGGGAGGCCGCGGACGAGCGCTAGCGCGAGGACCATTGGCGCGGACGAGCGCTAGCGCGAGGACCATTGGCGCGGACGAGCGCTAGCGCGAGGACCATTGGCGCGGACGAGCGCTAGCGCGAGGACCATTGACGCGGACGAGCGCTAGCGCGAGGACTGCAGCCGCTGTGCGAACGCGGCAGCTGCACCCTCAGGATCGATGGCCTCGGTGATCGCGCGCACCACAACGACACGCCTTGCACCGGCGCGCAGCACGTCTTCGAGCCGCTGCACGTTTTCGATGCCACCGATGGCGAACCACGGCCGCGCTGGCTGTGATGCAGCGGTGCAGCGGATGAGATCCAGTCCAGCGGCGGGCCGGCCCGGCTTGGTGGGGGTGGACCAGCAGGGACCGGCGCAGAAATAGTCCACCCCAGGTTCGCCTGCCGCGGCGGCAGCTTGTGCCGGGTCATGCGTGGAGCGGCCGATGACGACCTCGTCGCCGACTATCCGGCGCGCCCAACTCACCGGCAGGTCGTCCTGGCCCAGGTGCAGTACATGCGCGCCCGCGGCCAGCGCCACGTCGGCGCGATCGTTGACCGCCAGCAATGCGCCATGGCGCCGGCAGATGCCGGTGAGTACCTCCAGGGCGGCAAGCTCCGGACCCGCCTCCAGGGTCTTGTCGCGCAGCTGGATGACGTCCACCCCGCCGGCCAGCGCCGCGTCGGCGAACTCGGCCAGATCCCCGCGCGCTGTCCGCGCATCCGTGCATAGGTAAAGCCGCGCATCCTGCAAGCGAGCCCGCACCGCCGCTCCATCCACCAGCGCCACCCTAGCCATACTTGCCGCTGCCCCGGGGCCAATGGATGCTTGCGCGCTCCCAAGCGGCCCGTGGACGGATTTGGATGGTTGTGCACCTTGTAAAGCCCGATTGACGCGCGGCGGCGAGGTACGGTGGAAAGTGGTCCGCACGGGAGTCCAGGCCGCACTGGGCTGAGAGGGGGTCATGGCGACCCCGACCGTCGAACCTGATCCGGGTCATGCCGGCGCAGGGAGCGTGATGAGCCTTCGGGTGCGTGAATCACTGCGACGTGATGTTGCAGTGATCGGTGGCGGAGTCATCGGTCTGAGCTGCGCCTGGCGCGCCGCGTCGGCGGGATTCGGGGTGAGCGTCTACGACGCTGCGCCGGGATCGGGTGCTTCGCGCGTCGCTGGTGGGATGCTCGCTCCGGTCTCGGAGTCGGTGCCGGTCGAGCCTGAGGTGTTCGCGCTTGGAGCCGCTTCGCTGCGGCGCTGGCCTGACTTCGCGGCCTCGCTCGCCAGGACTGGCGGTGATCCGCGGCTACGGACCAGCGGCACGCTTGTGGTGGCAGTGGACCCTGGTGACCGCGCTGAACTGGATCGGATTGGCGATCAGCTGTCCCGATGCAGGCGGCCCGTAGAGGCCCTTTCCGGCCGGCAGGCGCGGCAGGTGGAGCCCTCGCTCGGCCCGCAGGTGTGCAAGGCGTTGTCGGTCCGCGGGGACCTGTCGGTGGATAACCGGGCCCTACTCGGTGCGTTGCTGGCGGCATGCCGCAACGCGGGAGTGCAGTTTCACGATCATCACTGTGCCCAGCTGCCGGCGGCTGACGTGGTGGTTATCGCCGCTGGCGCGGACAGCGGTGCGCTGCATCCGATGCTGGCCAGGGCGATCCGCCCGGTGAAGGGCGAGGTCCTACGTCTGCGTTGCCGCCCGGGCACGCTGGCACCGCCGTCGCGGACGGTGCGCGGGATCGTGGGTGGGCGTGCGTGCTACCTCGTGCCCCGGGATGGCGGGCGGCTGGTGGTCGGTGCCACCCAGCGGGAGGTCGGCTTCGACACTGAGGTCACCGCTGGGGGAATTCGGGAGTTGCTGGCTGACGCCGAGCTGGTGGTTCCCGCGACGGCGGAATACGCCTTCGAGGAGGCTGCTGCGGGGTTGCGACCGGGCAGCCCGGACAACTTGCCGGTGATCGGCAGGCTGGAACCGGGTGTGCTTGCCGCAACCGGTCACCACCGCCACGGCGTCCTGCTTGCCCCGCTGACCGCGGATGCGATAGTGGCGCTGCTGCGGGATGAGGACGTGCCACCGGAGGTCGCGCCAGCCGCTCCGGCCCGACTCGCCGCGCGGAGCGCGTCATGACAGTGACGGTCAACGGGCAACCGTGGGAGCTACCCGACGGTGCCACCCTGGCGGACGTGCTGCACCGGCTGGGCGCGCCGTCGCGCGGGGTCGCGGTGGCCCTCGACGGTGCGGTGGTGCCCCGGGCACGGTGGGCACGCACGGCATTGCCCGCCGGGGCATCGGTCGACGTGGTCACCGCAGTGCAGGGAGGGTGACGCAGATGGCAGACGATCCGCTGATCATCGCGGGGCGGGAATTCGGCTCGCGGCTGATCCTGGGCACCGGGGGCGCCGACAATCTCGCAGTCCTGGAACGGGCGCTGCTTGCTGCCCAGACCGAACTCACCACGGTGGCGATCCGCCGGATGGACACCGGGTCGCGTACCGGTGTCCTTGAGGTGCTCTCCCGGCACGGGATCGAGCCCCTGCCCAACACCGCGGGATGCCGCAGCGCTGCCGAGGCGGTGCTCACCGCTCAGCTGGGTGCCGAAGCGCTGCAGACCTCCTGGGTCAAGCTCGAGGTCATCGCCGACGACCGCACCTTGTTGCCCGATCCGATCGAGCTGCTCGACGCCGCCGAGCAGCTCGTCGACGCCGGCTTCACGGTGCTGCCATACACCAACGACGATCCGGTGCTGGCCCGCAAGCTAGCCGATGCGGGGTGCGCGGCGGTGATGCCGCTGGGCGCGCCAATCGGTACCGGTCTGGGGATCCGCAACCCGCACAACATCGAGATGATCGTGGCGCAGGCCACCGTGCCGGTGATCCTGGACGCGGGAATCGGCACCGCGTCGGAGGCGGCCCGGGCGATGGAACTGGGCTGCGACGCGGTGTTGCTCGCCACGGCAGTGACCCGGGCCGAGGATCCGCCGCGGATGGCTGAAGCGATGCGGCTGGCGGTGCAAGCCGGGCGGCACGCCCGGCTGGCCGGCCGCATCCCGCAACGGTTCTGGGCGCTGGCCTCCAGCCCTGCACGCGAGTCCTACTCGGTCCGCTGATACAGATCCCCAGTCCCGCGTGTCGTGCCCTCGTGCGCGGTGTGTCGCGGCGCCGTGCCGGGCCCTGCATGTCGTCCCAGTAGTACCGTCCCGCCATCACCAGTACGCGACCCAACACAGGTCTGCCGCGCAGTCTCCGGTTCGCCGCGGCCCCGGTGCTGGCCTGCGCGGCGCTGAGCATGGTCGGCTGTGCCCGGGCCAGCGTTGCCCAGCCTCCGGCGCCGAAGGCTCTGACCCAACCGGTCGTCGCCGCCCCCAGCGGCGTGAGCGACGTGGCAGTGCCGTCGATGCAGGCGCTGGCGCCTTCGCCGCAGGCGCCAGCACAGCCCTCGCCCGAGGCGGCACCACACGCTTCGCTCAAGGCGGCGGCGCAGCCGCCACCGCCATCCCAGTGCCGTGCCGATTCAGGGTGGAGCTGCACCCAACAGCAGCATTTCACCGCCACCACTGACTACATCAGCCGGCACGTCAACGGCCGGGGTTACTTGAGCGTGGTGTTCACTGATCGGCAGACCGGAAAGGCCTGGCGCGCCGGGCCGACGCAGCATGAGGGTTGGACAGCCTCGACGATCAAGCTGGCGATGGCCACCGACCTGCTGCGTCGGCAACGCGCTCACCAGATCACGCTGACTGCAGCAGACCGGCAGGACATGGCCGCCATGCTCCATTCCTCAGACAATGCGGCATCGGATCGGTTGTGGACCAGATTCGGCGGCGAGGAAATGTTGGCCCGGTTCCGGAATCAGTACGGCATGGCCGGCTTACATTTCGTACCCGGCTTCACGGCGAGGACCTACTGGGGCTTCGTCAAATGCACGACTGATGACCTGGCTGCCCTGCTGAACTATGTTTTCGCCCAGCTCGACCCCGCCGACCGGACCTACCTGGTGGGTGCTATGCGCGGGGTCGCCCCTAACCAGCGGTGGGGAGTCTGGGCCGCCGGTTCAGAGCAGCAGCCCGGTAACAAGGACGGTTGGTCGTACGAGACCGATTCATATGGCAAGCACTGGGTGACGAACACGATTGGTTTCGCCGGTCCCGGCGAGCGATACCTGGTTGCTGTGATGTACCAGCTGGACCCGAGCGGCACGCTGAGCGGTGGGGTGCACACCGTCAGTGACGTCGTCGCCCTGCTGTTCGGCGTGCCTGTGCCCGCTCACATCACAGTGCCGGCTCCTGACGGCTAGTCCCGGCATGAACTGATCAGCATCGGCAGCCCGGACGGCATCAAAACAGCCGCCCGACTCGACAGCAGCTCAGTAATCCCACTCCTGCACCACAATGCATTCACGTCCGCTCGATGAACCAGCCATTCACGCCTGCCGAATACCTGCGTTACCACGGCCCCGCGACTCGGTCGCGTGGCCGAGCGCTCGTGGTGAGGGAGGCCGACGTAGGATCACGCTCGTGTCGCCGACCGGGGATGAGGAGATACGCCAACTGGACCAGAAGATGCGGGAACTGGGCCGGAAGATGCGGGCGGGCTTTGTCACCGTTTCCATCGGAATGGTGCAGTTAACAGCATTACTGACGCAACGTGGTGAGCCAGAAGCCGAGTCAGGCGCTCCATGCTGAATACGAGGCGTGCCGGGAATCAAATGCGGGCTTCAGTGATTGGGTGTGGAATCGCTGGTGCGAGTGCTGCACTCGCGCTTGCCGAGATCGGCTGTGCTGTCGAGGTCGACGAAGCCGCCCCCCAGTTTACGGATCACCAGGGTTGGGTCACCCTCGGACCCTCCGCGATGACAGGCCTCGATCGGCTCGGTGTCGCAGAGCAGGTCTGGGCGGTGGGCTTCCCCGTCGTCAGTGTGCACACGGTCGACACCATCACCGGTGACGTCACCGATTTCCCTCGTTACGAAGCCACGCATCGCTATCCGAGCACGCATGTGTGGCGGCGTGATCTGTTGTCCATTGTGCGAAATCGCCTCGACGAGGTCGGCGTCACCTGCCGCTACGGGAGCACCGCATCGGTGGGCGATCTGGATGCGGACTTGATCGTCGGCGCTGATGGAGCCTGGTCAGCAACCCGGCGAGCGATCGGCAACTGCACCGAGCCCGGCTACACCGGCCAGATCATCCGCTATGGCCACCACCCGCGGCCCGCACCCGGTTTGCCGACCGGCGTGCTGCACTTCTGGCGCCATCACAACGGGGTTGTCGGCTACGTCGCGGACGCGCGGGACGGATCCTTCTGGTTCAGCCGCTACAACAGCGACAGTCCAAGCCTCAGGGTGGACCTCCACACCATGACCGCAGCGCTGCGGGACACACCCGTGCGCGAGATACTCGACGCTTCCTGCTGGGCCAGTAACCCGATCGCGCTCTATGAGCTAGACCCGAACGGCAGATGGCATCGAGATCACACGGTCCTGATCGGTGACGCCGCCCACGCGCTGTCCCCAGCCGCTGGCCGCGGCGCAACCTCGGCAATCGAAGACGCCGTCATCCTGGCCAGACACCTCCGCGAACACGCCTACCGCGTCGG
Source organism: Actinomycetota bacterium (assembly GCA_021324675.1). Taxonomy (GTDB): domain Bacteria; phylum Actinomycetota; class Actinomycetes; order Mycobacteriales; family Pseudonocardiaceae. The sequence continues at coordinate 14,009 of JAJPIR010000174.1, forward strand.
TGAGGCGCTCGAATCCTTCACCACCAACCGTCGCCCTATCGCCCTTGCCACGTATCAACCCACTCACGGTCAGCGGCCTGCCACGATCAGCGCTCATGAGCTCAATCTGACCGCTGGCAGGTCCCAGGGTCAGTAACTCCGTAGGCTCCGCACCCTCCTACCGGGGTGGATATCGCAGAGCGCCCCACGCCTTGCCCCGCAATTCTGTACGTTTCGCCTGACGCCACCGAGTAGCTCACGAGTCCATGTCCGGTCAGTAGGGATCATAAGGGGCCGCCAGGCAGTAGGCGCCAGAACGGGGAAACGGGCCCCATCCCGGCACCGAGCGGATAAGCGTGGGCGACCGCCTGGCTTATGTAGTACTTGCCGTAACGGACCGCTGCGGGCATGGTGGCGCCGCGAGCGAGTGCGGAGGTGATCGCAGCAGCCAGGGAGTCGCCACTTCCATGGGTGTGCGGGGTCGGGACTCGGGGCCTGCTGAACTCGGTGACATCACGCCCGTCGTAAAGCAGATCCACACATTGCGGGTCACCGTGCAGGTGCCCGCCCTTGACCAGCACCCACTGCGGTCCCAACGCGTGGAGCACGCGGGCGGCCTCGTACTGCTGCGCACGCGACTGGACGTCCATGCCGATCAGCAGCCGCACCTCGTCCAGGTTCGGAGTTACCAGGCTGGCACGCGGGAACAGCTCCAAGCGCAGCTCGTCCAATGTATCAGCGGCGAGTAGCGGATCACCGTGCATGGAGGCGGCCACCGGGTCGACGACCAACGGCACCGATGTGCCCAAGCCGACCTCCTCGCACACCTTGGCGACCGCCGAGATGATCCCCGAGCTGGCCAGCATGCCAGTCTTGGCCGCGGCGATCCCGATATCGGAAGCCACCGCCCGGACCTGGTCGGCGACCGTGGCCGGCGGGATCTCCACGATGCCGGTGACGGCCCGGGAATTCTGCACCGTCACCGCAGTGACCGCGACGCAACCGTGCACGCCGCAGGCGGTGAATGTGCGCAGATCGGCCTGCAGGCCAGCGCCGCCCCCGGAGTCCGAGCCCGCGATGGTCAGCGCGACGGGGGGAGCGGCAGTCACGAAATCCGGCATGGAGACATGCCGGGGTTATCGAGGCCCCGGAGAGCCCGATATGTCTCCATGCCGGGGACCGGGCGACACGGGGAGGTACACCTTGCTGCCACCGGCGGTGAACTCGGCTGATTTCTCCTGCATGCCCAGCTCGAGGGCCTCTTCACCGGACAGCCCGTGCTCGGCTGCGTAGGCCTGGACGTCCGCGGAGATACGCATCGAGCAGAACTTGGGTCCGCACATCGAACAGAAATGGGCGGTCTTCGCGGGTTCTGCCGGCAGCGTCTCGTCGTGGTAGGACCGCGCCGTGTCGGGATCCAGTGCCAGCGCGAACTGGTCGTACCAGCGGAACTCGAACCGTGCCTTCGACAGCGCGTCGTCCCAGGCTTGCGCGCCGGGATGCCCCTTCGCCAGATCAGCGCTGTGGGCGGCGATCTTGTAGGTGATCACACCGGTCTTGACGTCATCCCGGTCGGGCAGGCCCAGGTGTTCCTTGGGCGTGACGTAACAGAGCATCGCGGTGCCCGCCTGGGCGATCATCGCCGCGCCGATCGCCGAGGTGATGTGGTCGTAGGCCGGCGCGATGTCTGTGGCCAGCGGGCCCAGGGTGTAGAACGGGGCCTCGTCACACCACTCCTCTTCCAAACGCACGTTCTCGGCGATCTTGTGCATCGGTACGTGGCCTGGACCTTCGATCATCACTTGCACGTCGTGGCGTCGGGCGATCTGGGTCAGCTCGCCCAACGTCTTCAGCTCGGCGAGCTGCGCCTCGTCGTTGGCGTCGGCAATCGAACCCGGACGCAGGCCGTCACCCAGGGAGAACGAGACGTCATAGCGGCGCAGGATCTCGCACAGCTCCTCGATGTTCTCGTAGAGGAACGACTCGCGGTGATGCGCCAGGCACCATGCCGCCATGATCGACCCGCCACGGGACACGATGCCGGTGACCCGCTTGACTGTCAGCGGTACGAACCGCAACAGCACCCCGGCGTGCACGGTCATGTAATCCACGCCCTGTTCTGCCTGCTCGATCACGGTGTCGCGGTAGACTTCCCAACTCAGCGCCGCCGGGTCGCCCTTGACCTTCTCCAGTGCCTGGTAGATCGGCACGGTGCCGACCGGAACCGGACAATTGCGCAGCAACCATTCCCTGGTCTCGGAGATTCGCTTACCGGTGGACAGATCCATGATCGTGTCCGCGCCCCAGCGGGTGGCCCACACCATCTTGTCCACCTCCTCTTCGATCGAGGAGGCGACCGCAGAATTGCCGATATTGGCGTTGACCTTGACCAGAAACCGCTTACCGATGATCATCGGCTCGGATTCAGGATGCCGGTGGTTGGCCGGAATGATCGCGCGGCCACGGGCCACTTCGGTCCGGACCAGCTCGACGTCGACGCTTTCGCGCGTAGCGATGAACTCCATCTCCGGAGTGACCACACCGGCCCGGGCCCAGGCAAGTTGGGTGGTTGGTTCCCGAACTGCGATCCATGGTGCGCGCAGCGGGGGGAGTCCCCGGTGAACGTCGATGGCGGCGTCCGGGTCGGTGTACGGGCCCGACGTGTCGTAAAGGTCAACGCGCTCCCCGTTGCTCAGCTCGACCCGGCGAGCGGGCACCCGGAGTTCGCCTACCTGGCGGTAGATCTTCCGCGACCCAGTGATCGGGCCGGTGGTGATGGTGGGCTTAATCGCGTGGTCAGACAACGCAGTCATGGATCACCCTTCCTACGCCGGCATTACCCGGACAGGTTCTGCGGTCGGCGACCCCGGGTTGGTGCCCAGCCGCCCTCTCAGCCCGCTTCGGTGCGAGCTCCCGCGTGTTCGATTGACCTGCTCGACGTTAGCCCTCGACAAAGCGGGCCCGCAAAAAATACCGATTCAAGGCCGGCTGCCCAGGGTCCGACGTCCTTCCTCCGCTGCGGTTACTTGATCTTTTCCACGACCTGTCCCTGCCGGCATAGCAACTGCTATAAACGTGATGTGGTCTCCGCGGCGGCCTGTGGGCATGATGACCCGTTCAGTGTCGCTGAGGCGTGGCTTGACAGGGTGCAGGTGTCAAGTGCCGGCGCATGGAGCCCGAAGTACAGCCAGCCTGGGGCGCCGATATGGACTTTCCAATCCCGGATCCGGGCCTGCGGGCAATCCAGCAAGTTGTGGACGAAAACGATCTGGAGGCCGCTTGTCTCGGTGAGGGGACGCCGGGCGGCGCGCCGGGAAAAGGGGGCTGGGCCTAGAGACCGACCGTGACTAGGCCACCGCTGAGCACTGGGGAGCATGATGCTGGAAGGATTACGGCTTCGGGCGCAATGTGGCCGAATGTTACGAAGCCTTGACATTCAACCGCCGCTGGATATCACCGAGTTGAGCAGGCGTCTCGGCGAGGCACGCGGACGACCCATTCGCCTGATCGCAATGTCTCTGGCCGGCAGCCTGGGTTATTCGCTGCCGCATGGTCCCTATGATGTGTGCGTTTACGAAAAAGACACGTCGGAACCGCACCAAAATCATATCATTTGTCATGAACTCGGCCACATCATGCTCCGTCATCTCGACCCCGGCTCGTCGCTGTACTGGGCTGACGATTGTGGCGGGTCTGGCGAGGCCGCCGATCTTGAGAAGATCAACCGAGGCATCCCGTTCGATGGGTTTCCCCGCCGGCTGCGGCGAATCTGTTTCGACAGTCCTCATGAGCGCGCGGTCGAGCTCATCGCCGACACCTTGATGGAGTGGGCCGTGGTTCCCGGCTGTGCCCCCCGCCCACTGTCGGCAGAGCTTGGCGAGGCCCGGACGATGTACGGCTCCCTGTCATCCCAGCGTGGCTGGTTGTGATCACCTATCTGTGTGGGGCGGTCGCGGCCGGTCTGTGCGTCGGCGCGCTGATGCTGGCGTGGGCGGTCATGCAGCACCCGCATGATCGGGTATTGCGCTACTTCGCTCTGGTGATCACGTTGCTGGCAGTCCAGCAGGTGCTGGTGATCGATGAGTACTCCACCAGCGCCTTCACCCGGTTGGCAACCAATGTGCTTGGCTTGGGTGCGGCTTTCGGAAAAGTATGCTTCTTCCGCACTGCTTTGTGGCGCACCGGCCACCCTCAACCACGCTTGCGCCGGGAGTTGGCGGTGGTCGTGGCGGTGAGTTGTGTCGAGGTGGTGTGCCTACTGCTGGCGCCGGCCGAAGTGCGCCCGGCGATCGGCCAGCCGCGAAATGGCCATCTTCCGGAGGCGTTCGTATTTGAGCTGGTCACAACCGGCTATCTCGCATCGGTGTCGTGTCGCGTTATATGGTGGTGCTGGCGTCTCCTCCGTCAGCTTCAGGCAAACCGCATCTATCGGGTCTCATTATTCCTGGTCGGGCTGGCGTCGGCTGTTTCCCTGGCCGCAGGTGTGCTGGACATCGGCACTCATCTTGTTGCTTTTCTGCGGCCGGCTCATGCTGCTGCTGTCCAGCCTTTCTACACCTTCATCTACGTACCGGTTGCCATAGGTTTCGCGATCTTCTTCATCGGAGCGATGCTCCCAGTTGCCGTTGAGACCCTTTTCGCCATTCGGGTCGCTGCCGCGCAGTGGGCCGAGTATCGGGCCATGGGACATCTATGGTCGGAGCTGTTGGCCGAGTTCCCTCACATCAGGTTGCGCCGCTACGTCGGCATCCACCGCAGCTACTACAGCCGCGGCAACGGCATACGTGACGGCCTGGTGCTGCTGAAGCAGTACTACGACCGGCGAGTGGCGAACGCCGCTCTTGCGGCCAGCCAGGCACGAGGGGAACCACCGGCCGTGCAGTCGCTGATCGTCACGGTGGCACTGGTTCGTGCCGCCTTGGAAGCACACCGGCTCGGCCAGACACAGGACGATCCGCATCCCGTACCGACTAGCGGATCGGCGGACTGGGCCACCGACACAGCCTGGATAGTGCAACTTGGCCGCGCATTCGCGGGCAGCAGCCAAGCTGTGCCTCCGGCCCTGCCGACAGGAACGCCACAGCACTAGCTGTGCGCAGGGCGCGATCGGCCGGCGCCACGCATCACGGATTCCGGCGGTAGGTGTGTGCGGCCCTGAGCCAGGACGAGTACGGGGCTGGCGAGCGCCGTCAGGTCCGTCCGCGGATCGCCGTCAACGACGAGAATGTCTGCATCGAATCCCTCGGCCAGTCGCCCGGTGACATGGCCTACTCCGGTTGCCGCAGCTGCCTCTACGGTCGCGGCGGCGATTACCTGCTCGGGCCGGAACCCGAAGTCGAGGTATCGCCGCAAGGCCATCGGGAAATCGTTGAACGCGCTTAGTCCCGCATCGGTACCGGCGATAACTCGCACTCCTCGATCAGCCAACCATTTGGTGCGTCCGACCATGGCGTAGGCGCGGTCGTCGCCGATCTTGCGCCCTAGTGCCCGCCAGTTACCGCTGCTGCCAGGGCACACTGCGATGTCCTTGGCAACGATCCGGGCGGCCAGCTCGTCCGAGGGCTCGAACCGCCCTGGCCCGGCCAGGAACGTGCAATGCTCGATGGTGTCCACTCCTGCCGCGATGGCCGAGTCAATACTCGCTATTCCGTGCGCGTGCGCTGCTACCGGAAGCCCCAGACCGTGGGCTTCCTCGACCAGAGCCACCAGTTCCCGGGTGCTGTACTGAGACTCCGACATACCCGCCCCGCCGGGAGTGGTCTGCCCTCCTGAGGCCATCACCTTGATCAGGTCGACTCCTGCTGCCGCGTTTTCCCGCACCCGCTGCCGAATCTGCGCTTCACCGTCTGCGACACCGCCGAGATACCAGCAGTGTCCGCCGGATGGGGTGATCGGAGCACCCGCTACCAGCAGCCGCGGGCCAGGGATACTTCCTGCCGCGATGGCATCACGGACCCTGGCGGCGAGACCATCCCGATCTCCCAGATCGCGAGCCGTGGTGACACCGACGTCGAGTAATTGCCGTGCGTGGCCGGCCATCATCAGTGCCAGTGCCGCCGGATCACCGGGGTCCTGGAACCGGAGGGTCGGTTTGTCACTGGCGTCGAAGCCGAGGTGTACGTGCGCATTGATAAGGCCCGGCAGCAGGGTGGCATCGGGAAAGGACAGCTCCGTTGTTCCTGGAGCATCACGAAGCAGCCCGTCGCGAGAACCTACCGCCGTGATGCGACCGCCGGTGACGATGACCGCTCCGCCGGCGATCACCTCGTCCTCCGGGCCTGTCAGCACTCGGCACGCGGAGATCAACAACGGCGACACCGAATGCCCCTTTGCCAGCTCCTGACCTTGAGCGTCCGGGGGGCTCAACACCGGGCTATACCGATCATTCGGACTCTCCAGGTGGGTTGTGGCGGGTGTTGCCTTCTCCTGCTGATCGATCTCTGGCCGCGAGTTCTTCCATGATCGCCAGGATGTCGCGCAGCATGTTCGGGCCCATCTCGCCATACCGCGCCGAGATACGCTCGATTCCTCGCTCCGCCAGCTGACGAGCAATGTCGCGTTCACTGCTTTGCCGCTCTGGAAGCGCCACTACCTGATTCCGGCCTGCGACGTCACGCCACGGCTGGTCGACGGGAGTTTCCGGGTCGAAATATTGCAAGGTCACCGGGACGGCGAGCTTCTCAGAGAAGTAACGCGCCAGGGCTTGCAGGTGCTGGAATGTCGGGTTGTCGCGGGCTCCGGTGCGAAGCTGCCAGAGATATGCAGCTGACACCGTCGGCCCGCCCATGTCTTTGATCTCCCGCGCCAGCGCTTCGTAGCTCGGGCTTCCTGCGGCAACGATCAGCGCGTCGATCTTCGCGGCCAGATCTTTCGCTCTTGCCACTCATCCACCACCTCATACTCACGCCGGTGGCCATGACTGACCATCGCTGCAGGCAAACGTAAGCCAGCATATACGAGCAGATGCGGCCATGAAGGCGGGGCTGTCGCGGCTCTTTGCCATCCTGCGCGCAGTTATGCCTGTTGAACAGCGTCTTCAAGCACAACCTTGATCTCTGATCGCTGTCTGGCTGCGTTCCACGGGAGTGGGTGACAGCCAGGATATAAACTGCTATAAATGGATGCGTTGAGGTTGTCGAGGGAACGTACGTACCAAGCGACATCGCGAGCGATCACGAGCCGGGAGAGTCGATGTTCCACCCACGCGCCGACCGCTGTCGGTCATCCCGCCGTCAGCGACCACTCATGCCGTGCTCGCCAGCGGCCCAGTGGAGCTGGCTGGTCCAGGAGTAGCCACGGTCTACGAGATTGCGGGAGCGATCTCACGATCTACCTCGCCTGCCGGCCGTGTTGAGGCACGGCACGCGCTGATCGGGATTTCAAACCGGGGGTCTCCTATCTGGGTCTCGGGGAGAAATTCCCCATGAACGTGGCTGATCGGCCACGAAAAATCCACCGAGGAAACGAGGAGGAAAGCATGCAGGAAGCGGCTGAAACATTCGAGTTCGCTGACTTCACCATCACCTCGCGGGAATGGCAAAACCGCTCTTCCGGCCATGATGTCGTCAACCCATCATCCGACAATGGTCGGGCTGCGTGGAGTAGCGACGCGGAGGAATGAAACACCGGCAATAACTGCTGATGGACCCGCGATCTGCGGGCACTTCGGCGCCGGGCCGAGGGGCATCGCGCGGCGCGGGCCGCCGGCCTCTCGGCCTGGCCATCCTACCGCGCACCCGGCAAGTCACCCGGAGTGGAGAGGCGTCCGATGCCGTCCCAATCGAACATGATGAACCAGCTGAATACGTCAAACTCGACCTGGCGCTTTAAATCCGCGTGCCCGACGCAGCGGCCTTTTCGCCACTTCCAGGTCGCCCGAGTCCTCGACAAGCAGCTCGCAGACCGGCTCCTAGAATGGCTTGAGACCGCGCCTGGCTTCATTCCCCGTAACGAGCTGTTTTACCGCTCTAGCGCCTTTCATGTGAGCCCGCAAACCGCGCCACCCGCTCTCAGAGAATTCTTCTCGGTGTCCAATTTTCAGGCCCTGCGCGGCATCATGAGCGAATCGTTCGACCTGCCCTTCGCTGACCGGGTCATCGTTTCCGTCAACCGTTACGGCCTGGGCCAGGGCACGCTGATCCACACGGACTACGAGCCGGACGGGCAGCGGACCACGTTCTCGTTCACCCACAGGTTCTTGCTGTACCTGAACCGGGGCTGGCGCGCGGCCTGCGGAGGCGAACTCGGACTCTTCGATGGTCCGGAGCCCACTGACCTGGTTGCCACCGTGACCCCGACCCACAACAGCGGTGTGGCGCTCGAGATCGGGCCGACCTCCTACCACGCTGTCGCCGCTGTGCGATTTGGCCAGCGCTACAGCCTCAACTTCACCTTCGCCGCCCTGGAGCGGTCGTGAAGCTCGCATTGATCACCATGCCGTGGGCAGCTCTGGATTCTCCGTCGTTGGCACTGAGCACGCTGGCCCCGTGCGTCGAGGGCATGCCAGGAGTCGACGCCGCAGACATCTGGTACGGGACGCTGCGCTGGGCAGAGTACGTCGCTGAGCAGCACGGGGTGGTGACCGGCGTCTCGCAGTACGACCGCATCGCTGACGGATACTTTGTCGCCACCGGCGAGTGGGTGTTCTCCGGGGCGCTGTACGGCCAGCCGGACCCGGAGACCACTCGATTTCACCACCTGGCGGCCAGCAAGGGCGTCGACCTCACCGAGGCCACCGAGCTATACCGGATTGCTGGGAAGTTCATCGAGAACTGCGCGGCCGACCTGCTGGCCGACGGGTATGACACCTTCGGCTTCACCACCACTTTCCTGCAGAACGTGCCGTCCCTGGCGCTGGCGAAGGAGCTCAAGAAACGCCGGCCGGACGCCACCGTGATCTTCGGAGGAGCGAACTGCGACGGCGTACAGGGCGCCGCCTTGCACCGCTGTTTTCCGTTCGTCGACTACGTCGTGCGCGGCGAGGGCGAGGCGGTATTCCCGAGCCTGCTGAGATGGCTTTCAAACCCCTCGGCGACAGCACCTGCCGCACTGTCCGGCCTGTGCTGGCGTGACGGCTCGGGCGCAAGCGTAGCCAACCCGATGCAAGCCCAGCCGCTGTCGATGGCTCAGGTCCCCCGCGCTGACGTCAGTGGCTACTTCCGGTCGCTGAGCCGGTCCGCGCTCGACCGCTACCTCCGGCCGCAACTCGTGCTCGAGGGCGCACGCGGGTGCTGGTGGGGCGCCAAACACCACTGCAAATTCTGCGGGCTCAACGGCAACTCGATGCAGTTTCGCAGCAAGCCCGCGGACAGGCTGTACCTGGAGATCATCCAGACCGTGTCCGAGACCCAGGTCCTGGACGTATCCCTGGCAGACAACATCCTGGACATGGCCTACCTGCGCGATCTGATGCCGCGGTTGGCCGAGGCGGACTTCGACATCCGGCTCTTCTGCGAGATCAAGTCCAACCTGACCTATGAGCAGCTGGAGCGCCTCGCCCGCGCCAGGGTCGTGGAAGTCCAGCCCGGCATCGAAAACCTCAACTCCCGCGTGCTCGGCCTGATGCGCAAGGGCGTGACCGGCGTCCGCAACGTGGAACTGCTCCGCAACTGCGAGACACTGGGAATCGGAGTGTCCTGGAACTACCTTTATGGGTTCCCCGGCGAGAGCGGGTCCGACTACACCGCGATCCTGTCCCAGACTGCCGCGCTCACCCACCTGCAACCACCGTCGGCGGCCTTCCGGGTTGCCCTGGAGCGGTTCAGTCCCTACTTCGAAGACCGCGAGCTCGGCTTGCGCAACCGGGGCCCTGCCCAGCTGTTCGCGGCGATCTACCAGCTGCCCCCGGAGGACCTGGCCGACCTTGTCTACCTCTTCGAAAGCGAGCCGAGCGGGATCAACGGCGCGGTAGAGCAGGAACTGCTTGCCGCCGCGGAGCGCTGGCGTGCTGGATACCGGGACAGCGAGCTGCGCGCCATCCGCGACGGCCACCGGCTGGTGGTGCTCGACCGGCGGGTCGGGCGGCCCGCGGGCGAGCATCTGTTGGAAGCCCCGCTTGAGATTGCGGCTTACCAGGGGTTGTTCTCCGGCCGGACGGTGGCTGGGCTGCGCCGCCACCTCGTAGACGACTGCGGGATCACCGCCGACGAAACCGCCCTGGACGAGCTGATTGACGAATGGCTCAGGCTCGGGCTCGTCTTCGGCGAGTCGGACCACTACGTCGCCCTGGCAACGGGCAGCGATCTGCGGCCCGGCCTGTCCCGACACCGGCCCCAGACCGGGCCGGTAGGCCGAAAGGAACACCCGGATGATCGCAAGCACCGCGCCGTCCGCAAAGTTTTCGTACCGCTGTCTGGTGGACCTAGCCAGGCTTCCTGACCGCGACGTGCTGGGCAGGTGGTCACAGCGTGGCGTCCAGGAGCTGTCTGTGGCTGGTCGGCTGACCTACCGAAGCCCCGTGCTGGAGTTCCTCCAGTTCCTGCGCGATGCGGCAGGCCACCGCATGGCGGTCTGGTGGAGGGGGAACCTCGGCCTCACCGATCCCGCCGTCAGCCACCTGCCTCCGGCCGCGGACGACGACGGTGCCTGGAGCGCGGCGCACCGGCCGCTCAGCCTGACCTGGCGGCGCGGTCCCGGCTTCGTGCGGGTATGCCGGGAGGGGGAACCGAACAAGCAGCACGACATCGTCTTCGGCGATCCACTGCTGGTGCGTGCCTTTACCTTGGCGCAAAGCCCAGTGCGACCAGCCAGCCATGACGCGGACCGTGGGCTGCCGGCGGCCATGAACTTCCTGGCCTCACACGGCCTGGTCATCGCGCATCGCGACCGGGTGCTGGCCACCCCGGTCCGAATATTGCGCTGGCCCAGGCAACCCGCGCTGGAGGAATGACGTGGACCTGCACTGCCGGACAGCTCTGCCGAAGGCGCCGAAAGGAGGAACCGGCGATGATCGAGACTGTGGAGCGACGGCGTAGTTCGCCGTTCCCGCATTGCACCTTCAACAAGGTGTTCAGCCACCAGGTCGCCTGCGGCCTGAGCAGGTGCCTGGCCGACAGGGACGACTGGTCGTACCGCAGCGAACCACACAACCGGGTGCGTACCTGCCACTGGCGGCCGGACAACCTTCCGCCAGCGATAGCCGCCCTGCTCACCAGGGAGGTCCTGGATGAGCTCGCCGAAGGGGTGCAGAACATGTTCGGCGAGGTGTTCGCTGAAAAATTCTTCGTCACCGCCAACAAACAAATACCTGGCGATGGCTCGAAGGTGCACAACGACTACTTTGCCGACCACCTCGACCATCCGTTCTTCTTCACGCATCGGTTGATCGTCTACCTTTCGCCTGACGAGGCCGCCGGGCGCGGGGGAGTGCTGGGGCTGTTCGGCTCAGAAGACCCGAAGGACCTGCAGCGGGTCATCACGCCACGGTTCAACACCGGTGTAGCCATGGCGATGGGACCGCGCTCGTTCCATGCGGTAAGCGCGATCACCGCGGGTACCCGCTACAGCCTGTGCTTCTCGTTCACCAACGCCGACCACCGCTACCACCTATGAGCGGCCCGTACGTCGGTCTGGACGCGCTGCCCGACGCGGTGGCCGCGCTACGTCCTGGTGCGGTTCCGCAAGACGCGCTCGAAGACGCCCGGCACGCCCTGGCGGACACCCTTGCGGCCGCCGCCTACACCGTGACCACTTCCGCGACGGCTTCTGCGCTCGCCAACGGAGTGGACGGACCAGGTGATGGACCGGTTGGCGTGTGGTGGACCGGGCGGCGCGCGCATCTAGCCGACGCCGCCTTCGCCAACGCATACCGGGTGCATTCCAGCGACTTCGACAGCGTCCATTACCTCTCGTTCGGGCATCCGGCTGCCGTGTCGCTGCCTCCGCTGCTCGGGTTGTACGAGTCCGGCGTCGGAGATCCGCTGTGCGTCCTGGTCGGGTATGTGCTGTCCGTCGAGATCATGGCGGTGCTGGGCACAACGTTCGGGGCGGCGCTGCGGGCTGCGAGCTTCCACCCGACCGTCGTGCTCGGTGCACCGGCCAGCGCGGCCAGCTGTACCTGGTTCCTGGGCGGCGGTGCCCGCGCCATCCGGTGGGCCATGGCGTACGCGGCAAGCATCACGATCGGTTTCGACGCCCACTTCGGTAGTGAGATCAAGCCGCTGCAGGTGGCGGCCTGTGCCCGTGCTGGATTGCACGCCGCCCAACTCGCCGTCGGCCGGAGCCGGACGGGGCCGCGAATGCCGTGGTACGCCCCTGTCGCCACACTGGCCGGCGCAGGCTCCACGCAGCCTGCGCCGCAGCTGCACGTTTTCGGTCAGCCCTGGGCGGCGCGAGTGGTGCCAACACGCTGCAAATCCCTGCCAATCTGCGGCTACTTCGACCCGGTGCTCGCCGCGTGGGCTGATCGGCCAGCCGGCCTTCCGGAGCCGGGAGCCGTCCAGCGGGTGACGGTGGAGGGGCCCGAGTACCTGGTGCGAGCCAACCGGTTCATCCATCCGACGACTCTCGATGAGGCACGCTTCAGCCTGCCGTTCCTTGTCGCACTACTCCTGCACCACCGGGAGGTCACCCCCGCCGATTGCGTCCCGGCCCGGCTGGCAGACCGCGGGTTCCGGCGCACCATGGCGGCGGTCGACGTGATGCCAGCCGCAGCCGGCGACCCTGGCGTGATCCGCGTGTTCAGCCGGGACCGGGAGTGGAGCCTTCCGCTGCGGCCCTTGGCGTCCTGCCCGCGTACCAGCTGGTCGCGGCTCCAGACCAAGCTCGCCGCGTCCGGGCTCGCCGACCGGGCATCCGAGATCGTCGCCCACGTCCGCGCCTTCGAGACATCCACCCCCACCCGGTGGCGTGCCCTGGTCAGCCCTTTCGAGGAGGCAACAACATGAATGGCGATCTGCCGGTGAGCTACCGCCTGGGTGCCGGCTTCAGCTTGCACCTCGACGGCGTGGAGGCATGCCTGTACTCGGCCGACCGGGTCAGCGGCACGGTGCTGCGCGGCTTGGCCGCGCAGATGACACAGCAGCTATGGCACCACGGTGAGTGCCACGGCAACATAACCGATGAACTATTCGCATCAGAGCCTCTCGGCATCCCCCGGGAGCGGTGGCTGGCGCTGGCCGCAGAGCTGTACCGGCGTGGTGTCCTGGAGCCGGCAGAGCCTCCCGCTGCGGGGAACTCCCAGCTTCCCGACAGGGTCACTGCGGTAAGGCTTGAGGCGCCCCCACGGTTGCGCGAGGCCACGGTCGAGCTGCTGGTCGGGTGTGGCGCAGAGGTCACCACTGGTCGGCGTGCTGCTGCCCCCGCCCCGGCACACGAGCTCATGGTGCTCATCGACGACCGATTTGACATCGCCCAGCATCGGGAGCTCAACCGCCGCGCCATACTGGCGGGAGCGGTGTTTTTGTCGCTTCGCCTGATGGCCCGGGGTTACGAGATCGGGCCGCTGGTCTTGCCTGGCCTAGGTGCCTGTTTCGAGTGTTACTGGCAGCGGTTGCAGGCGCCGTTCACCGAAGACGGCCCACCGCCGTGGGTGGCCGGCTCCGCGCCGAGAGGCTGCTTCCAGCAACCAGGCCGGGTCGGCGAACTGGTGACCTCCAGCGCGTTGCATGCACTAGCTCTGGAGATTCACCGGGTCCTGCACGGTCCCGCGCCCGCCACGCTGTCCGATGTGCTGTCTGTGGACCTGGAACAGTGCCGCACGCACCGGCGGCGCGTGCTGGAGATACCGGGGTGCGGTGCCTGCACGCTGGCGGGTGTGCCGGCATGAAAACCGCCTTCGAACAGCCCCTGCCGTCGGCCGAGGCGGTGCTGGACCAGCTGGTGGGGCTAGTGGACCCGCACGTCGGGATCGTCCGGTTCCTGGCAGAGGAGTGGGATTACGCACCCGACGAGCCGGGCTTCGTGCTGTGGCGCTCGGAGCTTGCCCCGACCTCCTCCCTGTCGGACGGCGGCTACCGGCGGGTCACTTCCGTTGGAGGCCGCGGACTGACCACGAGCGAGGCACGGATCGGGGCAGTGTTTGAGGCGTTGGAGCGCTACTGCCTGTCGATCTACCGGCGAGCCGACCTCACCGTGGCCAGCTACCGCGCGCTTGTCGGGAACGGCACCCGCATACTCGACCCGGTCGAGTTGGCCGGCGCCCCCACCCGGCCGTGCCTGCGCGACCGACCGCTGAGCTGGACGACAGCGGTATCGGTGCTGACCGGTGACCGAGTCTTCGTCCCGGCGCAGATGGTCTACCTGCCATACGCATTCCCGGACGACGAACCGGTGCTGCGTGACCCGCTCACCACCGGCGCGGCCAGCGGCCTAGGTCTCGGATTCGCCGTTCGTAACGGCCTGCTCGAAGTCGTTGAGCGCGACGCGGTGATGCTTGTGCACTATCGGCGGTTGCGGCCGACGGTGCTTGCTCCCGGAGTCTTCCGCGGAACCGACGTGTGGTGGTTACTGGCCGAGCTGCGACGCTACGGCCTGGACTGCACGCTGTTCCATGTGGACACCGGGTTGCCGGCGCATGTCGTGGTGTGCCGGGTGGACGATCCCACGTGCATCGGGCCTGCCCAGTCGGTCGGCTCCAAGGCTGCCGCCTCAGTGGTGGACGCGGCCCGCGGGGCCATCCTCGAGGCGGCGCTGCTGCGCCGGGCGCTGCGGCTTCGTGCGGCGAAGGTCCGCGCCGTGGCCGAGCACTACCTGGCGGACCTGTCCAGCATCGACTGCCTGGAGGCCCGGTCGCACACCTGGGCCCAGCCAGAGATGACCAGCCACCTGGACTACCTCACCGCCGGGGATGCCGAGGTGGTGCAGCGCGCCGGCGAGGTGCCAGACCGGTGGCAGGGTGACCTGGCGCTCGTGGAAGCCGTAGCCGCCGCTGGGAACGATGTGCTGGTCGCGGACGTCACCACGCCCGACGTTGCCAGCCTCGGAGTGTGCGTGGTCAAGGTCGTCGTACCAGGCCTGCAGCCGATGCACCTCAGCGAACGGTACCCCTCGTGGACAGCCCGGCTACTGACGTTCGGTGGCCGCACCGTCGCGCCAACCGAGCTCACCCCGATTCCCCATCCATTCCTGTGACGGAGCAGCCGCCATGACCCTCGATGACTGGCCGGCCAGCGGCGCTTTCCACGCTCGTAGTGCCATTCCCGGCCGGTCGCTGCGCGCGCAGACCTGGACCGACACGGCGGGCTGGCCACCGGAGTGGACTGAGATCACCGTGAAGGCATACCCGCGCCGCCCCTCGGTGCCACTGCCCGACCCAGCTGGCGACCACGCGGTTGCCGCGCTGCTGGACCGGAGAGGCTCGGTGCGGACCCCGACCGGGCCAGCCCTGCCGCTGGTGGTGTTGGCGGCTTTGCTGCGCTACTCCTGCGGCCTGCGCACGGGTAGCGATCGCCCGCCTGACGTCGCCCGGCGCGTCTACCCCTCCGCCGGGGCACGGTTCCCCCTTGAGTGCTACGTCCTTGCCAACCGGTGCGCGGGACTCGCTGCCGGGGCCTATCACTACGACACTGTGGGACACCGGCTGGCGACGCTTAGTGAGGCCGACCTGCGGGGTGACATCGAGCAGGCGTTCGGGTTCCCCTGGATCACCAGTTCCCGGGCGGTCATCGTGTTGACCGCTGCCCTGCGGCGCGGTGCGATCAAGTACGCGGACCGGGCCTACCGGTTCGCCCTGATCGAAGCCGGGCATGTCGGCCAGAACGCGATCCTGGTCGGCGAGACGCTCGGTGTGCCGGTCACGCCGGTCGGTGGCTTCGCAGACGAGCCCCTCAACCGGGTGATCGGCGCGCGCAAGGACGGTGAATTCGTCCTCTACAGCCTGGTCCTGCCATGACCGCGGAGGGAACCGGGACGATCACCACGCACCTGCTGGACAACGGCATGAGCTTCGTGGCGGCGCCCGATCCCACGGCCACCACGGTGGCGATGTCGATCACCTGGCGGGTCGGGTTCGCCGACGATCCTGATGGTATGCCGGGGCTTGCCCACCTCGTCGAGCACCTGATGTTCCAGGGCACCCGCAGACACAGCAGGCAGGATTACTACCGGACCTACTTCGGATCCGGGGGTTGTACCAACGCATACACCCGCACTGGTCACACCACCTACCACGCGGAGTTCCCAGCGCAGTTGCTGCCCGCAGCCATCGAGCTAGAGGCTGACCGGTTCGGTGACTTCGCGCCCACCCGGCAAGCCGTGGCACAGGAGGCCACGCTGATCACCCGGGAGATCGCCGAGACCACGGGTGCCCGGCCTCTCGGTGGCTTCCCCTGGGAGCAGGTACAGGCCACGCTGTTCGCGGACACCGCTCATTCCCACAACGGCTACGTAGCCCCACCCGGGCCGTCCTCGGCACTGCCGGCGGCTTGCCGGGAATTTGTCGCCAGCCGTTACCGACCGGAGCACGCCACCATCGCGCTGGTCGGTCGGCTGGACCCGGACAAGGCGCTCGAGCTGGTCGGCCTCGGAGTCGGCCGGTTGGCGCCGGCCAGCGAACCGGCCTGGCGGCGCCCGTGCCCGGTGGGCGGGACGGCCGGCCGCGTCGTCGTGGACGCACCGGGGGCCGGGCAGTGGCACGCGACAGCCTTCGGCTGGCGGATTCCGGAATCGTGGCTCATCCCGCGGCGCGGCGCCGCGCTTGCCGTTCTCGCCGCCCTTGTGCACGGCGACGGCTCATCCGGCCTGCCACGGCGGCTGCGCGCGTGCGGAATTCGGGGAGTCGTGCGGGCCGACTTCGGGATGTTCGGCAATCTTGACGAGCTTGTCGAGGCCGCGTACTTGACCATCCAGGCCTATCACGGCCCGACCCAGCGGCAGACCGTCCGCGAGGCAGTGCAGGCCACGCTGGAGACACTGGCGTCCCACCCACCGGCGACAGAGGTGCGGACCACCGCGGCCAGGCTGGTCAACCAACGCCGCCGGGCGCTGGCCGACCCGCTCG
This sequence comes from Actinomycetota bacterium, assembly GCA_021324675.1. Classification (GTDB taxonomy): domain Bacteria; phylum Actinomycetota; class Actinomycetes; order Mycobacteriales; family Pseudonocardiaceae. Next base: position 30,924 of record JAJPIR010000174.1, read on the forward strand.
ACCTGGCGAAGCTACTGGCCGAACAACGCACCCTGTGGTTGGACGCACAGCGGCCGTGGGCGGTACTGGGGGAGCTCACGGCCACCGACGCCGCCGCGGTCGCCGCCGCGGCCCGGTGGCTGGCCAACACCGACCGCGCCGAGGTGGGCACCCGGATCCTGGGGGTGGGCCGGTGACCGTGACTGCCACCGGGAACGGCACGAATGTCGGCACCGTGCCGCCGCTCGATCAGCTGCTCGCCGACTGGGGCAGCGTGAGCATCGAAGCTTCCGGCCGGACAGTCCTGCTGCCGGCCCACAACAACGCCGACTCCGTGGTGTTCACCGTCGTGCTGCCGTTGCACCAAACCACCCCAGAAGCGGTTGCGCCGGCGCTATTGTGGGCGGCTTCGCTCCCGTTGTGCAGGGTCGGATCCATCACCCTGCAAGAGCGGATCGAGGAACTCGGCGGCGAGTCGACGCTGCGTGTCGTGGCGGGCGCGGTCCTGCTAGCCGGCAGCTGTCCCCATCGGTCCCTCACCATGTCACTGGATGCCATACGCTGCGCCATGGACGGGCCCGGGGTCGCCCCGCAGCGGCTCCGGGCGAAGGCACGCGAGCTCGCCGAGCAGCATCTGCTCCGCTGGGACAACGTAGAAATGCGGGCTCAGGCACTAGCCCGGCGCATGGCGTTCGGCCCCCGAGCCCCCCTTCCGGCCCCCACGCTCCACCAGGAGTTGACCGATCTGTGTCCCAGCGATATCGAGCACTACCGGTCGTGCGGCACCGATCCTGGGTGGCTGGTCGTAGCCGCCACCGACCCGCCGCGATGGCCCGAGCATCCCTGCCAACCGCCAGTCGAGCCGCCGGCCTTCAGGCCGCACTCTCCCCCTGAGCCGAGGATACCGATCTTCGCTGAGGATCCAGGCCGGGGAATCGGCGCCGTCGCGTTCGCTGGCGTGCTCTGCCCGGGACTCGCCGGCTACTGGGAGACCCGGTTGGCCAGCACGGTGCTCGGCGGATACTTCGCCTCCCGGCTGTGGGAGCAGTTGCGTGCCGGCCATGGCCGTGTCTACAGCCCACGCAGCATCCTGGAGCACACCGCCGCCGGGCCCAACGTCCTCATCACCGCGAACACCGCGAGCGATGACTTTCCCGACACGGTGCGCACCGTGCGGCAGGAACTGGCCAGGCTGTGCCAGCACGGAGTCGACGGGCCTGAGCTGCTCAACGCACAGCGGTACCTGCTGGGTGGCCTGTTGCGGTCTGCCAATGGTGCCCGGCGGCTGTGTGCCCTCGTCGCTACCTGGCTGGCCCGTGGAGTGCCTCCCGCTCGCTTGCTCGCATCAGCCTCGATGATCCGCGACGTGACGCCCGGGGGTGTCCTGCGCGCCGCACGGCTCACCTTCGCGCCGTCAGTGATGTCCGTGGTTTTGTGCGGCGCCCGCCCAACGACCTACCCGTCATCCTGACCGAAAACCCGGGGGGACTGAAGATGACCAGCTCTTTGTTCGACAGCGTGGCGGGCAGCTACGCGATCACCCGGCCGACCTACCCGGCCGCTGTCTATGACGCGATTCGCGCCGCGGTTGGCAGGCCCTACCCCGAGCTCACCGTGCTCGATGTCGGAGCCGGCACCGGGATCGCGACCGAGGCGATGGTGCGACGCGGCGCGACCGTGATCGCGATCGACCCGGCGCGCGAAATGCTGGCGCGCCTGGCAGAGGCCCTACCGGGCACGGAGACCATCTGCGCGAATGGCAATGCCTTACCGATCGAGGACGCGGTCGCCGACCTGGTCACCTACGCGCAAGCACTGCATTGGACCGTGCCTGAGAAATCCGTGCCGGAGGCGATGCGGGTACTACGACCGGCAGGCGTGGTCGCGGCGTGGTGGAACGTACCCGACTTCGAGGTCGGGTGGGTGGCCGAGCAGGCCGAACGGCTGCGCCGATCCGCACCCACTTACCACGGGTTCTCCGGTACCGACATCGGCCACCGGCTGGCTGAACCCCCCTTCAACCTGCATACCGAGCACCACCTCTTCGCGTGGAGCCGTAAGGTCACCATCGATCAGCACGTTGCCATGCTGGCAACCCAGTCGTACCTGGCCGCGCTTGAGCCCGGCCCGCGGGCCGCCTTCCTCGACGACGAAGCGCGTCACCTCGCGACCGCCTTCCCCGCCGGCATGGTCGATGAGTGCTACGTGACCAAGCTCACCATCGCTCACCGGTGATCAGATGCCCCCGGCGAGCGTGAGCCAGGCACACGGCGAAGGCACCGCGGTGCCCACCGCGCGACGGCCCTCGACCCGCACCGCACGGGGGTGGCGGGGGGCCTTTTCCCTGTTGGTTCCGCTGACGCTGGCGCTCGCCCTGATCAGTCCCGTGATCAGTCCCTCGTCAGCCCCGCACGGCACTGTGCTCGGGCTGCGACTGATCGCCCCGTCCGGCCCGCTACCGGTGGGCACCACTGCGCTGCATCTTGTCGACCATGGCCGCGTGGACCCATGGCTGCCATCGGCTGGCGCACGCGAGCTCATGGTCACCCTCTGGTACCCGACCCGGCGTGCCGGTGGCCGCCCCCCCGCGCCCTGGATGGACCGGCTGGCTGCAGAGCACTACCTTGCTCGGATCAGCGGGCGTGACGCGTCACCGGCGCAGCTATCGGCGGTGCCCGACACGCACAGTGAGCGCGACGCGCCAGTAGCGCACCGGGCCGGCGGGTGGCCAGTGGTGCTGTTCTCGCCTGGCTACGGGGAAGACCGCGCCTTGGGCACCGAGCTGACCGAGGATCTCGCGAGCCGGGGATTCGTGGTCGCCGCCGTCGACCACACCTACGACGCCACCGAGGTGGCGTTCCCGCAACACAGGCTGGTGCTGCGCCACCAGCCGGTCCCGACCCCGGAGGCGTTGGCGGCATCCACCCGGATCAGGGCCGCCGACGCGCGGTTCGTGCTCGACGAGCTGATCGCGTTGAACCGAGGAGCCAACCCGGATGCCGAGCACCGCATACTGCCGCCGGGCACCGTGGGAGCGCTGGATCTTGCCCGGGTCGGGATGTTCGGACACTCCCTTGGCGGAGCGACGACTGCCGAGACAATGGTCGATGACCCCCGCATCCTGGCCGGGATCGACCTCGATGGCGTGCTGCACGGCGCGGTCTTGGATAGTGGCCTTGATCGACCGTTCTTGTTGATGAGCCGTCAAGGCCATACCCACTACACCGACCCGACGTGGTCGCGGTCCTGGGCACACTTCACCGGCTGGCACGCTGAAATCCAGCTGGCTCGGTCTGCTCACTATTCGTTCACCGACAATGAGACGTTGTTGCCGCAGATGGCCGGCGTGCTGGGATTGACTGCCCAGCGGTTGCGGGAGCTGGTCGGCACGATCCCTCCCGGCACAGCGATCAGCGGCGAACGTGCCTGCATCGCTGCTTTTTTCGAACGCATGCTCGCCGGTCACGACAACGGATTGCTGGACGGTCCGTCGCTGCAACTGCCCGCCGTGGCGCTGATCCCGTGAGCGACTAATGACCCACATAGCCCAGGAACCGCAGGCGATCGATCCCGACACCGCGGCCGACGGCAAAGCCGACCCGCCGCTGTCCCGCAACCGGGCCTTCCAACTGCTGTGGGGTAGCCAGTTCCTCTCCACTATCGGGACTCGGACGAGCAGGCTGTCCTACCCACTTCTCGTGCTGGCCGTCCTAGGCTCACCCGCCGACGCGAGCCTGGTCAGCGCGGCGTTGACGCTGCCCATGCCGCTGCTCTACCTCCTGGCCGGTGCCCTGGTCGACCGGACCGGGCACAAGCGCGTCCTGCTGCTGTGCGAAGGCGTCCGGGCGCTGGCCTTGGGGAGTGTGGCGGTTGCGATCTTCCTGAGATCGGTGAGTCTCTGGCAGCTGATCGTCGTCGCCTTCGTTGAGGGCAGCTGCTTCGTCTTCTTCCAGCTCGCCGAGGCCGCGCTGGTGCCCCGGGTAGTGCCCGGCGGCCAACTGGCTTCGGCCATTGCGGCGAACCAGGCCCGGACATCCGGCGCGGAGCTGGTCGGTCAGCCGCTGGGCGGCCTGCTGTTCGGCCTGGGCTGGGCGGTGCCCTTCCTCGCCGACGCAGCGTCCTACCTGGCGTCATTCATCGCGCTGCTCGGGTTGCGCATCCCGGCGCGCGTCATGTCGGGAGCTGAGGTGCGACCGGTTGGACGGCGCGGCCTGGCACACGATCTTCTCGCCGGGTTGCGATGGTTTGCCCGGCAACGGGAGGCGATCGCCCTGGCCGTGGTCATCGGCCTGGTGAACCTGCTGTTCGCCGCACTGCCGCTGGTGATGATCGTGAGAGCCAGGGATAGTGGCAGCAACCCGGAGGCCATCGGGTGGATGTTCGCGATGCTGTCTTGCGGGGCGATCATCGGGGCGGCCGCGGCACCGTGGCTGAGCCGCCGGGTCAATCGCCGGCTCTACCTCTGCCTGTCGCCGTGGTTCTGGTCGTTGTGCGTCCTCGCGCTCTCCGCGTCGTCCCGGCCCCTCCTGCTCGGTGGAATAGTGGGCGTGGCCATGCTGGCCGCCCCGACCTTCAACGTGATCACCTCGAGTTACTGGTACCGCGTCACCCCCGACGAACTCCAGGCTCGTTCCCAGAGCGTTCTACGTCTGATCACTTGGGGCGCGCTGCCGCTCGGCTCGCTCACCGCGGGATGGCTCACTCGATGGCCGACCAGCCAGGCGATTCTGGTACTTGCGCTTGCGATGGCGATCGTGGCAACAGGAATGTTGGGGGTATCTGTGGTGCTCCGGAAAGCGACGGCGCTGAGTCCGGCTACAAGTCAAGCGATGTGGTCCTGATGGGCGCCCCAACCTTGCGCAGTCTGGATGCAGACTGCGGTCGATTCCCCCCTTTTGAGAGCAGTCTGCATCCAGACTGCGGTTGCGCTGGCGCCCGCGTGGAGAGACCGGATGCGTCAGCGCATGATGATCACAACGGTGAGCAGGATCGCGGTGAGCGTCAGGGTCAGCCGCACGGCGCGCTCGTGACGGCGCCACTGGCTGTCCCACCAGGTGCCGTCGCCGCTGTGGTGGCGGCCTAGGGCCATCGCCGCACGCCCCACCCCGAACCCGAGGCCGCAGGCTAGCGCGGCCGGCCAGCTGCTCACCAGGAGCACTGCGCCCAGCGGCAGGTAAGGCAGGTTGCTGGGCATGTGGGTGCGGATCCCGGTGCCCATCTCGAAGCCGAACCGCAGCGCACCCGCATCGCCGCCAGCCGCGATGACCGTCGAGGGCACCTGGGCTCGCCGGTGCGGCAGCACCACGCGGTGCAGCCCGCACTCGCCGGCGAGGATGAACAGCGCCACCGCGGCGACCACCCCTACCCGCAGGGCCACCGGAAGTACCGGGCGCACCAGGCTGCCGAGCGTGACCGCGATCGCACTGATGGCGATTCCACCGGCGACGAGCCCGACGGTGAAGTAGGTGCGCGACGAATCCCGCCAGACTGGCGAGCTCAGCAGGGAGGCCGAGTTAGCGCTTCACGTTGAACCGGACAGCGCGTAGCCGGCGGCCAACCCGAGCAGCAGCCAGGCCAGCAGCCAACCCGACGACCCGGCGTGCGGCATCATCACCACGGCACCGGCCAGCACGCCCAGCGCTGTGGTGACCTGGCCGGGACCCGAGACGGCGTGCCGCAGGCGGTCGCTCATCGAAACGATCAGGCCGAAGATGTCGCTCGATCAGACAACGTCGCGCTGCAGACCAGCTGCTCCATATTGGGTGCCCCGTGGTAATGGACCTCGCCGTCCGCGCAGCGGTACATCACATTGTCGGACTTCCATAGCCAGCCGTTGCGTGGTTCGGTGCCGGCCCGGCAGATGGTACGCGGCTGGTAACAGTCAAGCCCTTCATTCCAGTTGCCGTAGCAGCCCTCTTTGAACCATTTGTCTGGCCCGCAGTACGACGGGGAGTAGGGCGCGCCGATGCACGTCGGTCCATTGGGTCCGTAGTGGTAACGACCGCAGTCGGGATACTCGCTGCCCTGCTCGGCCCGCGCGGGCCGAGCCAGCGGGATCCAACCCAGCATGGTCAGACCCAGAGTCATGGCGGCGGTGCCGACCACAGCGAGAAACCCGCGCCGGCGCAGTTGTGGGGCATCCTGGAACTGCACTGCACGAGGCTGCGGGTGAGCACTGGACTGGTCGAGTCGAGGAATGTCCGGTGGGATCATCGCGCTCCTTGCTGGACCATCGCCGTGTTCAGCAGTCCTGCTACTTGCTCGGACAGCTGCTGGGCCGCCACCACCGGCTGCGCAGCCAGCACCGTCCCGTCACTGTCGACGTGCAGCAAGGCCGGTGCCCATGGCAAGTCGAGCTCCGCGACCAGCGCGGCGTCGACCCGGGATCGGATGTTGGGCGCATCAGCCCAATGCGGCCGCAGCCTGCTCGGGGACAGCACCTCGAAGCGCACGCCTGGGTACTCGGCGGGCAGGCGAGTGAACGGCTCCTGTACGTCGTCGCACAGCCCGCAGCCGGGGTCGAGCACCAGCAGCACCGCTGGCCCGGCGCCGGCCAGCTGCGGCATCTGCCGACCCACGGTGGCCCGCCAGGGCTGCATCCCCTGGTCGGCCCGGAGCGCGATCACCTCGGCCTGTAGTTCCCGCAGCTGGCGCAGCATGCCGGCCATCGCCAGGGTCAGCACTGCCAGGCAGCCCCAGGCCAGTGTCAGCATGGCGGACTGCACGGTCATGCGACTCGCCCGTCAATGGCTGCTGGCAGCGTGTACAGCAAGAACGCCAGCACCAACGCGCAGGCCACCAGCAGCACCGCGGTGCCACCACCGGGTAGCGCGGCCGCTGGATACAGCGCGGTCGCGACCAGCGTGGCGATGGACAGCACCACGGCCCGGGCGATCCCACCGGGGCCGACCTGAGTGCCCATCCGGTTGCAGCCGCAATCGGACTGATCCCCCTGGTGGTGGCGCCACCACAGGTGCGCAGCGAAGGCGAGGTAGATCACGGTCTGCGCAGCCAGCGCCCAGCGCAGCTCGGCGACGCCAAAGATCACCGCGGCGGCGGATGGCGCGCCGATGAGCAGCTCCGCAACCGCGATGGCCCGGGCCGTTGTCAGGCCGGTGCCTGCCGCGCGAGCCAGGTACTTCGGTGTCCGCAAATGCTCCAGCCCGGCTTCCACCAGAAGGAATGCCGCTGCGAGCACGGGCACTGCAAGCAGCATCATGGAGACTCCCAGGTGACGTTCAACTCGTGAAGAAACGCTAATACCTGGTTTACATCCGAGGTGTCGGCTGGTCCGGGGACAAGCCGGGTCACCGCCGTGGGAGTGGCCAAGATCAGGGCGTCGGGCCGAGCCCGGCCCTGTCCACCGGAACCCAGCGGCTGGCGCCACAGCTCCCCATGCTGGGTTGGAAGGCCCCGGAAATTGGGCACCGCGACCCGGGTAGTGCCGGGGCGTTCGACCGTCAGATAGCCAATCCCGGGTATCTCCTTGGCCACCCGTACCGGTTCGGCCTGGACTTGCCCGGCGCTGCGAGGCGCGACGATCATGCCCAGCGGGGTGTCGGTCAGCCGGAACGCGTCGAAGACTGCCGTGATGCCGGCGGGAGCGCCCGAGGCCCGTGTGTGCAGCTCGAACCATTGCCCCCGCCAGGCTGCCCGGTAGTCGGGAGGCTCCGGGCGGGCGGGGTTGTCCCGGATGCCGGTGATCAGCTCACCGCCACGGTAGGGCTGGCGCAGTATCCGATCGGGGATGGTGGTGTAGGTGCTGTGCCAGTCGAAGGCGCCGGCTTCGGCGACGGCAAAGCTGCGCCGGGTACCGCGCACCAGCGCGGTGAAGTTGCATGACCAGGGTCTGGATACATCCACGGCGGCCCCGTGCAGCACCACCCGGGAACCATCCGGAGTCACGAAAGTGGTCCCACCCCGCCACGGCCAGTCATACCGCCCGCGTGGTGGGGACGTGATCACAGGGCGCCTCCAGGCTGGATAGTGGGGGCGATAGTCGCACACCACCCGTCGCTGTGCGCGACCAATCACGGACGGCGTGTCGACCGCCGTTTGTCCCGACGTTTCGATGCGGCTCAGGTGGAGACCAGTTCGGTCGGCACGGTGATGACGTCTACCATCGCGCCGTTGCGTAGCACGGTGATCGGTAACCTCTTGCCAATGGCCTCGGAGAACAGCTGACGCTGGATGCCCTGGGCATCGGTGACCGCTTGGCGGCCCGCGCTGAGTACGAGGTCACCGGCGCGCAGGCCGGCCCGGTCGGCGGGGCTACCCGGGATGACTTCCACCAGGCGCAGGCCGGTGGTTTGGCCGGTGCGCTGCGCCACCGGCGCCGGCAGCGGGGCCGGTACTCCGACCAGGCCGAGGTAACCGCGGCGCACCCGGCCATCGGCGAGCAGCGCACCGATGATCCTGCGGGTAGTCGCGTTGACCGGCACCGCCATGCCGAGCCCGAAACCGGCGACGGCGGTGTTGATGCCCACGACCTTGGCCTTTGCGTCGGCCAGCGCGCCGCCGGAGTTGCCCGGGTTGAGCGCGGCATCGGTCTGGATCACGTCCTCGATGACCCGCATGGCCCGGCCCGACCGTACTGGCAGCGAGCGGCCCAGCCCGCTGACGACTCCTGCGGTCACCGATCCAGCCAGTCCTAACGGGTTGCCGACGGCAACCACCAGCTGCCCGACGACCAGCTCGTCGGCGTTGCCCAGCGCGGCTGCGGACGGTGTTGCGCCACGAGCCCGGAGGACCGCGAGATCCGATAGCGGGTCGGTGCCCACCACGTCGAAGCGGCTTTCCGTGCCGTCGGTGAACGCGGCGACGCCGTCGCGTGCGTTTCCCACGACGTGCGCGTTGGTCAGCAGCAGCCCGTCATCGGTGAAGACGACCGCAGAGCCGGCGCCCGGGCCGATCCGCAGGCTGGCGACATGCGGGGTGACAGCTGCGGCCACAGAACTGACCGTGCGGGAGTAGGCGTCCAGGGAATCCACCGCGAGCACCGACTTTCAGCATTACAACGTTGCTGTGATAGCAACGTCGTCGCATTCCGTGGTGTTCCGCTTGGCCCCGGTGCGCCGTGAACTCGACGAAACCGGCGTGGGAGCGGGCCGCAAAGGTCGGTAGCGTCGAGTTCACGGCACGCTGGTGGTGCCGTCGGCTCAGGTCTTGGGGGGATCCGTGGCGGGATCCCAGGACAGCCCCGGCACGCCCCAGCCCTGCGCTTTGAGCATCTTTTTCGCAGCCCGCGCGTGCCGGCCGACCAGCCGGTTGAGATAGAGGATGCCGTCGAGGTGGTCGGTCTCGTGCTGCAGGCAGCGCGCCAGCAAGCCAGTGCCCTCGACGGTGACCGGAGCCCCGTCGGCGTCGGCGCCCGTGACTTTCGCCCAACTGGCCCGTCCGGTGGGGAATCCCTCACCGGGCACGGATAGGCAGCCCTCCCAATCATCGTCGGGATCGGGCATGGTTTCGGGACGCTCACTGGTTTCCAGTAGCGGGTTGGCCACCACGCCCCGATATCTGACGTCGTGCGCATCGGTGCAGTCGTAGACGAACACGCGCAGGTCCACACCGATCTGGTTGGCCGCCAGCCCAACTCCCCGGGCCGCCTCCATCGTGTCGAACATGTCCTGGACCAGGGCGTGCAGCTCCTCGTCAAAGTCCGTGACCAGCCTGGTCGGGGTGTACAGCACCGGATCGCCGACAATGCGAATTGGACGAACAGCCATGATGGCCAACAGTAATCTCAGCCGGCGCCCCGGCGAGCGGTGGGGAGTCAGGGGCGTCGTCGCTGTATTCGCGCTCTCGCGTGGTTGAATGCACCACGGAATCACACCGCTGTAATTCATCATTGCTGGCGCGGGACGAGGGACGCGATGGACGCTGCAGGAACGCTACACCCGAGTGACGGCCAGCCCGGGGGTTTGACCGACCGGGAACAGGAGATGTTGGCCTTCGAGCGGCAGTGGTGGCGCTACGCCGGGGCCAAGGAGCAGGCCATCCGGGAACAGTTCGGCATCTCCGCGACGCGCTACTACCAGGCGCTTAACAACATGATCGACCGCCCCGAGGCGCTTGCTGCGGATCCGATGCTGGTCAAGCGGTTGCGACGGCTGCGCTCGGGCCGGCAGCGCGCCCGAGCCGCCCGCCGGCTTGGTGTCGACTCGACGTAGGCCATGAGCACCCCGAAGAACGGCGGGCCCGATCGCCGGCTGCGCACCGCCGGGATAGCCCTGATCGCGCTCTCGGTCATGGCTGCCACGATTGGTGTGGTGCTGGTGTTCGCCCATGGCCGGCATCCCACTGTGCCGTCCCCGGCCACCCCGACGATCGCGGCACCGCCACCACCCCCCACCTTGATCCCTTTCCCGCCGCCGGTACCTACCAGTTCTGTCGCCATCCCGACCCCGCAGCCGGCGCCCGTAGCACCTGGGCCGCCTGCGACCGGCGAGGTGGTCCCGGCTGGTGGTCCAGCTGGCGGGGCGGCCTTGAGTCGCGGCGAGGTCCGGGTCTACAACAACAGCACCATTCGCGGTCTGGCTGCGCGGGTGGCACGTGATCTCACCGCCGCTGGTTGGACGGTGGTCGAGGTCGGCAATTACCCGTGGGGAATCGTCCCGACGACTACCGTGTACTACCAGGAGGACTTTTCAAAGGACAGCGATCAGCGGGCCGACGCGGAGGCAATCGCCTCCGCGTTCGGGATGCGCGCCGAACCGCGTTCCCCGGGTATCACTCACGTCGGCCCTGGAGTGATCGTCATCGTGACGAATGATTACCGCCACTGACAACGAGACAGCGATGACAGGATGACCGAAGCCCTCCGCCTCTGGATTCGTCATGAGGTACGCGCCACCGAGCGCCGCGCGCCCCTCGTGCCCGCAGACGCCCGGCTGCTGATCGAACGCGGGATCCCGGTGACGGTCGAGGATTCTCCGCAGCGGGTGTTCCCGATCGCCGATTACGCCGCGGTCGGATGCCGGATTGCCGAGCCGGGTAGCTGGGTGGATGCGCCCGACGAGGAGTGCATCGTCGGATTGAAGGAATTGCCCGATGCGCCAGCGGCGCTGCGCCACCGTCACGTGTTCTTCGGCCACGCCTATAAAGGGCAGCGCGGCGGTCGCCAGCTGTTGCGCCGGTTCACCGCGGGGGGCGGCACCTTGTTCGATCTTGAGTACCTGGTAGATGGCCGGGGGCACCGGCTAGCCGCGTTCGGGTACTGGGCGGGCTACGCCGGCGGTGCGCTCGCGGTCCTGCACCACCAGGGGCGGCTCAGCTCGCCGTTGCAGCCGGCGGCGAAGGAGGCGCTCGACGCGGTGTTAGCGCGATCGCGCCGGGTGGTGGCACCCCGGGCGCTGATCGTCGGCGCCTTCGGGCGGTGCGGGCGCGGTGCGCAGGCAGCTTTGGCCACCGCCGGCATCACGCCAACCTGCTGGGGTCTTGAGGAAACCGAGACCGTGGACCGGGCTGCCCTGCTTGCACACGACATCCTGATCAACGCGGTACTGGTCACCGAACCGGCACCGCCTTTTCTCACTTCGGCGGATCTGCAAGATCCGGACCGCCAGCTGATCGTCATTTCCGACGTCACGTGTGACGTCACGTCGCCCTGCAACATGCTCCCCTTCAATAACCGCACCACCAGCTGGTCGGCACCCACCCGCCGGCTCTGTGACGGGCCGCCACCGCTGGACATCATCGCCATCGACAACCTGCCCGCACTGTTGCCGCGGGAGGCGAGTATCGCCTTCAGCGCCGATCTCCGGCCGCACCTGGCGTCGTTGGGCAGCTCGGAGCCGTGGCAGCGCTGCCGGCGTACCTTTCACCGCGAGCTGGCTCGCGCCGGCTAGTTGACGCTAGTACCTGCTAGTTCCGGGCGTCTGCGTAACGCGCCAGTTCAGCCAGCTGGATCGGGTCCAGGGAGGGGCGAACGGTGACCCGGGCGGTCGCCAGCTGCTCGGACGTCACCTCGGTCGCGTCCAGGGATTGCCGCATTGCAGTCAACGCAGCTTCACGGATCAATGCCCCGCAATCCGCCGCCGAGTAACCGGCCAGCTCAGCGGCGAGTGCATCGAGATCGACATCAGCGGCCAGGGGGGTGTTGCGGGCAGCAGCGCGCAGGATGGCGGCGCGGGCCTGCGCGTCTGGCGGTGGCACGTACACCAGGCGTTCTAACCGGCCGGGACGCAGCAATGCCGGGTCAATCAGCTCGGGACGGTTGGTGGCACCGAGCACGACCACGTCACGCATCGGTTCCACCCCGTCCAGCTCGGTGAGCAGGGCGGCTACCACCCGATCGGCGACCCCGGCGCCTCCAGCGTCTGGGGACCCGCCGCGACGCGGGGCCAGCGCGTCGACTTCGTCGAGGAACACCAGCGCAGGGGCGGCATCGCGGGCCCGGCGAAACAATTCCCGCACTGCCCGTTCCGATTCCCCGACCCACTTGTCCAGCAGCTCTGCCCCCTTGACCGAGAACACATTCAGCGCACCCGACCCGGCCAGCGCCCTGACCAGGAAAGTTTTGCCGCAACCGGGTGGGCCGTAGAGCAGCACCCCGCGCGGCGGGTCGACGCCGAGGCGGGTGAACGAATCGGGGTAGCGCAGCGGCCACAACACGGCCTCGGTCAGTGCCTGCTTGGTCTGCACCATGTCGCCGACCTCGTCGAGGGTCAGCCCACCGGTGAGGACGGTGCTGGATGTGGACATCGACACCGGTCGCACGGTGTCCAGCGCGTCGACCAGATCCTGCTGGGTGATCGTCAGCTCGGTCTCGGTACCGGATGCGTGGCGTAGCGCGGCCCGCACCGCTGCCTCCCGGCGCAGCGCCACGAGGTCGGCTGCGACGAATCCGGGAGTGCGCTCACCGATCGAGGCCAGGTCAACGCCGGTGACCAGCGGCACCGCAGTCAGCAGCACCCGCAGCAGTTCCGTCCGGGTGCGCGCATCCGGTAGCGGTATGGACAGCTCGCGGTCGACGAGATCGGGCGCGCGCAGCCGGGGATCAACCGACTCCGGGTGCGCGGTGGTGACGACCAGCGCGACATCGTTCAACGCTGGCGCCAGGGTGTCGAGTACGACGGTGGCCAGCGGCGGCGGGTTGCTGGCCGGCAGCAGCGCCTCGACGTCGGTGATCAGCAGCACGCCGGGCCGGCGCTGCCGGGCGGCGGTGATGGCCTGCTGCACCCGCCGGGCGGCGTCACCGGGTTGCAGTGCCGCCGCGCTCGGGGCGGCCAGCTCCACCAGGTGGGCCCCGGTGTCGCGGGCCACCGCACGCACCATTGTCGCCTTACCAACGCCTTCGGGGCCGTGCACCGCGACCCCGAGACGGGTGCTGGCGCCCAGCCTGCGCAGCAGCTCGGGGCGGTGGAAGGTGAGCTCCAACCACTCGGCCAGCCGCCGGGCGGCGTCCTGGGCGCCGACCAGGTCGGCCACCGCCGGGGCTGGTAGCTCCGGGCTTGGGTCACTTTGCGGTGGCTGCTCTGGTTTTCCCGCGGAGCGCTGGCCGCCTCGCCAACCGATCACCGTGGACGGGTGCGGCGCCACCGGTCCAGCCGGGTCGGTGGCGGTCACGGTGAGCAGTTCGCTGGTCCAGCTGACCCCGATCGCGGCGGCCAGCCGGCTGCGCGCAGTGCTGGCATCCGACCCCGGGGCCACATCCTGGGGCAGCAGAGACACGGCATCCCCGGCGGTGACAACCTTGCCGGCCAGAGCCAGCCGCAGCGTCTCCGGGCTGACCACGCGGCTGACCAGAGTGGACCCGGCGACGGTGATCGAGCGTGCGGCCGGTACCTGCACCGGCGCGACCACCACTTCTGACCCGTCGATCAGCCCCAGGTTGGACAGTGTCAGGTCGTCGAGCAGCGCGATACCGGGAGCGGTCTGCCCGGCTGCGGCCAGCGCTGCGCTGGCCCGTGCACCCGTCAGCCGTACCGCGTCCCACGGCCGCAAGCCCAGTGCGTCGAGTACCTCCGGGTGCAGCCGCACCACGCCCCGCCGGGCGTCTGCCGCAGAGGTGCTGAGCCTGGCGGTCAGCGTGATCTGCGGCGCGCTCACGACCGCCGA